>JALCBR010000034.1:37520-41972 GCA_028066245.1 Pirellulales bacterium | reverse complement strand
ACGAGGTGGAATGCGTGAGGGGCGGATGGTCGGTTCGTGAACTCAAGCGGCAAATTGGCAGCCTCTACTTCGAGCGATCCGCGCTGTCCAAAGACAAGGCGGCTCTGGCCAAGCACGTTCAGTCCATGGCCGAACCGAACGAGCCGAGTCTGGTTCTTCGCGACCCAGTCGTCTTCGAGTTTCTCGGAGTGCGTCCGCAGGACACCATGCTGGAGACCGACCTTGAACACGCTTTGCTCGATAAGCTGGAGCCGTTCTTATTGGAACTTGGCCGCGGGTTTTGCTTCGAGGCGCGGCAGAAGCGAATCCACATCGGAGGCGAATATTACTTTGTCGACCTGGTATTTTACCATCGCATTCTGAAGTGCCACGTGCTGGTCGAACTGAAGACCGAGTCGTTCACGCACGAGAACCTTGGGCAACTCAACACATACCTGAACTGGTACGCTGAAAACGAACGCTCAGATGGAGACAATCCGCCGGTCGGGATCCTGCTCTGCACCAACAAGAACGACGCCCTTGTGAAGTACGCTGTCGCGGGGATGGACAACCAGTTGTTCGTGTCACGCTATCAGGTTGCTTTACCCGACAAGGACCAAATCGCAGCGTTCATCGAATCGGAATTGAAAAACGCGTTGTGATCAATCACACATCCCGCCCGGGAGGTAGCACGAAATTTGCCGACAGGACGAAACGTGAAGAAGAAAAGCAAATCAGGGAAAGTTGCGACTCTGTCATTTCCGTGGGCGAAGCTGACGTGGGACGACCTATCGGAGTGGACGGATTCACGCAGCCTTGAACGTGGGCGGTCGTATCAGCGGCGGGGTGCTGTCAAAAACCTGAATCTGCTTCCCGACGGGGGACTGCTGGCCGATGTTTCGGGAACTCATCGGTATGCGACACATGTTTCGGTGGCGGGTCGAAGTCGTGACCTCAGCAAGCGTCTTGAGGCGTCTTGTTCCTGTCCCGTTGGGCATCGTTGTAAGCATGGAGTCGCCGCCATTCTGGAGTTCCTGGGCGCGATCGAAAACGGCACGGACGTACCGGAAACTGATGAAGACGATCGACGGCTGACTCTGATTGAAAACGGATGGGAGGATGAGTTATCGGAAGGCGAGTTCGACGACGAGGACTTCGATGAAGCAGACTCGAGCAGCGTTGACGTTTCCATGACGAGCGTCGGCAATTCGGCCGCTCGTAAACCCGGGCCACGAAAGAAGAAGTCACCAGGCGGGTCGGCGCGCTCAAGACGAAAGATCACGGACGCGGATATCGTCGACTTCCTGTCGGCTAAGAGCAAAGACGATCTGGTCAGCATCATCATGCAGGTCTGTCGCGGTGACGCGAAGTTCAGGCAGACGTATGTAGACCGAATCATGCTGGAGACGGGCGACCACGCGGCGATGATTCGTGAGGCTCGGAAGGAACTTCGGTTGGTCACGTCGGAAGAAGCGTGGTACAACTCGTGGGAAGGACATGGCAATCAGCCCGACTACTCACGTTTACGATCCCAGCTTCGATCGCTGGTTGATGCCGAACAGTTCGATGCTGTGGTTGAGCTCGGACGCGAACTCATCGAACGCGGCATGCGGCAGGTTGAACAATCACACGACGAAGGGGAAACAGCCGGGGAGATCGCGTCAACGTTTTCGATTGTTGCCGAAGCAATCGTGCCGAGTTCGCTGACCGATGTCGACAAGATTCTGTTCGTGATTGATTCCTTTATGCAGGATGGCTACGACCTGTGCGATTCATTCGGTGATGTTCTTGACCTGCGTTATCCCAAATCGGCGTGGGCGGAAGTCGCGGAGAAGCTGAAATCACGCCTACCCTCTCAGGCGACCACCAGGAAAGATCGGGCGTCCGCTGACTTCAGTCGTTCTTATCAAAGAGAGAGATTGTCTGGCTGGATCATTGAAGCACTGGAGGCCTCCGGCGACGAAGAAGCGGCGACGGATTTCTGTATCGAGGAAGCCGCGAAGGCGGGAACCTATCAACGTGCCGTCGATCGCCTGATCGTATTCAAGCGATATGACGAAGCGAAGGAACTGGCTTCACAGGGACTGGAGAACACCGACCCAACGTATGCCGGGCTGATCAACCGTCTGCAGGATTCACTGGCGACGATTGCGGCCAAAAACAAAGACCACTCCGTTGCTGCCGCGATCGCTGCTGAGCGTTTCGTCGCGCGGCCTGGTGTATCATCACTTCAGGACTTACTGAAAGTTGCGAAGAAGGCAAAGTGCGAAGCTGAGACGAAAACTGTCGCAATGAACTTTCTGGAAACCGGAAAACCCCCGGCTTTTTCAAAGGCCTCGAATACGCGGGCCGGCAAGACAAAGAAGCCCGCAAAGCCGCGAACCGATCGCTGGCCGTTCTCCGCGCCGCCCGGCGCGACGGACAGCAACTCGCGTCTTGATCGCGATCATGCAAAGAAACCGAGTCCGCATTTCGACGTGCTCATCCGACTGTCGAATCATCAGCGCGACCCCGAATCCGTCCTGCGATGGTACGACCAATGGCAGGCATCGACCGCGCAGAACCGTTTTCGATTCAATCGATTTGAAACGGAAGTCGCCGATGCGGTCTCATCAACTCACCCCGACCGCGCTGTTGAATTGTACTGCACGGAAGCTGATCGACTGGCGGCGGAAACCAACACGAAGCTGTACCCTCAGTCAGTCTCACTCCTGAAGAAGGCTCGCAAAGTGCTGAAGTCACAAGAGCGCGAGCACGAATTTGAAGTGATCCTGACGACCTTCCACGACCGCCACCATCGAAAGCGCCGCCTCGTCGAACTGCTCCACAGCCTTGGAGGCCAACCCATCGTGAACAAACGCCGTGGCAACAAATCATGAAGACGTGGAACCGGTCTTCAGTGACCAGCGGACAAAAATGTGACCCCACCGCCGAGTTTTCTGTAAGCTCGATTCGGAACGGGTGGCTGGGTTTTGGCCGCATGTATTAGTGCCAGGTTCATCTACTGATTGATGCGGACAGCGGCGGCAGCAAGGGAGCACACCTTGATTGACACAACGCTGAACACTTCGGTCACCGTGTGAGGCTCACAATTCACGAAACGGCCGCAAAAAGCAGACGTTTTAGACTTTTCAGCGATTGCACAACGGAACGACAAGTGGCACCAAGACAGGCACCAGAGTTGAGTGGGACTCGATAAATGGACGATCGAGGACACCAGTAGAACTTTTTGCGGCTGGGGTCGTCGGGTTTGAACCGGCAGTTATCGGACTTCTGACAAGTATTACACAACAGCCTCCAATTTGAGTCGGACTCACTTACAGAATGTTAGAACTCATCGAGTCGAAGTCTTCAGGGTGCGAAATCTTGCTCTCTGCGGATCGTGTTCCCAACGATCAATCGCCCCGGCAACCGCGGGCAACAACCCGCTGAGCCAAGCCTTCAGCCTGCAACCCGCGAATTTTCGCAATCCGCACGATCAGCGAACGATAGATGTCTGCAAATTGGCACCACGCTCGCTGATATGTGGGATCGCAAACGTCGATCAGCAAACTGCGACGCGTTTCCGGCATCTGGCTGTTCATCAGGGAATTGTACTCCTAATACCCTACGCACAGCGCGTCGCGGTTTTTTTTAACTAACGGGACAATCGGGAGAGTTGTTCCAAAGTTTGGCAAAGCGGGAGATCATTCGACAATGCAAATGGAGTTTCCTTTGGAAATGCTACGCAAAAGTCAACGTAATCGGTAGCGTCCCACGCTATCTCGCCGCCGAAGTTGGCATTGTTTGACTTCAAGTGACTACGCTTTCGACCTCGCACCTTACTCGGGGTATCATGGAACCCCTGTGCCAGCCCCAACTATTCAGGGGCGCCCATGCAATGCTCGTGTCTGACGTGATTACTCCATGCGAATCTGGGATCGACAACTACGTGAGTTGCTGTTGCGACTTGATGGTGCGCAGTTCGATTTCCTGAACTGTCAGTTGACCGGTCCGTACCTGCTCATTCTTGTTGAGCTGTTTCGTGCACGACAGGAGGAGATCAAACTTGAATTGCCGTTGGCTGAACTGCACGACAGGATTCGTCATCGATTTGTTGACGAATGTCACGCTGAGTCCTTCGAGCCCGGTGACCTGAAGAAACACTTGGACTTTCTGAAAGAAAAAAAGAACGTTTCATTGCGGATGGAACCCAAACGACTTCGCCGAATTCAGGATCGCGGCGTTACTCGATATCAGGTTCGTCTCTCCGATAGAACGTTTCGATTGCTCGTTCATCTTGAGCGTGAGTCACAAACGGACTTTGGTGAGACTCATGCTTCGATTCAATTCAATCTCGCCGACGTTCAGGACGCTCTGGAGTCGGTAGCGCGGACTGCCGGAAGCGACAGCAACTCTCATCAGGATTTGTTTCGGGTCGCGCGCCATCTTGTACAAGCGAGAAAGTCCGTCGAGGACGCGGGCCGTGAGTTG
>JALCBR010000034.1:0-37510 GCA_028066245.1 Pirellulales bacterium | reverse complement strand
GCTCGATCTCTGGCTAAGCGAGATGTCGATTGAAAAGCCGAATCAGGAGCGAATCAACGAATTGCTCTCTAGCCTGTCGACCTACTTTGACCGCTACCTCAGCGAGGTGGAATCCCGCCGCCAGTCATGTCTTGAGCAGCTGGAAATCATTATGGATCAAGCTGACGATGCATACTTTGAATCGGTGCGACAGGCTTGGTCGGCGGAGGTGATCGATGACCCGTCACGAACCGGATTGCAGGTTCCGAATCCTGCCGAGATCGTTCAGGTTGTTTACGACTTTCTGAAGACCGATGGAGTGCTAGATGCGAGACGTCGTGCAGTGCACCAGCGTTTAGCCGATGTTACAGGCCACCTGAAACGTGTTTTGGCTGAGATCGTTCGACGTTCGCAGATGATCGTTAGTCTGCGCGAACTTTCGACCCGAGCCCTGCGAGCGTCTGACCATCGGTTTGCCAACGGCCAGATTGATTCGTTCTTTGCAAACTTCTGGCAGTCGGCCCATCTCAGTCTCGACAATGAAGATGGAACGCCAGTTTCGCAGGTCGCACCGACAAGAACGTTCTCCAACTCCGTGCGATCAACGAATCGACTGTCGGGGGCGACGATTCGGAAGCGAACATCGACGCGGATTTCTGAGCGGCCCGCATTGCTGGAGCAAATGGAAGAACTGAACCGATTCGTCGACTCAGTTGTACTCCGCGGACAGGATGATGCTCACGCTGCGGAGATCGAGCTTCACGACTGGAACGAGGTGCGATTGTTTTTCAAGGCGATTCGGTATGTGCGATTAGACCGGAGTCACCTTCGCCGGCGACTAAAGTACAAAGTCGAATTCGTTGATCATCCCAAAGACAAGTCCATCCTGATCGCAGTCAGGGAAAACAACGGACGACTACAGGTTCCGCAACTCGTCTTTAGTCGAGGAACGTGATGTCGACCGACGAAGGAACATATTCCGGTGCTGATTCGGCATTTCGCGGACTGTTTGCGAACCGCGTTGGGATTGCGCGAGCACGAGAGATATTGAATGTGTTGATGGAGTCGCCGTTCTTTTATCGGGACGACGATCTCGACCTGTTCGAGACTTTGCGGAGGCGAAGAAGCGTCTTTGCCGATTTCTTTCAGTCGTTCTATGGATGGGAACTCTATGTCGATACACAGGTTGCTCGACTCATCAAACCCAAGGTCTACAACAGCGAGCTAAATCCGACGCAACGCCACATCTTTCGACTCTCCGGCCGAAACGAGTTTGTGCTGTTCGTGTTACTGCTTGAATTCCATCAACGACAGGCTGATGAGCAGAACCTTGATTTAGAGACTTGCGACGAGGTTCGCTTCGTTCTCGGTGACTTCATTGAGTTTGCGTTTCGCAGATACCGAGACGAATTGTCCGACGATGATTCCGTGCCAGAGGACAAGCTGTTCGACCACTGTCGGGCGCTGTTCACAAAGCTGGAGCTGTACCGGTTCATCGCCGTTCGCCAACGAGAGGGCGAAGTGAAGGAGAAAGGACTGCGGTACGGCTTCACTCGCACGGGCAAAGACGATGTCCTGTACGCGTTGCTTCCGGGTTTGCGTTGCTATCGGGCAGAAGCACTAAACCAGTTGGATTTTGACCCGAAAGCAGTCGTGGATGGCGACGTCAGCGATCCAGCGAAATCAGACACCGCTGAGTTGGCCGATACTGAGTGGACACAGTTGTCAGCTCAGGTGACCGAACTTGATGAAAACAAAGACGAATAACACAACATGTTGAAATGGAAACTTAGTGCTCTGCGACTCGTGGGGTTTCACAACTATGAAGACGAACTGATCGAAGTCTCCGGCGATCTGTTCGTCGTTGGAATCAATGAGTCAGGTAAGACAACGATTCTCGATGCGTTGCACCTTGTCCTGTCCGGCGGGATGCATTGGGATTTGAACGCTGCTGCGAAGATGGCTGGACGCGGAAGTGAAGGGCGTTCGATCAATGGAATCATTCTCCGAGCGAACCTCGCCGGCGTGCCAGCGAGATCCGGCGGTAGCATCATGTATTCCGCCGCCGAATTCGTATCCACGACAGGTGATCGGACAATGACGCTGCTTCTTGGAGCGTCGGTGGCCGACATGAAAGCGAGACCTTCTTATTGGGGACTGATCTGCAGTGAGCATGCTTGCGACCTTCCGCTAGTGCAGGACAACGGCAACGGCAGTTCGCGAATCGTCGGCCGTGATGAGCTACAGCAACTCATTAAGACGGACCTGCAGCGAAGTCGCGAAGCCTATCGGAAAGCCGTCGTCGATCGCCTTTTTGAGGATAGAGACGACTTTGAGAATGTCACGGAGCTGTGGCAGCGAGCCAAGAGTTACAAGGAACTGGTCAAAACAACAAGTAACATTGGAGATCTGTTCCGGCGAGTGTTGCCAGAACCAGATGCCGAGCCATTCGACAAAGTCGCCAAGGGATTTCAGGACATTTCATCAATCGAAGAAACCCTGATTGAACTGGCTGAGGATGTTACGGCGCTGACTGCACTCGACCAAACCTGCACCGATGCGCAGGACGCGCGAGAGACAAGGCGACGATATGAGTACATTTCCGCCAAGTTTGACGTGGACTCAGCTTCGCAGCAACTTCACGAGGCTCAACAAAACAAGGCGAATGCCGAGTCACAGCGGGACCAGCTTGAGTCGAAAATCAACCGCCTGACCCAACGGTCGCAATCGCTGCAGGAACAGCTTGCAACACTGAGGGCAAGCGATACGCACAGTAAGGCCGCGAAGATCGCTGAACTGAAGACGGAGATTGATGGGCTCAGATCGAAGCTTTCCGAAAAGAACAGACAGCTCAGCGAACAGCGAGGACGTCTGGATGATGAGAACCAAAAACTGACGAAACTGCAGAGTGACACTCAGCAAGTGTTGGACACAGCAGACAATCAGCTCCGCAAGTTGTCGGCGTCATTGCGACCGTACTGTTCCAAATTTGCTGATGAAGTTGTGACGGTTGCCAGTCTCCTGCCGAGGGCAATCGACGATGTGTTGAAAGCCGATGAGCTGCGGTCGGGCGTCGAGACGCTGCGGTCGAATGGGAATTCCAATCTGGAACGGGCCAAAGGGCGGCTCATCACAGTGACGACCGATTTGGCCGACGTCGATGATCGGCTCGGCGAGGTCAGCGTCCAACTCGAACGTTTGAAAAGTCATCCTGATCTTGTCGCTCCTGTCGAACAGATTGAGGAAATACTTGAATCGCTGCGAAGTCATGAAATTGACTATCGGTTTTTGTTTCAGGAAATCGAGTTCAGTAACTCCATCAACGACTCAAAAGCTGCCGCTGTCGAAACCGCGATGGGGATGACAGCATTGTCGACGTTGATTGTCGACCCATCGGATGTCGACAGGGCTCGCGAGATTGTCTTTGAGTTTGGGTCGGGGTTACGTGTTCTGGATTCCGCCCCTGTGCGTCCTGAACCCGAAGAAATGTCCGATGACGCGCGGGACGATGGCTTCCAATTGAGTGGAGCAGCGACTGGCGAGGCTCATGCGGACGACGATGATGGCGAATCAATCGCGTCCGTGCTTGAAGCAGGCGATCCGCGAGTCCGTGCTCATCTGGATGCGGTTTTCACTGATGTCGAACTGGAAGACAAGCAGGTTGGCGAGGGAGAGAATCGACACTGGATCGACGACGAAGGGCTCCATGGCGAGCGGGGAGCGCGCGGACGAACGGAACTTGCAAGTGCTCAGTGGATTGGTGAACAACGACGAACGGAGATTCGTCAAAACAGGCTTGCTGAACTGGATCGCGAGCAAAGTGAACTCAAGGCAGAAACAAAGCGTCTCGGTAAACTCAGTGAGTCCCTAGATGCCGAAATCACGTCTACCGAGGCTTTCATTCGGGAACTCAATCAACTCGGAATCCCGTCAAAGCTGGAAGTACTTTGGACGCAGATACAGGCTGCCCGCGATGCGGCTGCACAGTACCAGCGCGCCGTGACTGGTTTTGAAAATGAAGTCGATGGGCTGCAAACGGAGCAGCAGTCAAAACAGGCGACTCGCGACACATTGGCGGGACAGGTCAATCAAGCGGACGTCGACGCGTTGCTGCAACAGATCGGAACACTGGAAAGCACACACAGCATCACCAATCAGGAGCTCGGATCGGCACGCACATCGAGAGACGGACAAGTCGACGCGGTGAAGAGATTTGAACAAGAAATCCCGGAATTGGACGACCAACTGCGCGAGTCAGAAATCAGCTTCGGTGTTCAGCGAGATTCGCTCTCGGCTGTCATTCCACCTGAAGTATCAGACGTCGACCATTATGTGTTTACGACCAAGCGCGGTTCGCAAATCCAACTCGATAACCTCGCCCCTCGTTTGCGGGACGCGATCGTTGATGAGTCGACAAAAAAGACAAGGCTCGAAAGCAGCGATGGCGTTCTGCAAAACCGGTTTGCGACCAAGTACCGCTTTCAGGTTGTCGACGAGGGCGGAAGGATTTCCGTGTCCGACTATCGCGGTGACACACTTGCTCAAATCCTCCAGCAACGACAACAGGAGGAGGAAGAGTGGAGATCATCGCTCGACAAGAACAGACTCAATCTGATTCAAAATGTATTGGCGCAGGACCTGATCTCACGATTGCAGGACGACTTGCTGACACTGGAGCGGACCGTTAGGGGGCTCAACAGTGTGCTGGCAGACCTGCAGTTTGGACATCAGCATTTTCAACTAACCTTTACGCCAACGGACGAACACAAGCAATTCATCAAACTTGTGCAGCGGCAGTCGCTGCTAAACGAGGCGGAGCAAACCGAGTTGCTCCATCACTTGGAAAACCGTCAGGAGTCTCTGGCCGGCGAAGGCGAAGTACCTCCATTTCTCGACTACCGCAATTGGTTCGACTTCCAATTTCAGGCTAAGTCCATCAAATCGGACGATGCACTGTCGATTGGCCGCGCCGAGCTTGTAAAGGGTTCCGGTGGCGCACAGGTGACACACAACTATCTGTTGCTGTTTGCTTTGGCAAGTTTTCAGTTTGATCAGACGAAGTCGAAGCTTCGCATTCTTATGATGGATGAAGCGTTTCCGGATTTAAGTCTTGACCGTAAAGAATTGCTGCTTCGGTGTGCAAAGAAGTTACGTTTGGACCTTGTTATAGCGTCACCGGATGTGGACGGTACATTCTTGGGCGACGGATACGATACGACGTCGTTATTGGTCGAGCGTGACGAGGACGACAACGTGGCAATCGCCACGCTCGTCTGGGAGAAGGCAGAATCGCAGGGCGATCTCTTTGCTGAGCCACGACCAGCGGCAATCTTTGGTAATGCAGGCGATGAACACGAGTGACAAACACGTCGTCTCAGTCCGTGGCTGGCTGGACTCCGGCGAAGCCGCCCGGGCAATGGCTCAGCTCATTCTGAAGCGTGCTGAGTCCAACGGTCAAATGTCCAAGACGTTGACCGTTCCGTACGACGACGCGAATCATCGCGCGTTGCTGTCACTCTTTTCCGGCGACTTCGTTCGCCCCGCCAATCACGGGCGCTCGACCAAGCTACATTTCGCGAAATGGGAAGCGTCCAGTGCGGGTATCGATGGATTCGTAGATGTCCTCGCCGATGCAGTGGGCCACGCATTTCAAAATCGGAAACAAGCGAAACAAGAACGCTCAGCCGAGTTGCGAAGCTGCCTGCGTTTATACATTGACTCGCCCGGCCTCGCAGGGGCGGTGGCTCGACGTGAACTGTCCAACTTAGACAAGGACAAGGGGCGGTATTGGTATCGTTGCCGCAAGTGGGCAGCGGGGTCATTTGCTGACACTTTGCAGACCTACTTTCGGTTGTTGTCTCTGGCTGACGAGCTACACCGTCAAACGGATCGTATCGAACATGTCATTCATCTCTCTCGTCAGATTGCCGGTGATACGCATTGGCTTCGTCCGGGTAACCGCATATGGCGAGACCTTGCACGAGACCTGGTTGAATACGATTCCGGTCTCGCTGAGATGACACGAGACCTTCCGTCGCGACTCCGTCATGCCAAGGTGCTGAATCTCATCGGAATCACTGAGAACCTGACTTCTGTCTTGGTGATGGTATTCGGTCGTTTTGAGATCGTTCGCGCTAGTGGCGTCTGGCGATGGCCCTCGGAAGCCGCCGAACAGCGGCAACCTGTGTGGTTTTCCGCTCGACACTTGGATGGTGCTGAACTGCGTTTCGCGAATCCATTGCGGAAGGTCGTTACGGTTGAAAACGAGACGTCATTCTTGGATCTGACTGTCGAACTCGAAAGTGAACGCGACACGCTCTTGGTCTATACCGAAGGCCACGCGAACCGAGCCGTCATCAGCTTCCTGCGGAAACTGTCGGAATGTTGTCCGCAAGCCAAATTCGAGCACCAAGGTGACCTCGACCTTTACGGCGTACGCATTCTTGATTCATTGATCAGCCGGACGGGCATCAACATTCAGTCGTCACACATGGATGTGTCGACGCATCATGAATACGCACCAACCGGCATCCCATTGCCGCCCAAAGAACAACGTCGACTTCAGAAGTTCCTTGCGTCAAACAAGTCAGAATCAACCAGTTGCCCGGATTTACTCCGACAGATCGCAGTGTCTGGCGTTTGGATTGAGCAGGAAGCAATCACGAATCCGGCGTGAACTATTCACGCAGTGGGCCGAGTGCATGTTGCGAAGTGCATTCCAGTTCGTCCAGCAATATCTTCATCGTAGCACGGCCACCAACTAAGTGTATCATGCGTATTCATCATCAGGAGCGATGGGCATGCGAGCCATTGGCGAAATCGAAGTCGAGCTGACTTCGCTCGGAATTCCATACGATCAAGTTGAGTTCTACAACCACCCAAGCTTCGTTGAGGCGGAACAAAGCAACCCGATGTTGCTGGAAACGTACTGCGAATACGTGGCCTGTCAGGAATACTCAACGGAGTATTTGGAGCGAAGCCGACGCGTCGTTCCTCTGGTATGCGACTTTCTTCGCGAGGAATTGAAGCGTGACGGCAAGCTCGGTGCCTGTCTCGATTTTGTCCAAGCTGCGATGAAGATTCTGGAGCGGCTTGGTATTTGGTGCAGCACCATGGCAGGATCGCTGACGATCGAGTTTGACCCGGTCACAAAACAACCTCCCCGGTACTGGGCACATTTCTTTGAGGCTCCCGAAGGGTCAAATGCTGCCGGGCATGCATGGTTGATGGCACCTCCGTTTCACGTTGTCGACATGACCATTGGCCTGCAGCAGAACACATCGAGCGTCCGAACGTATCTTCCCGACTTTGTCATGGCTGAGTCGGTTGGACCGGTCGAGGGAGTCACGATCGAAGACATGCTGGACCACGACGTCATGCAAAAGATGCTCATGATGGGTCACCGGCCACCAACGATTCATCAACTTATGCAACAGCATCCCGAAATTGCCGGAATGCTGACAAAGTTTCGTCCATTTTCAGTTCAACATGAAAAGGCGACACTGAAGTACTTCCCATGTCGGACGGGTGCTCTTGAGGAACGCTTCGAGGACGTGACCACTCACAGTTTCTCCGGTCAGACTGTTCCTCAACTGTTCGGCGCGATGACGGAGCAACTTGGCGACAGACTTACTTGAGGTAAGGTAAGCTCGAAATCGACCCAACGAGTTCAGTTCTACAATCACGTTCAATCGAAGACAAATTCCACGTAGTAATCGAGAGTCGCGATTCTCGCCCTTAGTCCTTTGACTTCCAGATCGTTCACAACAACAAATGCCAGCACGAACGCTTCATTCGGCCAGCGACAGAAGGGTCAATGTGCCGTAGCGACCCAGCGAAACTGCTTCCTCCTTCAGAAGGCAGTCTCCGTATGACCCGACTGAAACAAAGGGAAACCAGTGCGCTGCCGTTGTGCCGGTACTGACGATGTCACCGCCGGAACTTGATCCAGAAACGATTTTCTCCGTCGCGCTGTCGGGAACAAGTTTTGCCGGTTCCTCGATCGTTTTTCTCCAGCCTTCTGCGTAAGCGGTTGGCGAGAGCCATTTCCAGCCATACCCGTCAGTGTTCCACTTGATGATGACACACTTTTGCACGTCAAGTTTCGCATAACGAATCGCGGCGCTGGTCAGCGATGCTCCGAACTCGCCTGCGAGCTGACGAATTCCTTCCAGACCGTCCGCCACCCTCTTGGCTCGTTTGCGGAATCGGTCGCTTGGCATCAGCAGACATGAGGCGAAGTGATCTGCCTCAAGTTCGATGGGATTCGTCGATTCATGATCGCAGTGCGACGGGTGTTTCGGGACATTGCCTGACTTCAGGGCGTTGTGATGCTCCGGGATATAGTAGTGGCCAAGTTCGTGGGCGAGCGTGAAACGTGCTCGCGGAGTCGTCAATGACTCGACGCGGTCGAGATTGCAGTAGATGAAGAATCGGTCGGAATCGTGTTCCAGCATTCCGTCGAACTGGTCATCGTAGTACCCGGGAATGACACCGATTCCAACCGACTTGGCAATCGCTGCTGGTTCGACACGCTTTTGTGGAAAACGATCCTCTGCAATGAACTCCGCTAGCTCTCCGATCTCTGCTTCGCGTTCCGCAGTCAAATGCGGGTTGGCCGATTTACTCTTTGTCATGCTCATCTTGCAACAACTTCGCTTTGTCGTCGGCCATTCGCCGTTCAATATCTTCGGTCAGTTCACCTCCCTGACGCGCCGCTCGGGCAAGATTTCGGCTTGTTTCCTCCATCGTTGTAAACGGCAAGATGACTTCTTGTTCGTCGGCATCAACTTCCGTCTCCAGTTTCTTGAGCAATTCCTCGGGATCACTCGCGCCAAAGGGTAAGTCCACGTCGGACAACTCGGCGTCGAATGCTGCGACTTCCTCGACTGTTGGCGGCAACACACCATGAACACGCATCGCATCGAACGTGATTTGCTCAAGTTCGTCTGGCGTTATCTTCGTTTTCTTGTTGTTCTTCGCCATGTCATCTACCTCGCGGGTCGCTGCGAGAGTTGCTCCTCTACTTTTCGCATGGTCCTGCTGTAAATCTGACGGACATTGTCCTTGGTGATCCTCCAGTCCTTGGCAAGACGTTCCAGCACGTGCGATTCAAACTGCTGCTTTCCCTTTGAGCGATGGTAGTTCGCGCATCTGGCCAAAAGGATGTCTCGCTCCCTTGGTTTTAGATCTTCCAGCACTTCCTTCAACTGCTCGCACTGCTCAGCACGTTCGCCAGAAAGTGGCGGCGATTCCTCGATAGGAAACTCAAACTCCTCGACCTGCACTAACGGGAGACGTTTCTCCCCTCGCAAACGAGCCCTGAAAATATTCAGAGCAATCTGTGACAGCCACGCACCGATGAGGTGTCTCAGCTTTTCCGGATCGGTTTCATCGGTTTTGAACGTATCAGTACCGCCGTCAAAGACTCGAAGGGACGTGTCATTGACAAGATCATTCACGCCCTGATCGCCGATCTGTGATGCGAACCGTTTCATGCAGATGTAGGCCAGAAGCTTGAAATATCGATCGTAGAACTCTCGCCATGCTGCTCGCGCAGCCTCCCCGTCTTCCTCACGCCAACTGATGAGCGTCAGAAGGTCAGCATCAGACTCCTCGGTGAAGTCCGTTTCCTGAACCTTTGCGGGTTCCTGCAAGTCATGTACTCCGTGCTGTGATGCGGCTTTTCTGCTCCGCTCATTGTACTGATATGCTCGACCGTGACACGCGACGGGAAAAAATCGGGATTTCTGTCACGGTCGCGCATATAGCGTTGTGGACGAAGATTTCATGGGCGGAATCCCCCCGAACAGACAAGTATTTGAGGTTCAACATGCACAAACTGACATTTTACCCGCTTGGGTCAAACCAAAATGCGGACACAACGCTGATCGATTTGGACAACGGTAAGAAGGTGTTGTTCGATTTCGCTGCCGTCGCCAATCTGAGCGACCCAAACGACAAGGGGATCGACCTGCCAAAGACACTCGGCGATGACCTGTCGGACGCGAGCAAGTCGGGCTACGACATCACTGCCTTCACCCATCTGGACGACGATCATACTCGTGGTTCTGACGAGTTCTTCTACTTCGACCACAGCAAGAAACATCAGTCGGGCGATCGCTACTCGTTTGGCACGCTGTGGGTTCCAGCCAACACCATTACTGAGAGTCGCAATGATCTGACGACCGCTTCCAAGCTGATTCAGGCGGAGGCCCGCTACCGGCTGGAAAAGGGTTACGGCGTGAGGGTGTTTTCCCGAGCGAAGAAGCTGGAAGACTGGCTGAAGTCGAAGGGGCTGACAATCGAATCGCGGAAGCATCTCATCACCGATGCCGGTCAGCTCGCACCCGATTTGACGCTGGACGATGACGGAGTTGAGTTCTTCGTTCACGCACCCTTCGCGTGGAGGCAGGACGAGAACACTCTGATCGACAGAAACGGCGACTCACTGGTGATGCAGGCGACGTTCAAATTCAATCAGCAAATCACCCGCTTCTTCATCGGCGCGGACGTGGCTCACGAACCTCTGTCCGAGATTGTCCGCATCTCGAAGTCGCATGACAACGAAGATCGCCTGTTGTGGGACGTCATGGGACTGCCACACCACTGCAGCTATCTAACACTCGGTCCTGAGCGTGGTAAAGACAAAACGGAACCGGTTGAGGATGTTGAGTGGCTGTTTGAAACTCAAGGTCAGGAGGGCTGTATTATCGTATCCAGCAGCAAGCCGATTCCGTCGAAAGGCACAGAGGCCGACAAAGATAAACAGCCCCCGCATCGGCAGGCTGCCAACTATTACCGCGAGGTTGCCAGCGACAAGGATGGTGAGTTCATCGTGACTATGGAGCATCCCAAGGTTTCTGCACCGAAGCCAGTTGTCGTTGAAATCACCGGGCTGGGGGCGAAGCTGAAGAAAACACAGGTCGTTGGGTCAGCCGCAGTAACTTCAGTTGCTGCTCCTCGTGCTGGACTTCGTGCAGGGTGATCATGGAAGACGAACACTTGGACGCTGGGGGATTGATTATTGCGACGGACACCCTTGAGCTGCCGCGTAGCCGCGAACTGGCGGCTGCAATGGAAACCGGTAGGCTGGCATTCGTCACGCACATCGAATGTCGGCGCGGCTCTGGCGACGACGGAGACGTTCGGGAGACGATTGTATTCGATGTCGAAGTCGAGCGTCCCCAGCGCTGCATGCATGACATTCGGCGTATCGAACGAATCGCCGTTGAGTTTGCCGCTGCTGATAACTGGTATCCCGAGGTCATTTCTTTACGGGCAGATTTTCCGCAGGTGCCGCACCTGAACTTGCGCGACGAGGAGTTTCCACGCAGCCTTTGCCTGTATGACCAGTCGTGGTCAGAGATCGCGCTGCGGTGGACGCCAACGGGCTTTATCGAACGGATTCGGACTTGGCTGGCAGAAACAGCCAAAGGCTCTTTGCATCAGACGGACCAACCGCTGGAACCGGTACTGGCCGGTACGGGGCTGAGCATCATTCTGCCGCCGGACTTGTTTGCATCATGGGACGATCAAGATGCGAAGCAGTTGCAGGTCGGTACCGCGACGCCCGAAGACAACTGCCGTGTTTTTTCCACGCACCCCGATCCACGGGCAGGCGGACTCTCGGTTACGGCAGTCTGCTTGATGGCGAAACCGCGACAGCACGCGGCGATCCGTCGACGACCGAAGACACTGGCTGAGCTTCACGACCTGCTTGCGATTGATGGAACGGATTTGCGTCAGCAACTACGAAGTCAGCTCGAAGCGGTTGATGAGGAACATCGGTGGAAGCGTAAGTTATTGATTGTGATTGCGTTTCCGTTGTCACGCGACGCTGATTTGACGGTTGAGATCACCGACGTTTGGGCCTTCTTTACCGCGAGTTCAGTTGCCGAAGTAGGAATCGCAATCGGTGTGTGGATGAAGATGCCCGGTGACCAGCAACTTGGCACGGTCATGGGCGAAATGCTAGAGGCGACAGGTAGCGAAATAAAGATCGACGTGATCGCTCCCCAGTTCGGGTTATCTCGTGAGGCAGCCGCAGCCGCGAGCGGAACTTTGGCCGATCCCTGTAGGACGGTTGCCATCGGTGCGGGTGCGCTGGGTTCGCAGGTGATCCACCTGCTTGCCCAGTCAGGCTTCGGGTCTTGGACAATCGTTGATGAAGACATCCTCGCTCCACACAACGTGGCGAGGCACGCCTTGTCACCGATGTGGATAGGCTGGTCGAAAGCCACGGCCCTTGCTCAAGAAGTGTCTGAATTCTACCCAACCGATGTTTCACCCACGCCGATCGTCGATGACTTTATGCGTGCCTCAGTGAGGGACGAAAAACTGAAGGAAGCTGTAGACTCGTCAGAACTGATACTGGACATGTCCGCCTCAATTCCAGTGGCGAGGCATGTCGCACACGATCTCAACTGTAACGCTCGGCGAGCGTCGCTGTTCCTGAATCCCAGCGGCAGCGATTTGGTGATGCTTGTTGAAGACACCGCACGAGCAGTCCCCTTGGATTGCCTCGAAATGCAGTATTATCGCGAGGTCGCCTTCAACGAATCTCTGTCGAAACATCTTGCGCCCCCGGCAGGCCGAATCAGATACGCTCGGTCGTGCCGCGATGTATCTTCGACCATTCCGGCAAATCTGGTCGGGATGCACGCTGCGATTGCGGCAGACGAACTGCGAAACGCCAATCGAAGCGGCAGTGCGAAAGCCATCATCTGGCAGGCGAGCGAAACGCCTATGAGAGTGCAGCCCACTGAGATTGCCGTCCACGACGTCGACAGAACACAAGTTGGAGAATGGACGCTGGTTGTCACAGCTCACGCCGTAGGTCGGTTGGGTGAACTGCGTGCTGCAAAGCTGCCAAACGAAACGGGCGGAGTTCTGATCGGTGGATATGATCTGTCGCGCAAGATCGTCTACGTCGTTGATATGCCAAATAGAAAGCCTTGCCGCAACGTGTTGTCACAGCAAGGCTTTTGAAATGGAGGATAGGGGACTCGAACCCCTGACCTTCTGGCTGCCAGCCAGACGCTCTCCCAACTGAGCTAATCCCCCTTGGGTTTATGCTATCATTGTTCAGAAATCGGCCCGCGCCCACGAAATCTGCGCACTGGAGGGTTTGACTGGGAAAGTATTCCAATGATGGACGAACTCGTTGGCCAGGAATGGCCTTGAGCAGTCGATCGCTAAATCCTACAGTCCACAGCAGTTATGTCGTGCTGTTCGCCTGATTCCGAGCGCAAGACGCAACCGTAGCAGATGTTCGGCAAGAGTGTCAAGCCGCTGAGAAAGCCCTAGGCTGCAACTTGGCCTGGCCGGTCAATTCACGGTCGCGTCATCAAAATCGCTGGTTACCCCGCCACCCCCTGATCTGACAACTGTGGGCGTCATATCTCCGTTGCCGCCTTCTCCCACTCCCTTAGATCGTCAGTCCAATATGCAACGGACAGTTGTCACGGCGCTCAAGTTCGCGGTCTCGCTGTGTGTGGTGGGCTGGCTGATCTGGCTTGCCAGGGATGACGTGCCTGAACTGCTGCGGCAGAAAAAACATTGGCACCTGCTTGCTACGGCCATGAGCGTGATCCTAGCGATGGTTGTGGCCACGTTTGTTCGCTGGTGGCTGCTGGTACGGGCCTTGGGCATGGACTTTCGCCTGCGTGATGCGCTTCGGTTGGGCTTTGTTGGATTCCTGTTTAACTTCGTCAGCTTGGGAAGTGTTGGCGGTGATCTGTTCAAAGCCGTTTTCATTGCCCGCGAACAGCCCGGGCGGCGGGCGGAAGCCGTGGCGTCGGTTGTCATTGATCGCGTGATCGGTCTGTACGGATTGTTCGTCGTTGCCACAGCCGCTGTTCTGTGGGAAAGCAGCTACGCCAGCGACCACCACGGCGTTCGCGTTCTTTCGCAGCTTGTGCTGCTGGGGACCGGCATCGGTGGTGTCGGTATCCTCTTGATCCTTATCCCTGGATTTACGCATGGCCGAATGTCGCGCGCGCTATCGCGACTTCCCCATGTGGGCGCTCTGATTGGACAACTACTAAGGGCAATTCGTCAATTTCGCGCTCGAATGGGAACGGTCGCATTGGCGCTCGCGATCAGCATCTTTGTTCATTGCGGGACAACGTGCGGGTTCTTTTGGATTGCTGGCGGATTGTCTTTGCCCTCACCAAGCTTGCCCCAACATTTCCTTGTCGTTCCGCTCACGCTGCTGGCGAATGCGGTGCCACTGCCGATGGGTGGTTTGGGTGCCGGAGAATTCGCACTGGATGCGCTGTATCAGCAAACGGCGCAGATCTCCGAGGGGTCTGGCTTGATTGTCGTGCTCGGGTACCGCGTGATCACCATCTTCGTCGCGATCACTGGCGTGGCATACTACTTGGCCAATCGGACGTTCATGAATCGCGTGCTTGAAGATGAAAGCGAGATTGAGTCACTGGAACATTCATTGGACGAAGATCGATCCCGCAACGAATTCGTCGGCAACGAAGTCAGCGGGGCGAGCTAAACATTTCATCACGCAGGAATGCTCAGCCAGGTGCTGGTTTTCAACGCGCCTCGCTCTTCTTTGCCTGGCGGTCTTGAGCGTTTCCCCGAGCCAAGGTCACAAACCGGAGACACTCTCAGCGGATGTTCTCTTTTTTGGGCGGTAGCATTATGCCCGTTAGATTAAGGGCTCCGGCATAACCAGAGCCGCTATTCCGTGTTTGGCGTATTCCTTGGCAAGCTGACGTCTAGGATTTCGCCGTGGGGCTCCATCGCTAGGGCACATCTCTCTCAGAAAGGGCATCCCATGCGTACCGTAAGTTTCGCTTTGCGTCTCCGGTCCTTGAGCTACAAGTTCGCTGGACTCGTGGCCATCGTTAGCGGCATGTTTTGGTTTGCCGCGTGGTCGTCAGGTCAGCGGTCAGAGCAGATGCGCCCTGTCAACATCGCTCAAGAAAGGCAGCGCCAGTCAGGCACATCGCAAGAGGAACAACCACAGCCGCAGATTCCCGCGATCAAAGACGAGCCCAAGACGGTTGATCCGGCAGCATTCGTTCCAGCCGCGCTCGCCAAGCTAGTGACGGTTGACTTCAGTGATTCGTCGCTGCGCGAAGTTGCCGACTGGTTGCAAGCTGAACAGGGAATCACCACGTTGTTTGACTCTAATGCTTTAGTCACAGAGGGCATCCCGCAAGGTGAGCCTGTCTCGGATCGCCTCGCTAGCGAACCGCTCTACCTGATGCTCAACCGGCTTCAGTCCAAGGGGCTCACCTGGTATGTGGAAGATGATGTTCTGAACATCACCACAAACGAAGTCGCGGAAGAGCGAATGTCGACACAATCGTATTCGGTAGGCGATTTGCTCGATAACGGCTACGAAGTTAATGAACTCCTTGAATCACTTCGTTTGATGACTTCCGGTGGCTGGCTGAGCACCGGCACCGGCCCCGGGACGCTGGAATTGCTGGGAGACATTCTATTTGTTCGCCAAGGAGACATGCAACAGAGAGAGATCGCTGGATTCTTGCAAGCTCTGCGTGCGCACTCGAAGCGAACGTTTGCTTTTGACCCTCCGCAGCACATCGCAATCCGCTCGCGACTCAAAGAACAGGCATCGGTTGACTTTGACGGAACTCCGCTGGTGACTGCCGTCGCGGAATTAGCTGCTGCTACAGGAGTTGGCATTCGGCTGGACACGAAGGGGTTGCAAGAGAGCGGTGTCCGCGATCGCGAGCCAGTCACATTGAAATTGCTTGACCGCAAGTTCAGTACGATTCTTCATGTGCTGGTGGCCAGACTCAAGCTTGATTGGATGTTGCAAGACGGTGTGCTGTGGATCACCAGCCATGATCGCGCGGTCGCTAACTTGAAGACGTCGCTGTATGACGTTCGTGACCTTTGCCAGTCAGCTCAAGAATCCTCAGCCTTGTCGGACGCAATTCAGTCACAGACGAAGGATTCATGGTTTGATGACGGCACCGGCTTCGGCAGGATCTACTTCCCAAGAGTTGGCGTGATGGCGATTCGCCAGACGGAGCAGATGCACAATGAAGTCCTGCAGTTGCTAACGATGTATCGCCAAGCTTTGGCAAGCGCCGAACCGCGAGGGCATGAGCCGGACCCCTCGCAGGACATCCTGACGTATTACTATCGTCTGCCGACGAACGTCGCGCTAGACATGGCAACCAAGCTGCCTCAATTGGTCGCTAAGGGTACGTGGCAAGACAACAACAACCCGGACTTGCCGGGCGAAATCGTCCGCTTGGAATCCCCGCCCGAGTTGATAGGGGCGGACGGCTTCTCAGTCGTGACTGCTGGCGACTCCGAACTGAACGAGTATGCACTCGTGGTGAAACAACAGATATTGATGATCACGCAAACTCGCGAGAATCACGAAAAGGTCGCCCGATTGATCAAGCGGATCCGCAAGGGAGAAGAGCCGCTCTTAGGAGGGTTTGGTGGCGGTGGGGCGGGCTTCGGCGGAGGTTATTTTGCTCCCAAACCAAAGCCACAGCCCTGACACGCAAGCTTTCCCGCGTGCCGACAACCTGTTGGGAGCGGCGACCACTTTTGGCATAATAGCGAATCACACCTAGCGGCATGGATAACTTCTCGTGCCGTCTTTGTCTCAACTGGTCTCCGCGTTCGTCACTCGCAAGGTCTATCGTTCATGCTCAACCAGGATCTCAAAGATCGCCTACTGGGATTCTTGTCTCGCGTGCGGCAGCCGGCTCAATACCTGGGCGGCGAGCTCAACGCGGTGCGCAAAGATCACCGCGAGGTTCAAGGCAAATTGTGTCTCGCTTTTCCAGACACCTACAGCATCGGCATGAGCCATCATGGCCTACAGGTGTTGTACACCCTGATGAACAACCGCGAAGATTGGGCGTGTGAGCGCGTCTTCGCGCCCTGGATGGACATGGAGCAAGAGCTTCGTTCTGCTGGCTTGCCGCTTTACAGCTTGGAGAACTTTCGCCCGTTGGCGGAGTTCGATGTACTTGGCTTTAGTCTCCAGTACGAGATCTGTTACGCGAATGTGCTCACGATGTTGGATTTATCCGGCATTCCGCTGCGCAACTCTCAGCGAACGATGGATGACCCGCTCATCATCGCGGGCGGTCCCTGCACGCAAAACCCCGAACCGCTGGCGGACTTCGTTGATGTATTTGTCACTGGCGATGGCGAACCGGCGCTGCCATTCATCTGTGATACCTGGCTGGAACTCAAACGCAACATCGGACAACTCTCGAGCGATTCAGCCAGCCGCCAGGCACGGGAGGAATTGCTGGCGGAGCTTGCCAAAGTTTTGCCGTATGCCTATGTGCCGCGGTTCTATGAACCAGAATATGCCGATGGCAAGTACGTGACGCTTAATCGCTTGCGTCCCGATGTGCCAGAGACAATCGAGCCCTCCGTGATTGGCGACTTCGAAGGCACACCGTTGCCGGTTAAGCCGGTGGTGCCGTACACGGAGTGCATCCATGACCGGATTGCCATTGAGATTATGCGCGGCTGTCCCTGGCAATGTCGATTTTGCCAAAGCACGGTTATCAAGCGTCCGCTGCGTTACCGTGAAGTGGATACGATCGTCAACGCGGCGTTGGCCAGTTATCACAACACGGGCTTCAACGAGATCTCGTTGCTTTCGCTATCGACCAGCGACTATCCGCATTTTGAGCCGTTGATAACGAAGATGAAGGAAGTCTTCAGTCCCTTAGGTGTGAACATCAGTGTGCCTAGCCTGAGAGTGAATGATCAACTCACAGCGGTCACACAGTTGCTTTCAACAGACCGCCGCAACGGATTGACGCTTGCGCCTGAGGTAGCTCGCGACGACATGCGCGAACAGATCCGCAAGAAGATTTCCAATCAAGATTTGTATGACGGATGCCGTGCGGCATTCGGAAACGGTTTTGAGCGCGTCAAGTTGTACTTCATGTGCGGTTTGCCTGGGGAACGCCCGGTGGACTTGGATGGCGTTGTGGAAATGGCTGAGACGATTTCACGAATCGGCAAGGAGGTTCGTGGGCGATACGCGAAGGTCACCGCTAGCGTGAGCAACTTTGTGCCCAAAGCTCACACTCCCTATCAGTGGACCGGAATGCAAACGCGTGATTACTTGCATTGGGCAAGGCAGTACATGCGCGATCAACGCCAAGTTCGCAGCATCACGGTCAAATGCCATGATGTGGAAACCAGCTTGCTGGAAGGCTTGTTCAGCCGTGGTGACCGCCGGTTGGGGGATGCGATTGAACTGGCCTGGCAGCGCGGCTCGCGACACGATAGCTGGCAGGAAAACATGAATGCCGACCGGTGGTGGCAAGCCGTGGCAGACTGTGAGATCGACGCGGAATCGGTCATCCATGGTTCGTACGAACTTGCCGACCGCCTGCCTTGGGATCACGTCAACGTCAAGAAAGGCCGCGCTTACCTGGAGAAGGAACACAACCGCGCGGTTTTGCAATTGACGGAAATGGCCGACGCGAAGTAGCGCTTTTTGAATCGAGTTTTCATCGCGCGCGATGAGCGATTGGCCTACAATGCCGCATTGAGCCGATTCGTCATTCGACCAGTTTCGCTGGGCGATGCCTTGCCGCTCGAGTTTGACAGACTGCGTAACCTGAACCTGCGCCCACATTCGTGAGCAAGTCCAACAGCTCTCCTCGCGGGCCAATCGAACGGGTGTTTGGGAGATTATTATGAGCATCGGTCGTCGCACGTTTCTTCAATCCGCACTTACGGTGGCAGCTACGGCAGGATTGAGTGATCGAACATCAAACGCAGCAACGCCATCGTCGAATGCACAGCAACAAATGGAAACTGGGCGTCAACGCGTACCTCGCGATCGAATTGATCCGTGGATCGAAGTCGACGATCGTCTGTTGAAGGCAAATGTCAAGGCCATTCGCCAACTAACAAATAACCGATCGATTGTCGGCGTGATCAAGAACAACGCGTATGGGTTGGGATTGGTCGCAACCGCGAAATACCTCGAGACACTTCCTGAAATCGTTGCGCTAGCGGTTGTTAAGGTGCAATCGGCGATCGAGCTGAGAGAGGCGGGGATTAAGAAACCGATTCACCTCATGGCTTTGTTTCCAAAATCTGCGGCGAAAGAGCTTGCGCACCACGACATTCAACCATGCTTGTATTCGGCAAACGCTCTCGAACTAGTTGAACCGATGTACGAGCTGCTGCGGCGTCCGGTTGATGTCCAAGTCTATGTGGATACTGGCATGAGCCGCATGGGCGTCCCCTATCGTAAAGCCCTTCCATGGATCGAGGCACTGGCAAAGAGCGGAACCGTTTCTCTGCAAGGTGCTTTCATGGGCTTTACGGAGGACGCGGAGTTTGACCGCGAACAGCTCCAGCGTCTTCAGATCCTGGCAAAAGAAGCATCGCAGCGTGGATACAACTTGGGCAAACTACACGCCGCATCGTCGAGCGCAGTGTTTGAGCTGCCAGAGGCTCACTTGGACTTCGTTCGACCAGGAATTGCCATCTTCGGTGGTTATCCCAATGATCCTGTTACACAACAGAAAAGGGCTCGCCTGCAAACTGCGTTCAGCCTGAAAGCTCAAGTCGTTCGGGTAGAGCAACTGCAAACCGGGGACAGCGTTAGTTACGGTCGCAATTACATCGCGGAGAAACCCACATGGGTCGCAACAATTCCGACCGGTCATACGGATGGATACCCCCGAAAGGGAGTGGAGGGAGGACGCATTCTCATCGGTTCCGAAACTTACCCGGTTATCGGGGCTGTATCCGCAAGTCATACGATTGTGGAAGTTGGTGCTGAGAAGAAAGTCAACGTGGGTGATGTTGCCACGCTGATGGGATCTGAACACCCAGAGATCGACCCAAACTGGCTTTCCTCGACAACGGGCGTTTCCGTCTACGATCTGTTTATGCACTTGAACTCGTCGCTGCCACGATACTCTGCCTAACATGCATTGAGGCGCCAAGTTGGACAGGTATGGCACGCAGATAAATCAACGGGTTACTCAGATCGCTCCTAGGCGGTCTTGAGGTTGTTTCGCAAGTTTCATTCTGAGTTGCTTGAGGAGCATCTGAGCCGGTGTTGTCAGCTTGGCTTGCGGCTGCTACGTCCCATTGATTGCTGTCGCTGACTGCATGGTCCGCCATTGACGTGATTTCATTGGCTGCGTACCGTCCTCATCTCTAAGCAGCTTGAACGTGTTTCGCTTTGCAACAAGATCGTTCAATGTCATTCAGGTCGAAGAAGAGTGCCTGAACAGCAATAGCGAGTTCGCACTTGGATTGGGGCACCTGCCACCAGGATGATCAGCATTCTGAGCTGAAGGCAAGACGCAGGAGCGTGACATGACCAATGCCAATCATCGCCGAGGAGATGCTCGCCGTTTTCTGCTCGGCATTGCCGCTTTGTTCATTGGTGTTGGTGCACTCGTCGCTTGGCAAACTGCCGTGAGCGCCATTCAACCTCTGCCGCTGGTGTCGTTCGCGTCACCGTCTCTTCCTCTCCAGCAATCCTCTCTCACAGATACCCGGCAACAGTCGAACCAACCGCCAGAGTGGGTCGCGAGGCTCATTCGCGATTTGGGTTCTGACTCGTATGCACGGCGGGAAACTGCCGGCAAGCAGTTGCAAGCTCTAGGGCGTGAGTCGATTCTGCCGTTGGAAGCTGTCAGAGAATCGTCAAACCCGGAAATGCGCATTCGGGCCGAAGAATTATTGCGCGAACTCAAGCTATCCGCGATGTGGGACGCATCGGTGGTGAACATCAACGTGCATGACCGCCCTGTCAAAGAAGTCTTTGAGGAAGTCGCCCGACAAACGCGAAACAACCTGACGCTGGGAGCAGGGACTTCAGGCATCAATGATATGCCCGTTGACGCGAGCTTTCGCCGGGTGCCGTTTTGGGAGGCCGTGGATCAGCTCTGCGCGAAAAGTGCGAATCATGTCGCCTACTTCACGGGCAGACGTGAAACGAGACTCGGGATCTCTCGCGGATTGCAGCCGATGCCACCGGTGACCTATGTGGGCCCACTTCGCGGCCAGATCTTGTCAGCGCGACGTGAGTTCAGTCAGCACATGGACTTCGGCCAAGCAACCTCTCAGCAAACACACACGTTTGTGATCGAGTTGCGGATTGAATGGGAAGAGCAGTTTCATATGATCGCGCACCGCAAGCTACCGCGACTGATTGAGGCCGTTACGGACACCGGCCAGGTGCTGGAGTTGGCGGCGCCGTCAACGGAAGATTGGGCGGTCGCCAACCCACTCAACCGTCAGGCGACGTTCACGCTCGCACTCACTCCACCAACGCTTGGCGCGGAAAAGATTGCCAAACTGCGCCTAGCGTGGGAGGTCGCCGCGGTTGGAGATTTCGCAGAATTGCGGATTGAAGACCTGGCCACGTCGAAAATCTACCAGCAGGACGAGGTGGGCGTCACCTTGCAAAGCCGAGTGGTGCGACCATATCAACGACAGGAAGTGCAACTGCTAATTGATCGAACATTCCCTAGCTGGGAGCCATCCCGAATGTTCTACGGAGAAACGCAAGTCCTGCTGTTGGATGACGAAGATAAACCGCTGAGATTGGAACAAGCGGATTGGTCTCAGCGTTCAACCGGCTTGAAAGTCCGCGTCCGATATCTCGGCGCCACAGCCGGACCGCCGGAGTCGATCATCATTCGCTACCCTCGACTACGGGCCAAGCGAGAGTTGGAACTCGAGTTCAATGACATCCCTTTGCCGCGCGCCGTTCCGAACTAATGGCCAACATTGACCTGAAGGCTATACCTTTGCTTTTTATCGACCTGCCACAAAAGTGAAGTTGTGCGAACGCAGTTAGCGACCGCGCAGCGGGGCGCCTGCATCCGTTTAAGGTCGCGAGCTCAGGCAAGCGTTGACGCAGGGCGCAAATACAGGGTGACGGAGACGCGTCGCGTAGATTACTCGCGGGGGCGAACAGCGCCAGTCAGGCCACTGTAATCAGCTCGATCTTCGGGGTGCCACAAGGGCAGTCCCAATTCAACGCGGCGCGCCAGCGTGGAGATCTTTTCAGAGGAACCGGCCGGAGCCTGCGTGGCCACAAATTCCTTAGTCTCACGCGGAGCGAAACCCTCATCGTGACCGAACTTCAAAATCGCCTCGAACACATTGCTCATTTTTTCACAAACTCCTAACTACGTTGTCCATGGGAAAACAGGTTACTGGGATCGGCTTACATGGAGAGTCAGCCGGTTCCATCAAGGCAGAGCCACATTCCATTGGGCAAAAGGCAGGCACGTTTCTCGAGCCAGATTCTTGGTCGCTCCGCCTTGAGTGCGCGCTTCAGCAGAAAAAACGCCGTAGGTTGATTAGGCGTTCAAACCTTGCATCCGTTCAACGCGATAAGGTGCCACAAAAGTGACGTCTCGCGGCTGTTGGGAGCGATTCCCAAGTGAATCGACTAATTATTTTCAGGTATTGACTGCTGTCAAGCTTTCAGTGCCGAGATTACCCAAATTACCACAGATTCCGTGCGGGAACTCAGCCAAACGCGGGACGAAAAAGTCACCGGGCGTGTTTCTCATCCGAGGCCAAGCGTGAGGGCAGACCTCCGACACGGCTCGTAAATCGCGGTGTTTTCGGGCAACGGATAAGGATCTCACCCGTAGCTTCACTCAAACGGTGGACGGTTCAACGGGCTACCATTCTTCTCGCAGCCGGGGCGAATCGCAAAGCTGGAGACACACGTGGACAGTTCGCGAAGTTGAGACTCCCTCCTACATGGGGATCGTTTTCGCGCTGTCGAACCTCCACGGTTGGCCACTCGTTCATGGCCAGAGGCGGTTGCGTCAGCGCTGCCGAGTCGTAGGATTCGCCTTTCAGCCCAGGCCCCAAAGGTGTTCACAAGTCCCAGATGTGAGGTGGCGATGTCGATTTCCAGCTTCATGGAGCGAAATTTCCTCCATTTCAACGCTCGCGAGACCCTGGCCTCCGCGAAGGCTTGGAGAAACCTGCTGCAAGAGGGCGGCAAGATGTTCCTGGCCATGGCGGGAGCCATGAGTACGGCGGAATTGGGGATCAGTCTCGCCCAGATGATCCGTGCGGGGAAAGTGCACGCCATCAGCACGACAGCAGCCAACCTGGAAGAGGATATCTTCAACCTGATTGCCCATGACGAGTACAAGACGACGCCCGACTATCTTGCCCTGAGCGCAGCGGACGAAGTCGCCATCCGCGACGCTGGCTTCAACCGAGTCACCGACACCTGCATCCCGGAGTCGGCTTTTCGCAAAATTGAGGCGCTGCTGCTGGACTATTGGATTGAAGCCGCGGAGAAGAACGAATCTCACTTCCAGCAGGACTACATTTTCCGTTTGATCCGCGAAGGAAAATTGGACGCCATGATGCAAGTCCCCCGTGAACATTCCTGGGTGGCGGCAGCAATGGACATGGAAATTCCCATCTTTGCGCCCGGGTTTGAAGACTCCACCATGGGCAATGTGTTTGCCGCCCGCGTGATTGACGGAATGGTCAAAAGCCATCACGCCGTCCGCACTGGCACAGAACAGATGCAGAAGTTGGTTGAATGGTACATGGCGGAAGAGCAGCGTGGCGGTGTGGGTTTTTTCCAGATCGGCGGCGGAATCGCCGGTGATTTCCCAATTTGTGCTGTGCCCCTGCTGATCCAAGACTTAGAGCGAAAAGACACTCGACACTGGTCGTACTTCGCTCAGATTTCCGACAGCACAACGTCCTACGGCTCTTACTCCGGCGCGGTTCCCAATGAGAAAATCACCTGGCACAAGTTAGATGCAGACGCGCCCAAGTTCATGATTAACTCGGACGCCAGCATTGTCGCACCGCTGATTTTTGCGTACGTCATGGGTGAGTAGCATCGAAACAGTCAATCTGCCGCAGATTTGAATCTTCCCAGCGCCATTGACCCCTCACAACTATGCACGCGTTTGATTCCAGTTCGACCGCCGGATCGTGTGATATTCGGGCTGTGGTGTTTGACTTGGATGGCTTGATGTTCAACACGGAGGAGATTTATCAAGAAGTCGGCAGTACGTTGCTCGGTCGTCGTGGCAAGCGGTTTGAACCGGACTTGCGAGACGCCATGATGGGCCGTCCACCCCGCGTGGCGTTGCAAATCATGATCGACCATCATCAGTTGGATATCGATGTCGATGCACTGGCAGCCGAGTCCAGCGAAACGTTCATGGGCTTGTTGGATGACCGCATCGCCCCCATGCCCGGCTTGATCCGGTTGATGGAATCATTAGAAGCGGCCGAAATTCCCAAGGCGATTGCCACCAGCAGTTCGCGATGGTTTGTCGATCACGTCTTGCGGATGTTCGAGTACCACACGCGGTTTCAGTTTGTGCTCTCGTCTGATGATGTCACCAACGGCAAGCCGCATCCGGAGGTCTATCTCTCTGCGGCAAAACGGTTCGGGATCGCGCCAGCGGAGATGTTGGTGCTGGAGGATAGCGAGAACGGCTGCCGCGCGGCTGCCGCAGCGGGAGCATTTACGGTTGCCGTTCCTTGTGGAGCCAGCATGGGACATGATGTCAGCATGGCAACCCTGGTGATCAACTCGCTAGCAGATGTTGCGCTCTATCAGCGACTGCGCTTACCGTGTGAATAGGCATCTTTCTTCTTCATCGTCCGGCAACGCGCAAGAACAAGGTAACGCGAAATTCACGTTACCTTGCTGAAAGATGGGGTTTCCGCCGACGTGGTGATCGAAGCCGCCTGCGAAACGCGAATCTACCTACCGAGAGCGGGCTGCGTTGACTCGTAGAAGCTGGGACGTTCCTGGCTGCCGAGGTTGTCCAGTAGGTATTGGATTTGCGCGTGTGCTGCGTCGGTTTGGCGGACGACCAGCTTGCCATCGTACTCAGCGATGCTGCCCCAGCCCCCCTTTACTTCCCAAGAATCGGGATCGACGGTTTGCGTGACAATCTCGATCAGCAAACCGGCGTTAGGATGCGTGGTGATGAACGTTGATTTGTCAGCCGTGACACTTCCCGGTTCGCCAGCGAGACCTTCACCAAAGCCGATTGGCTGAGCGCGAAACCTTCGATGTGTTGACGGCGACGGCATCCAGAATTGACCAACAATCATAAACGCGCAGCTCAGCCATCGACATCGCTTTGTCGTGCGACGTGACGCAAACGAAACCATCGCGGAGGTAATAGCCGCAGTCCAGCGGGGACAGGACGATGTCTAAGAGCATGCTGCAGCGAACATCGTCCATCTCGAGCGTGACCGTATTCTCCTCCAGATCGATGCCATTCATCTCTATTTCCGCCCGGTCAAGGTAGTACTGGATTCCAAGCTGGTTGAAAACCATCGGGAGGACTGCCCCCAGCGGAACGTCAGTGAAGTTTGCCGTGGTCATTTGTGAGAGCCGCTCCCTTGTCAGGGCACTTCGCGCGTCCTGCGAATTAAGATCGCCTGTTAAGGCTTCTTCATTGCTTTGCGCTTGAGCTTGGGCCAACACACCTGGTCCGGTGCTCCCGCCCGGCCAGAGGGCTGCCGCCGCCAAGATGATGCCCAACATTCCCAACACGCTCGCAATCGTGCATCGCATAATCCACCGTCTCTTTCTGTTCCAGGCGATTTGTCGAAAACTGGCAGCCAAGGCCGCCACGTCACCAAACTCTTCCAGCGCTTGGCCGATGGCCTTGTCTCTTGGCACACCGGCGGCCAACAGCGCTTCCAAACGATCTTCCATATGGTCGCGCAGTTCGACAGCAATTTGCTCGCGCTGACTGGGGGCCAATTGCAGCAGCCCACCCAGCAACTTGAGATAAGCGTCGAATTCGCGTTCACTCATTGGTCAGGGGTACTAAGGGAAAGAAACAAGGGCAAAGGAAAGTAACCTTCAAGATGGCCTAGGCTGGCTTGGCTCCCACGATGGGCGCCAACAACCTCGACAGGCACTCCGCGTAGCTGGTCCACTCCTTGGCTTGTTCTGTCAGTCGCTTGCGCCCCTTGGTGGTGAGGTCATACCACTTGCGGCGGCGACCTTCTGTTGAATCCCAGCGGCTGCGGATCAACTTGTCTTGCTCAAGTTTGTGCAACAGCGGGTAAAGCGTGCCTGCGGCCAGATCAACACGATCCCCGCTGGCAGCCCGAATTCGCTTCTGCAGCGAATAGCCGTATTGCGACCCTTCCGCCAACACAGACATGATCATCATGTCGAGGCTGCCGCGAATCAGATCTCGCCCAAAGCGTTCCGTCATGTGGCGGTCGCTCCTCCCTCGCATAGTTCGTGGGATCAATTCAATCCAGTGAGTAGGTCAGCGCAAGTTCACGTTAACTAACTGCCAGCGATTATATAGATGATCGATATATTTGTCAACTATGTATTGACTCAGCATGTACCTTGGACGAATTGCATTGCGAACAGCGGGCACTAGCACACCTGCCGACTGCTGTTCCGCTAGCCCAAGCGGACGCTGCAAGTCATCCCGTGACAGGAGCCCACACGGCCTGCCTTCAGGCGTACGGGCGAAATTGACATTGGTCAAATGTGGGGGGTGTTTCGGGCGTCCACGCGCGCTGCCGAGCACCATAGGGGGTTGATGGTTAACATGCTACTGACCTTAACGTCGGGATTGCCGGTGATGTTTGCGGTGCCGTTGCTGGTTAATTGCTGGGCATGAAGCGTTTGCGCCCACCCCCTGAATGCGAGAAAAACTTGACCGATGTCAATTTCGCCCGTACGCCTGAGAGCAGGGTGCGCGGACACCGCGGTAATTCAATCACGCGTCCGCAAAGCGATGGGAACTACCGAGGAACGGAGCACCCCATCAAGGAGATGTTCTCGAGCGCCCTTTGTTGATTTCAGTTCTGCTCGCAGTCGCGTGTCGGCCAACGCCTCTGCAACACACCTGGGTTCATTCGTTGCCGACCGCATTGGGGCGACGCGCTCATCTTCCATCACCACCGCTGTTGGCTGCGGATCCACCATCGTTTTGATCTGATGTAAAGCCGCGCCCGTTGTTCATCATCCGCAGAAACGTCTCGATCTCATCCTTGTCGATGACATCATCAAAGTTGCGATCCAAGTGACCCAGGTAGAGCGAGATGCGGCCTGCGGGAAGTTCGCTCTTGGTGATCTTGCCATCTCCATTGGTGTCAAAGTCCGCGACCTTGGCGAACATTTGCGGCATGAAGACTCCGGGACGCGAGCCGCCGCTGCGCTGCTGTTTCAGCGTCACGCGGTACTGCTGCGAAACGGGCATGCAGAACGTTTCCGCGTCATCACAGGCGATGTAGTTGACGGTGATCTCAAGCGGATCGTCAACGTTGCTGACATTAACATCCAAGAGGAATTGCCGTGGATCAACATCAGCCGGTTCTGCCACCTCAGGTGCATCCAGCAAGGTTTCTGAAAGCAGGATCCCGTCATTGGCAGCGATTTTCACCTGCACGCGGCCAGCTTTGTTATTCCAGTGAACCTTGTAGATCGGATCGAGATAAACACCCAGATACAGCTTGCCGCGGCCTTGGCCTCTGTTCACCAATCGCTGTGATGCTTCCGCACGCAGCTTGACGTAGAAAGGAGTCTCATCCTTAACGACCGGTTCCGTCAGGATTGGTACCAAACCTGCGGGCATTTCTAATGCCGGCAAAACCCCGCTGGCGACTTCCCTGGGCTCAACCGCAAACTCAACGTCAATATCGACCACTCGTGTTGGGTTTTCCACTTCGCCAACTAACTCGGTCAAATCTGCGCGGAGCGTATCCGGGTTGCTCCAGAATCGTTTGCGAATCAGCTTGCCTTGCGGGTCGAGGATGTATTCGCCATTGGGGGCTCCACCCATGGTGGCCGCCAACTCATTGTCCATGTTGTCACATAGCCATGGGATCTGCGAGTTCGTGCGACGATTGAACTCGGCGACATGCATCAATCGCTCCTTGAGCGTCACCGGCTGAACAAAGTTATTGATCTCTGGGTGAGCGAGTGACTTGTACACGTAGTAGAACTGCACGTCCTTGCGGGCATAATCCAGATACACAGTCTCCAGACCGGAGACATTTCTGAGAAACGGCGGTCACGTCAGGCAACCGAAGACCAGCACCGTATATTTGCCCCGTGTGCTCTCCAGAGCGAAAGGTTGACCGTCAGCGGCAAAAACATCCACGTTAGGGATGGTCTCGCCCTCTTGCGGCTTCTGGCCAGCGTAGCGCTGGTTATACATCTTGTCGAATTCGACAACTTGGGCAGATTGATTCGCTGGCTGCTGGGTGAAGGGCACCGCTTTCAGCAACCCAGCAATGGCCGCGACAACCACGATGCAAAACAGCATCAAACGCCTGGACATCAATAACTCCTTCTTTCTACGGCGATCGTCGCTCGCCAAGGGCAGCCTAATCTCGTCAGGTCCGTTATTCTAACGCTTCGTCAGCAGTGTTGATCAAGGATTTCGCCTTGGCCTTTTATCCTCACTCTATCGTGTAGAAACGCAGCGAAAGATTTTGGCCCGCGACAACGACTGCCCGACCTGAGATACTGTCGGCACGTACGGTGGGTCGATCGTCTTCGTTACGCAAGGAATCTAACACAAGTGGCAACCGAACCTCTCCGAGACAAAACAGCTCTGGTCACTGGCGGTGGGTCCGGCATCGGCGCGGCGATTGTTCAGTCATTTGCGATGGCCGGTGCCAAAGTGGTTGTTGCCGGGCGGAGACAAGGCAAACTGGAGGAGGTTGCCGCAGCGTGCGCGGATACGCCAGGAGAAGTTATCGTCTTCACCGCAAACGTTGCGGACCGAGCTGATGTCCAACGATTGTTCACATCGGCGATTGCCGAACTGGGCCACATCGACATCCTCGTCAACAATGCTGGAGTTAACATTCCCAATCGCTCCACTGCGGAAGTCACACCGGAAGATTGGGATCGCCTGCTGTCGATTAACGCTACCGGCGCGTTCAATTGTTCCATGGTTGCTTTGCCGGGAATGCGCGAGCGCAAATCAGGAGTGATCGTTAACATCTCATCCGTTGCCGGGAAACGCGCCTGGACCACAAGCGGTGTCGCCTACAACGCGTCGAAGTTCGCAATGACGGCGTTGGGAACTTCGCTGGCACAGGAAGAGAACGAGCACGGCATCCGCGTGTGCAATGTTTATCCTGGCGAAGTCAACACAGACATCATGGACCGTCGCCCCAATCCGCCCACGGCCGAGTACCGCGCGAATCTATTGCAGCCGGAAGATGTGGCTCAGGCGGTGACACTATTGGTTACTTTGCCGCCACGAGCACATGTCCAGGAGCTGGTGATCAAGCCAACATCGCAGGGATGGATGTAACGTAGGGAACCGTCAAGAGTCGTGCTCTGTCGGATAGAGCAAACGGAACATGTGTGACGAGGTGGCGAGAAATCACTACCCTGGGAGTATGGGGTACCATCGCCAAAGAGCCGAAGCTCGTCGCAAACGCAGGCGGATGGCGATCTTCGCCATATCGCTAACGGTGGCACTCTTGATTTTGATCAGCCTGGTCATCTTGATTGTGGTGATGAACGCTTGATCCAGAGTGGCAATGCGTGCGACGGCATCGTCTGGGATAGCAACCCGAATACCGCAAGTCGGAGAAACACCTGTGATGGAGCTACGTGGGCTTTCTCGCCACCAATTGCGTTTCGTGTCGCGCATCTTCGGGCGGCTCTCCGATCCAGCCCTCTTCGTACGAAAGCACATCAAGTCCTTGAATCAAGCTGGGAAGTTCATCATCTTCCAGAAGGAATTCACGTGGCGGTTTGGTGTGCCGCTTCAAATTGCTTGCCGTCCCATGCACGAAGATCAGCAGCCCACCTGGGGTGAGCCTGTTGGGGAACTGTGCAAAGAGTTCCCTGCGCAGAAAATAGCTGGAGACGATGACGTCCCATGCCCCTTCAGGAATTCCCTCATCGGCCGCGTCATGCTCAAGTATCTTGATAGATACGTCTTCTTGTTGGGCGAAAATGCCAGCTCGCTCCAACGCCAGATGAGAAATATCGAGCAATGTCACATTCATCCCCTGTTGCGCCAGCCAAATAGCGTTCCGTCCCACGCCACCAGCTAGATCAAGCGCGGTTCCGCCGGTTGGCAGCAGGTCCGCTTGAGCGACAACAAACGGATGCGGCGTCTGCAGCGTTGCGAAAGGGCAGTCTTCACCATCATCGTACGCAGCGGCGGCATAGCGAGCGTTCCACTTCTCGCGATCTTGTCGTGACATGAATTGCGTCAAGCTGAAAGATGTTTGGTTGCCAGTAGTAACTGAAGAGTAGCTAGCTGCCCGATCAATTCATCGCTTGGGTGATCGCATGACTTACCCCTCCTGATCTCGGGATAAGCACATTCAAACACAATACCACAGCATAACGTTGAACAGCAGTCCATCGGGAGTCAACAAAAGTTAACTCGATCAGACACTTGTCGAGCTGCCTTGGAAGCGATGGCAAACCCCGCAGAGGTTTCCGCAGTCACGACACACGCCCCAAGGGCGAGTCATGGGAAACGCCCCACACCACCAACGGATCATTGCGAGGGAGAGTGAGTCTCCGCGACAGGCAAGTTTTCACGCCCATCAGCACTCGTTTACCTTCAGAAAAGCCGCAAGATTTCGGCTCCTACAGTCACTTGGCCGCAGACAGCTTGGTTTGCCGTTGGTAACATCTGGGGGTTGTCGCAAATTTTGTCCAGAATTCGCGCTCCGCGCGAGATGCCAGCCCAAGTTTCTGCAGGAGCAACCACGGCGATGGGTTCACCAATTGACCTTTCCAGCTACGGCATTCGATCCACTCAAGGTGAGCGCAACCTACCGCCGGCGGCTCTTTATGAAGAAGCTGTTCGCCACGATGGTGGAGAAATCAGCTCCAGCGGAGCCTTGATTGCTTACAGCGGCCAGAAAACAGGCCGCAGTCCCAAAGACAAGCGCATCGTCGATCACCCGGACAGCACTGATAACGTCTGGTGGGGTCCAGTCAACATGCGGATGGATGAGAAGACATTCCGTGTCAGCCGGCAACGGGCGATTGACTTCTTCAATACGCGGCAACGGATTTACGTCATTGACGGTTTCGCTGGCTGGGACCCGAAGCACCGATTGAAGATTCGCATCATCTGCGCGCGACCCTACCACGCGCTGTTTATGCACAACATGTTGATTCGCCCCACCGCTGAAGAGTTGGAAAACTTCGGCGAGCCGGATTACGTGGTCTTCAACGCAGGGCAGTTTCCGGCAAACCCTTACACGGAGTTCATGACGTCTGACACGAGCGTGGAGCTCAGCTTTGAGACCCGCGAATTTGTCATCCTGGGAACAGAATACGCTGGCGAAATGAAGAAGGGCGTGTTCACCATCATGAATTACCTCATGCCGGAAGCTGGGGTGCTGTCCATGCATTGCTCTTGCAATGAGGGGAATGAACCGGGTGACGGCGAAGATGTTTCCCTTTTCTTCGGGCTTTCTGGGACAGGGAAAACCACGCTCTCCGCAGATCCACACCGCAGTCTGGTCGGCGATGATGAGCACTGCTGGACAGAAGATGGGATCTTCAACATCGAAGGTGGCTGCTACGCCAAATGCATTGGACTGACCAAAGACAATGAGCCGGAGATTTTCGACGCCATACGATTTGGCAGCGTGCTGGAGAACGTCGTCTTTGATGCCGCAACTCGTCACGTCGACTACGACTCTTCGGTGATCACGCAAAACACGCGTTGTGCCTATCCGCTGGAGTACATTCCCAACGCCAAGATTCCCGCCGTGGCTGGGCACCCGCGAAATATCATCTTCCTCACGTGTGATGCTTTTGGAGTATTGCCGCCGGTCTCAAAACTGATGCCCGAGCAGGCGATGTACCACTTCATCAGTGGGTACACGGCCAAAGTTGCAGGCACGGAAGTTGGCGTTGATGAACCCGAGGCGACCTTCTCCGCCTGTTTCGGGGCAGCCTTCCTGGCTTGGCATCCAACGAAGTACGCCGAAATGCTGGCCGAGAAAATGAAGCAGCACAGTGCGGACGCCTGGTTGGTGAACACTGGCTGGTCCGGCGGGGCCCACGGGACGGGTTCGCGCATCAAGCTCAAGCACACGAGATCGATCATTGATGGCATCCATTCAGGCGCTTTAGCCCGCTCCGAATGCGAGGTTGATCCGCTCTTCGGATTCCAAGTGCCTACGAGCTGTCCGGACGTTCCGTCTGAGATGCTACTCCCGCGACAAACTTGGTCTGATCCCTCGGCGTATGACGAAACCGCGGTCAAGCTTGCCAAGCTGTTCTCGGACAACTTTGCCAAATACGCCAGTGTTGCCAGCGAGGAGATCAAGAACGCCGGACCCAAGACGGCCCGCGCGACTGCATAGTGGACTCGTCAGGTAGCCGGCGGCAAGCCCAGCGAGCTAGCACGAGGTTCTTGCAAGAAAGCTGTAACGGACATCAAAGCCATCCGCTTGGAGGAGTGTTACACAACACCCTTTACCAAGTAGGAGCTGGCTGATGTCCCTTCTCACCAAGGCCTTTCGCTGCGGCCCTCGCGCTCGTCGTACAACACAACTCGCCTTGCTGGCGTCCATTGTCGCTGGATTCACCACCGCGTCGTCCAATGTTGCTGATGCCGAAATCATCCACAAACTGGGAGCAAACGGTACGCTCTCCGTCTTTGGCACACGCGGCGAAGATGAAATTGTCGCTTACTACGACCAACGTTCGCTGGGTAAAATCCACCGCGCCAGTTGCTTGGTCGTAGAGGTTCGTGAACGCATCGGCGGACGCCTGGAAGGCGAAGCCGTCTATCTGGCCAAAAGCGTCAAGGCCCTGCACATCGACGGCATGCCTGAAGACGATCTGATTGATTGCTCCGCCATGAAGATTCCCTGCACGATCTACGGCGGGCACGGAAATGATGACATTCTCGGCGGCTGGCGAGACGACGACATCGACGGCGGAACCGGCGCTGACGAAATCGAAGGGGGCCCCGGTGACGACATTCTTTTTGGCGGTCTGGAGTCAACCCACTGGCTTTACGGAGACACTTTGCTGGGTGGCAGTGGGCAGGATGTACTGATCGGTTCCCAATACGGGTCTCACACCAGCAATTACGATGTGCTCAAAGGCGGGCCTGATGAAGACACCTACCTGTATTGTGCTGCGGACTGGCTGGAAGACGACGATGCCGATCCGATTTACGGCTACGGTGGTCTGTTGTTCAGCGACTACTGGTCTTCCAATAATCCCTATGGCGTCGAGATGACAGTGATCGAACAAGATTACTAAGAAGCGGTCAAGAAAGTGAATCGGTAATGCGCGCCAACGACGGATGGCTTTAACAAGAGAGCCGTCCGTCGCTTTTTCGTTTCTACTCCAACCACCGGCGGCAGCGTTAGAGTGCTGCGGTTTCTTGCTTGGCGAGAAACCCAGCATTATAAAGGTCACGAGAGGGCAGCGTTGCGGCACGCTTGCCGCTGCAAATTGTTCTCTGTACTCCGCGCGATGCATTGGAAGCGAGCTTCCAATGTCGCCCGCTGAGATTCCGGTGCCGACCTGTGGCATCCGTCAATGCTTTGCGAACCCGCCCATGAGTACCATCCCCTCTCAGCCGATCTCCAAAGATAATGTCGCTGCGGCGTTGGACTCCGCAATGAATATTGGCGGAGGCCTGTTGCGACTTGCCCCCACTTGGGTGCCGCGGAGTTTCTTGCATCCAGGCAAGCGGCTCAAACTTCGTCCAGAAGATTATTACGCCTACGGCGCGCATCGTGGCGGTATTGATGAGCGTTGGTTTGCCAGCACTACAGAAGCGGCCAATGAGGGTCGCTTGCCTGATGAGGGATTGAGCTACGTCGTTGCCAACGGTGAGAGGTTTCTGCTACGCGATGCTGTGGCGGAAGCGGGCGCGACAATGATCGGCAGCCCAATGTTCGACAAGTACGGCAAGTGGCCCATCTATTCGAAGTTCTTCGACAACATGGGCCCAATCCCTCACCACATGCATCAAGATCACGAACACGCGGCACTCACCGGGCAGGAGGGCAAGCCGGAAAGCTACTACTTCCCGCCGCAACTCAACAATGTGGACAACAACTTCGCCTACACGTTCATGGGCTTAGAGCCCGGCACCTCCAAGGCGGACGTCCGCCGATGCCTGGAACGCTGGAGTGATGGGGATAACGGGATGCTGGACCTCACGCGGGCGTACCGCCTGCAGCGAGGAACTGGTTGGCTGATTCCCCCTGGCGTGCTGCACGCGCCCGGCTCATTGCTGACGTACGAGCCGCAATGGGGATCGGACGTGTTCGGCATGTTTCAATCGTTGGTGGAAGGGCGAGAGGTTCCCTGGTCTTTGCTGGTCAAAGATGTGCCAGAAGAGAAACATCAAGACTTGGACTTTATTGTCGATCAGTTGGATTGGGAGAAGAACGTCGATACTTACTTCAAGCAAAACAACTACATCGAGCCTATTGTTGATGAAGCGTGCAGTGGTGAAGGTTTCACTGACCGCTGGGTCGTGTATGGCCGGATTGATGGCGAGCAGCTCTTCAGCAGCAAGGAATTGACGCTCGCTCCGGGCGCAAAATGCCAAATCAAAGACCCCGGTGCCAGCGGTTGGATCACCGTTCAGGGCCGGGGTCGGATGAGCCGCAACGGGGCGACCGTCAGTGTCGAAACTCCGGCCATGATTCGCTTTGGCGAGGAAACCAGCGATGAGCTGTTCATCACGTATGACGCGGCGACCGCCGGCGTGACCGTAGAAAACACAGGCAATGAAGACTTGGTCGGCCTACGCTATTTCGGGCCAGACGTGTTTGAAAACTTGCCGAATGTAGGCGATCACGCCAAGAACTAACAAGCTTACTAAACATTCAGCGAGTGAAAGTTCGCAATGTCCTCAGCCGGCCCAGCTACGCCGCCACAGACTTAAGAATGGCCGTTGTGGAGACACCCTCGACAAGCCCCGCCAGGTGCAGGCGTCCACCATAGTTCTCCACGAACTCCTTGCCGGTGATCTGGTGTTGTTTGTTTCGATAGTCACCGCCTTTGACGAGAACCTCCGGGCGGATGGATTCAATCAACGCAATGGGCGTTGGCTCATCAAAGATGACGATGTAGTCGACATAGGAAAGCGCGGCCAAGACTGCGGCACGTTCCGCTTGCTTGCGGACTGGCCGCGTGGGACCTTTCAGCCCACTCACGCTGGCGTCACTGTTGAGACCCAAAATCAGCAGATCACCTTGGGCCTTGGCTTCTTCCAGGTACGTGACGTGCCCGACATGTAAGATGTCGAAGCAGCCGTTGGTGAAAACAACTCGGTTGCCTTTTTCACGTGCGGTCTCGGCAATTCGCACAGCATCTTCCGCCGTGATGACCTTGCGAACTGAACCGTCAGGCAGATTTCGCAACAGGTCTAAGCGAATGTCTTGTCGAGGAACGGGCGCTACACCAACATGTTCGACCTCCAATCCGCCAGCGACGTTGGCCAGCGGCACGGCATGCGGCAAAGAGATCCCGTCAGCAACGCACAGTCCGATCATTGCCAGGACGATATCGCCCGCACCGGTAATGTCGTAAACGGACCGCGGCCGGGTGGGGAAGTGCGCATGTTGAAAATTTTGCTCTCCAGTGTCATCGATCCCTTGCGAGGTCAACACCATCCCATCCTTGTCCAGCGTGACGATCGCATGCTGTAAATCATAGCGACGGCATAGCTCCTCGCCTGCGGTGAACGCGTCGTCGACGCTGTTCACGGCAAGTCCAGTCGCGAGTTCTGTCTCATATCGATTCGGCGTCATCAGTGTTGCTCCACGATAACGGCTATAGTCCGATCCGCGAATGGGATCAACGGCCACTGGAACAGACTGCTCACTCGCCGCGCGAATCACCGTTTGCAATAGCTCAGGCGTGCAGACGCCCTTGTCGTAGTCGGAAATCAGGACGATATCAAAGTCGCCCAACCGCTCTTTGATCTCCTCCGCAAATTGATGCGTGAGTTCTGGCGAGAGTGGCATCCGCTCTTCAGTATCGACGCGCAGAATCTGATGTGGATGGCGATTGGCCGCGCGGCCGATGAAGCGTTCCTTGACGGTCGTGGGGCGGTGCTTGTCGAACAGAACCGCGGATTCATCGACGCCGGCTTCGCGAAGGATTTGGCGGACCTCCGCGCCATCCGCATCGACCCCCACCACACCAGCACACGTCACCTCAGCTTCCAGTCCGCGCAACATCTGACAAACGTTCGCCGCTCCTCCCAACCGAACTTCCCGGTGATCTGCCCGCAGGAGAATGACCGGAGCTTCCTGGCTGACGCGTTCGGCATTTCCCCAGGTGTAGCGGTCGAGAATCAAATCGCCCAGCACGAGCACGCGCGGATGGCCGAGTGAATCCAGTATCGGGAGCAGGTCTTGGGATATCATGAACTGGCCTGGATTACTGTCGCCAAAAAAGTTTATACCGACACCGGGCAACGATATTCCGTTTTCTGATTCTCTCCAAGACGAATCCGTGACCCGGTATAAAGCATTTGATCGAAACCGGATCGAGATGCGCCCTGTCGCGTCCAGAGGACATGATCTGCGTGCTGCGGATTGCATGTCGCTTGATGCTAGCAACGCCAGCTACCAACATCCGGAATTTGGACACCTTGTCTCGGCAATTACAGAAGCGCGCAGGAACGAACGGCCTGTGATCCTGATGATGGGTGGGCATCCCATTAAGCTTGGTCTTGCGCGGTTCCTCGTGGACATGATTGAACGCGGCTGGGTCACACACGTTGCTACAAACGGCGCTGGCATTATTCATGATTTTGAACTCGCGCTGGTGGGTGGGACCAGCGAAAATGTGCCGAAATGGATTGCCGAGGGACAGTTCGGCCTGTGGAATCCCACTTCCCGACTTAATGACATCATCAGTGAAGGGGCCGCTTTGGGCGAAGGGTTGGGAGAAGCGGTCGGGCGGGTTGTTGAAGAACAGCATTTTCCACAGCGTCATTTGTCTGTTGCCGCAGCGGGCTGGAGATGCGGCGTCCCCGTGACATCGCATGTCAGCGTGGGGAGCGACATCATCCATTCGCACGCCAATTGCAGCGGCGCGGCCCTGGGGCAAACCAGCTATACGGACTTCCTGATTTTCACCGCCTCGGTGCAAAATTTGGAAGGCGGCGTGTTCTTGAACATTGGAAGCGCTGTCACAGGACCAGAGGTTTATCTCAAGGCGCTTTCGATGGCTCGCAACGTGGCCCGGCAGCGAGGTAAAGAGATTTGCCACTTCACGACAGCCGTGTTTGATTTGGTGGGATTGCCGGAAGACTTCCGAGAAGGATCTCCCCCGAAGAGCCATCCGATGTATTTCTATCGCCCCTGGAAAACCATCTTGATTCGCACGGTCGCTGACGGTGGCCAGAGCTATTACTTCCAAGGCAATCATGCCGAAACGATTCCCACGCTCTGGCACCGGCTCTCTCAGGCGACCGGCGATCTACAGATCCGGGCAGCGTAGGTCTCTCCGCAGCTCCATCGGCATGATGTTGCTCTGTTCGCATCGTGTATTTGCCGCACAACTCACTGGATG
>JALCBR010000173.1 GCA_028066245.1 Pirellulales bacterium | reverse complement strand
CAGTAGCATGGCTACCGTCAACCTCCTATGGCGCTCGGCAGCGCGCATGTTCGCCAGAACACCCCAAAAATTTGACCAATGTCAATTTCGCCCGTACGGCGGAGAACATCTCATCCCGGGATGATTTAGCAGCGTCCGCCTGGTCGAGCAGAGAGGAGTAATCGGACAGATACTCTAAGCTGAAATTTGCCACCCCACGGAGGGGATTTAGGGCATTTCGCAATGCAGGATCGAAAAACGGCTCGACAGAAACACAAGGCCAGTAGAATACTCAGTGGCTGGCGAAGTGGAAGCTGGCCCGGCAGCAAACCCAGTCAGTCAACGTCAAACCTACTTTGGATAAGTTCTCAGTCCTTTTGCTGCACTCGCAGCTCTGGCGTGTACTAAATCGTGTCGATGGCGATTAAGACCGGAGATAAATTCCTGGCCGTAGTCGAGAAGAGCGAGTTGATCGAGCCTGATCAACTCTATCGGGCTCTCTCCCACTTAACCGGTCGGGCGGATGATGATCCCCAGGTTTCTGCGAGTGGAATTGCTGAAGAACTTGTTTCTCACGGTCTACTCACTCGCTGGCAAGCTGACCGATTGCTGGAAGGCCGATACCGGGGATTTCGGCTCGGTAAGTACAAGCTGCTGGGGCATTTGGGCAGCGGCGGAATGAGCAGCGTCTATCTGGCGGAACACGTCAAGATGGAACGCCGGGTCGCAATCAAAGTCCTGCCACAAAAGCGGATCAACGATTCGACCTACCTTCCCCGGTTCTATCGCGAAGCTAAAGCAGCTGCCGCTTTGCAGCATCCCAACATTGTCGTCGCGTATGATATCGATCAGGAAAAAGATATCCATTACCTGGTCATGGAATACGTGCAAGGTTCTGACCTGAACGCAATGGTCAGGGATGACGGGCCTCTGGGGTATGCCAGAGCGGCCGGATTCATTGCTCAGGCGGCACGTGGACTCAGCCATGCCCACGCCGCCGGTCTTGTTCATCGGGACATCAAGCCCGCCAACCTACTCATTGATCAAAACGATACACTCAAGATTCTCGATTTGGGCCTGGCTCGGTTCATGGAAGAGGTCGATGCCAAAACGGCGTCGCTGACCGTTTCTCATGATGAAAAAGTCCTCGGAACGGCGGATTACCTTGCCCCTGAGCAGGCCAAGAATAGCCACAACGTTGACCCGCGTGCGGACCTGTATAGCTTGGGATGCACATTGTACTATCTGCTGACAGGACACGCTCCGTTCCCTGAAGGTACGTTGGCTCAGCGGCTACTTAAGCACAGCACGACAGAACCGCCCAGTATTCTGATCGATCGGCCGGACGCCCCCGCAGGCTTGGTGGCCATTTGCCAGCGAATGATGGCCAAGGATGTCCAGGAGCGATTTCAAACCGCGGCCGATGTTGAGGAAGCTCTTTCCGACTGGATCAACGCATATCGCGCTTCAGATGCGGAAAAGTCAGCAAGCTCAAGACAGCCAGCCGCGTCTGTCAGTCCGCCGCAAGGTTTAGCTAAGCGTGATGCCGTGGAAGCTGGAGCGCCGGTGCGATTTGGGCAGGACACGGACTCGCGCCCGATCCGAAACGCAAGGCCTCGCACGGGCGGGGGAGATTCCAGCTCTGGGAAAACGGGAGCGCATCGAATCGTCCTTGGCGATTCAGACGCTGGAAGGTCTCCGTCGTCATCAACCAGCGATACCTACAAGGGCTCAGCCGACCGGACAGTGAAGTCGCCCGGCCGCAATCAGCGACCGCGGCAGCCTGGCGTCTGGCCATCATTTGATTCCTCTGGCGTTGTCGTCCAAACCAAGGTTGTGCGCGACACAAACACCTCAGGTAATTCTGCTGATCACGGCGTGAGGGCCGCCAAGCTGAAAGCATCACAATATGGACGCCCATGGCGCAGGCCAGATCGCAAATCGTCTTTGATTGCGGTGTCTTTGATCGCACTCGGCTTTGTGCTGGCAACTTTGACCGTGTTGCTGTTGCTCGCCCAGTAGCCGGCTCCGCTTTGACGCCTGCTTGTCTATTTCGGCAGCGGCTGCTTCCAGCCGGCCGCTTCTTCGCCATCAAGCCGCAAGGTCAGGCACTTGGCGCTTCCGCCCGCCTTTACAAACTCATCCAGGGGCGTCTCACGCGGAACATACCCCTGCTCCGCCAGCGCTTGATGAAGCTGAGGGCAACCAGTATTTGTTGTCACAGTCTTGCCAACGACAACGGCGTTACACGCAAACCGCTGAGCTTCAGCCTCGCTGACTTCAATCAAGTGTGGCACATGCTGACGAAGAGCTTTACGTCCGTACTCATCAAAGGCGCCCGGGTAGTAGATTGCTTCGCCTGGCGCCAAAGGGCAGAAGCATGTGTCCAAGTGGTAGTAATAGTGATTCACCAGTTCCAGGGGAATCACGCGACAGTTAATCATCTCGCCAATCTGCTGATGGCCGCGGGCGTCACTGCGAATCCGATATCCGGCAAACAAAGTCTCGCCGCAAAAGAGCGCGTCACCGGCGCCCTCAAAATTTAGGTCGGTGGGAACATATCGCAGCGTGAAGCCCGAATCCTCCAGCCAGGAGATATCGTGTGGCGTCTCGCCTTGCCTTTCCGAGTGCCGGAAGTTGGCTAAGATCGCTTGGTTCTGATAGATCATCGCCGCGTTTGCCGTAAAAACGAGATCCGGCAATCCTTCAATGGGATCCATCAGCGAGACTTTTGCTCCTGCTTGCTCCAGGAGTTGGCGGAGATTCTTCCATTGTTCGATAGCGACGCTGCGAACCGCTTGGCGACTACGGTTCATCCAGGCGTTGATCTCGTACTCAATGCCATAGTAGTCCGGCGGACACATCAGGATGTGAGGTTCCGCTTGAGCCCGTAGTGGCGTGTAGGCTAAATCTCCAGACATACGATGAAAACGCAAAATATACGTGATGGAGCTTGAAGTCCTGGCAGCCCGTTAGCTTTTTAAACAGGCTGCCCGTTTCGGCGATCGCATCATGCTATCGGCACGGCCTCACGCTGACAATCGCCCGTGACAGTGCGATATGTGTCCCGCCCATCAATCCAGGCATGGCCAACTGCTCCCGAGCTTGGATAGCGGTCAGCGATGACTTCCGCGTGCAGCTTAGCGATTCGAACAACCTATCGTCGTGTTGCTCTTTCAGCACGATCCAGGTGCGAAAAGGTGAATCTCGTGCGCTTTACAAATCGGGATCTGTTCGCGCCACAACTAGGCCATGCAATCTCTGGCATTCACATGGCACGACCGATCCATCAAGCAGCAATTAGCTCAGCTTCACTGAGAGGCAGTTCAAACCATTTCGCAAAGGATGCCGCTCTTTCTTGGTGGGGTCACTGCTGGCACTACTCGGCAAGGATCTTGAAGTTGCCTTTTGTATTGAATCGACCATCCATCAGGCGCTATTGAGGATTGCGCTGTTGTTGGACCTGACACTATTGCTTCATGCATAAGTAACTGGACTCGCTAGAGTTTGAGCTTGGCCCAGCG
>JALCBR010000172.1 GCA_028066245.1 Pirellulales bacterium | reverse complement strand
GCAGGTTGCTCAGCACACCGAGGAATTGTCGATCACGTTCACTACAGCGATGGTCATGATGACTTCATGGTGGGCTGGAAGAATAGAATTGGTGCCTGGCAAGCTTGGAAATGCGCAAAGCCAAATTACCTTGACCATCCACAATTGAAGGCCTTCGGTGATGGCTTTCGGGCGGGATATCGGGATGTTGCCTCGGGCGGCAATGGCTGCCCACCACCCGTGCCACCGCGATACTATTGGAACTGGAAATACCAAAACCCGGAGGGTCAAGCCGCTGTCGCAGCCTGGTTTGACGGCTACCCGCAGGGAGCTGTCGCCGCTGATATGGAAGGCGTCGGCAACTTCCGGCAGATTCAGGTTTCCCATGCGATCCGCGAGCAATACTCGCAGCGTCGCCACGGCGAGCCTCCGACTCACGTCGAGTTGATCCCCCAAGGTCCGCAGAACGATCTCCCACCGGTGCATCCTTCGGATTCCTTTCCCGCTCCTCCAGCGGTCGGAGTCCCGGGCACCATTGATGGAGCAGGGCAAGTCAATCCACGCGAGCTTTTGGGTGAACCGAATTTCGCGTGGGCGTTGGGCAATTCCACGATGCCGGGGATGTTTAAGCAGGCGAGTGAGCCAGAACTCGCCTATGCGGAAGTCAGTAGCTTCGATAACGGCACAGCGTCATCTCAGCCCGTTCCAGCCTCCACTTCGCAGCGATTTCCTCCTCCTGGAGCAAACCGTGACTGGTGGCGTTAGCAGAACGAGAACAGTGTGAACCAAGCCAAGAATGACAGGCGCATCGCATCGACTAAAGCAGGGAAGCAACCACGATGATCCAGCGATCTGAAGTACACGCCACCCCTCCCAGTCCCCTACAAGGCTTGAATGCTTTGGGGTTTTCCCGCGGCGTGTTGTTTGTCGTAGCAATGGTCTTGCTGGTGGCGGCATCAGGCTGTACGTCTCTGCTCTCGCCAATCAGCGGTGTGCCGGCACATCGGCTGCCGCCGGAATTGCTGACCAAGCCGAAAAACGACTTGGTTCCTGTCGATATCTCCCGGCTGAGACAGCCCCCATCACCCAACTACCTGTTGGACGCGGATGATATTCTTGGCATCTACATCGAAGGTGTGTTGGGAGACCCGGAGCAGCCGCCGCCGGTGAACATCCCCGAAGGCGGAGACACGCCACCGTCCATTGGCTATCCGATTCCCGTCCGCGAGGACGGCACTTTGTCATTGCCACTGATTCCGGCCATTTCGGTCCGCGGGCTGACAATGACACAGGTCGAACACTTGATTCGAGATGCATACACAGTCCAACGCCAGATTCTCCCGCCGGGTGGTGATCGGATTATTGTGACTTTGATGCGCAAACGCACTTACCAAATCATTGTCGTGCGCGAGGATGGCGTCAAGAACCAAGGGGGAGGCCAAGGCGGACAATTGAATCCGTTTGCGTTCACGCAAGCGGGCCGTGGCGAAGTCGTTGACCTCGAAGCCTACAAGAATGATGTTTTGCATGCGCTTGCCGAGACTGGTGGACTGCCCGGCCTTGATGCCAAGAACGAAGTTAAAATCCTTCGAAGTTCACTTGCCAATCAGCAGCAACGAGATGCCTTTGTCCAGGAATATTACAGCAATCCTCCGCTTGATAATTGCCTGTGCATTCCGCCGATTCCCGAAGATCCTGCAGTTTTGCGAATCCCACTTCGCTTGCCGCCGGGCCAAATCCCCCAGTTTGATCCCAATGACATCATCCTCCATGACGGTGACATCGTTTACATCGAGAGCCGTGATCGGGAAGTCTTCTACACGGGAGGGCTTCTCGGCGGTGGCGTGTTTCAACTGCCACGCGACTACGACCTGGACGTGATCGGGGCGATGGCGATTGCCGGTCAAGGTATCGGCCAAACTCAGGGCAGGGGCGGCGGAGGAATCGGCGGCGGGCTTGCCCAAGGCCTGGGTGGAGCCCCTCCCGGCCAACTCTTTATCCTCCGCAAGACGCCCTGCGGCGATCAACTGACGATTGCGGTGGATTTGAACAGGGCGATGCAAAGCCCACAGGCCCGCCCACTGGTGGAAGCCGGTGACATCCTGATTCTGCGGTACAAGCCAGAAGAGGAGGCGGTCAACTTCGCACTCGGGACGTTCTTCACGTTCGGAATTCGCGAGTTGTTCCGGAACGATTGATTGTAATCTGAAGGATGTGGGACACGCGGCCTTGGCTTGCTCTGTGTTCGGCATCCCTTGGTAGCACATGAAGGGAGGCTGCGTTCATCGTGGCCTCCCTTTCTTCTTGGGATCGCGACTTGTGTCGCTACTAGCTCCCAATCACAATCGGCTGATCGGTGTCGTGTTGGTGGTTGCAGTTTGAGTCTACTTCGCCGCTGTGGCGCCGATCAATGACGTCCTCCACCACGAAAGTTGTGCGTAATGTCAGTCAATGCATGACGCCAATGCTTCATGTTGGGCAACGCACCGCATGAATTCAGTCATGTTCTGGTTGTCGTTCCAGGGGTATCGTCAGATGAAAGTACTTGTTACCGGGTCAGCCGGGTTCATCGGCTCGGCGGTCAGTATCCGCCTTTTGGAGCGTGGCGATGAAGTCATTGGCGTTGATAACTTGAACGACTACTACGATGTCGATCTCAAGCTTGCAAGGTGCGAACGTAACAAGGCGTTTGAACAATTCACCGAAGTCATCGCTGACATCAGCGATCGTAGCGCGATGTCAAGAGTCTTTGCTGACTTCCAGCCGGAGCGAGTCATCAACCTGGCCGCTCAGGCAGGTGTGCGATACTCGATCGAGAATCCACAGGCATACATTGATGCTAATCTTGTCGGGTTTGGAAACATCCTGGAAGAATGCCGGCAACATAACGTCAAGCACTTGGTCTACGCTTCGAGTAGCTCCGTCTATGGGGGCAACACGAAGATGCCGTTTTCGGTGCATGACAACGTTGATCACCCGCTCAGTCTGTATGCGGCCACGAAGAAGGCTAACGAATTGATGGCCTACGCGTATACGAACCTCTATCAGTTGCCGACGACTGGTTTGCGGTTCTTTACCGTCTACGGTCCTTGGGGGAGGCCGGACATGGCGCTCTTTCTGTTCACGCGAAGTATCTTGGCGGGCGAGCCAATTGACGTTTTCAACTATGGCAAACACCGTCGTGACTTCACGTACATTGACGACATTGCGACAGGCGTCGTCCGCACGCTCGACCGCATCCTGGAGCAAGCTGTAGGTGACAAGGCTACTTCTCCTCCGATGGTCAATGCTTCAGGCGGAGAATCGACGGATGAGTTATACCGCATCTACAACATCGGTAACCGGCGCCCTGTTGAACTGGAACACTACATCTCGATATTGGAAGATCGCTTAGGGAAGAAAGCAGAGAAACGCCTCCTGCCGCTGCAGCCCGGCGATGTGCCGGATACCTATGCCGACGTGGAAGACTTGATCCGGGACGTGGACTATTGCCCTGAAACAACCGTGGAAGAAGGCATAACACGCTTCGTCGATTGGTACCGCGA
>JALCBR010000171.1 GCA_028066245.1 Pirellulales bacterium | reverse complement strand
CTGACAGACTGGTTGGCCTTTGCACAAGGATGTTAACTCGGGATCCCCAGGGTCGTCCTGACGCCTTTGAGATCGTCAGTGTCATCTCGAAGAACGACGTCTCCGCTCCTTTACTGAGCGATGGAAAGCGGGAAGTTCTTGTGGGGCGGACAACTCAGTTGAACGCTCTGGAGCAGGAGGCCACTAAACTCAACGCAGCAAGTCAGCATTTGGGGGGAGCCGGTTCAAGAACCGTATTCGTCAGCGGCCGATCCGGCGAGGGCAAGTCGGCGCTTGTCAACCATTTTCTCGAGCCATTAAGGAGCAGCGGAAGAACGACCGTATTATCTGGTCGCTGCTACGATCGCGAATCCGTTCCGTTCAAGGCCTTTCCTGAGATGCTTCGCGCCGAGGTGGTAGCGAACAAAGCCGAAACCGTTAGGACGGGTGATCTTGACGAGCAGCAGATTCGGCAACGTGCCTTCGACGCCCTGCGTACGCTCCTTGATCGGATGGGGGGGGCGCGCGCCCATTGTGATGTTTATCGACGATCTGCAGTGGGGCGACGCCGACAGCGCACAAGTGATGTCTGAGGTGTTACGGCCGCCTGAATCGCCCCGCGTTCTGTTTATTGGCAATTTTCGTAGCGATGAAACAGACGACAGCCCGTTTCTAAACAGATGGCACGAATTGCGGAGCTTCCGCGAATCTGGTGAACACCTCGAACTAGGCGTGGGGCCGTTGACCGTTGAGCAGTGCATCGAATTGATGGTGGCCCGCGTCGGCCGCGACAACGAAGTTGTGCGTCGTCAAGCCGTCGAATTCTGTCAAGAAACCGGCGGTAACGCGTTGTTCATCAACGAATTGATCGATTGTTTTGACCCAGATGCAGATTCGTTTCAGCCACTTTCGATTCAGGAAGTCATCGAGCGGAAACTGAGTCAGCTTCCTGACGATGCTGTGCAGTTATTGGACGTGATTGCAGTGGCTGGCCAGGCAATCTGCCTAAATGAAGCTGCGGAGGCAGTCGGCTACGAATCCTTACCTGTTGCTACGATCAACCACATGCGAACCGCGCAGCTTGTTCGTTACACGGGAAGTGAAGATGAGCTAACGGTTGATACTTATCATGACAGGATTCGCGAGACCGCGCTGGAGCAACAGGATGTGCCTGCACGAAGGGAACTGCATCGCAAGCTGGCCGAGGTTATCGAGTCGCGAGCACTGTCTGCTACTCCGGTGCTTCGGGAGGCCATCGAGTTGGGAGAGATTGAAGAAAACACGTTGTCCGATGCTCGCATCTATGACTTGTCGTATCACTTCAACGCGGCGGGAGATAAGGCTAAGGCTTGGAAGTACGCCTTGCTAGCGGCCGAGCAAGCCAAACGCACCTTCGCGTTTGAGGTTGCTGCGGAGCAGTACAAGATCGCAAAACGAAACTCGGACTCGGCGCCTGACTCGTTCAGATTTCGCATTGGGGAAGGGTATGGAGAATCGCTGCTGCTAAGTGGTCGTTACACCAAGGCTGACCAAGCGTTCGCGAACATCACCGATCTGACCGACGACGCCCTGGAGCGTGCGCGTATCGAGTGTTTTCAGGGTGAATTGGCCTACAAACGCGGCGACGTGCTTGGAAGCATTCATTGTTACGAAACCGCGCTCCGTCGCCTGGGGCAAAACGTGCCACGTTCACGTATGGGCACCTTCTTCTCGTTACTGGCGCAGGTCGGCATCCAGGCGTGCCACACGATTCTACCAACAACGTGGTATCAACGTAAAAAGCCGGCAGGGGCAAAGGTTACGCTTACGGGGACCTTGCTCGACCGCCTGAGCATGTCGAATTGGTGGGTGTTTACCCCCAACATGCTTTGGGCGCACCTCGCCGCCATGAATCTAGCCGAGAGGTTTCCACCAACGCGTCAACTTGTCTTCAGCTACGGGCTGCACGCTGCGCCTGTCTCAGTCCTCGGGATGTTTAATCGTGGATACCGATACGGGCAACGAGCCATTGAATTATCAAAAGAAATGAATGACCTCTGGGGGCAGGGTCACACGTATAATTTTCGCGGAATGGGTCTTGTCGGTGGCGCACGCTACGAACAGTCGCTCGACGACGTAGAGCGGGCGATCAACCTGCTTGGCCAGACCGGCGACGCTTGGGAACTGACGGTAGCTGAGTATCATCGCGCTCTGAATCACTATCGATTGGGCAATGTCTCGAACGCGATCGAAGCTGCTATTGATTCTTTCCAGCATTGTGTCCTGCTTGGAGACGACGGCATGGCGCAGGTTGCAATCGATGTTTGGTCGAAATCTACGCTGGGGCGACTGCCGTTCGAGGAGTTAGCGATGTGCTTTCGTTCGCTACCTAGCAACACGATGAGTGCGAACATGAAGCTGCAAGCAGAGGGACGCTGGCATTTGCAGCATTGTCGTACAGGGGAGGCAATCGAGTGCTTCGATCAAGCGCGCCGTATGGCTCGTGACGGTTTGGTCATTAACATGTACACCGTGCCATCGGTTGTTTGGCTGGCTGCAGCTCTGCGTGAACATGCGGATAGTGTAGAGACTTCTGAGCGGGCTCCCTTACAGAAGAAAGCACTCAAGTTCGCCCGAATATCCCGCAGACTGGGCCGCTTCTTTCCGCAGGACCTCCCACAGGCATACCGAGAGATCGCCCTTGTTCTCGATGCTCTAGGGAACTCTAAACGCGCCTTGCGACACGCCCAAAAGAGTTGTGCTGTCGCACTCAGCCAGAATGCAAAGCACGAACACGCGCAGTCTGCCTTGGTGTGCGGTAAGCTCCGCAAGAAACTCGGACTTGACAATGCAGATTCGAAGATCGCAGAAGCTGAAAGCGAATTGGCCGGATTCCAAGACATGATTGAAACCGCAATGGCCAGCACGGCGACGCGATTAGCAAAACTCTCCGCGCCCGAAACCGTTTGATGCGACAGAAGCAAGACCAGAGCCGTTCAGGATTGGCAGGGGAGACACTTCTAAAATGAGATACGAAAGCCACGGCCAGATTCCTTTCTGAACGTATTTCGTCGAAGAGTGTTGCCGCGAACACGACTTGATTCTGCATTTGTTGGAAATTCAGCAAGGGTTTTTTGCGCGCTTGGCGTTTACCTTCCTTAGCACGGACCTTCATCGCATCGCGCATTGTGCGCTGAAGTAATTGGCACAGCAAATGGAAAAGAGCACCCTCGAATTGCCGGACCAGCCCCCGAAAGCGCCCTTCTTGGGCGCGAAGTGTCGCCGTACGCGTACTTGGCTGCTTCGTCGTTCCTCCAGTGGCAACAGCTAGCAAGTATTCCACAGAATGGAGACTGGCGCTGAGCGTGCACAAGCTTCCGACAATTGTCGAGTCCCTAGAGTCAATACTCCGGAGTACGTTCAATGGCGCCCCCAACCGATTCGGTGCTAAAGATGGTGATAACAGCTGACAGGTCAATTCGCCTCAAGGTCATGATCATTCTGATTGTGCTCGCCGTGGGCATGATGCTTCTGTTAGCAGCGTGCATCGCGATGCTCGTACAAGGCGAGGATATCGTGACTGCCTTATTGACCGCTGCGCAGTCGTTGGACCTGAGTCCCGCTAGCAGCGTATGATTG
>JALCBR010000033.1 GCA_028066245.1 Pirellulales bacterium | reverse complement strand
ATCCTGTATCGGAGGAATTGTCTATGCGCGGCTTTCTGACGTCCCTGTTTGTCTTAACGCTCGTGGCGACCCCCATGGTGGACTGCGAAGCAAACTCGGACAGCATCGCGGCTTACGTTTCGTCGTCCAGCGGAGACGGCTTTGATCTTAACTATCTCGACTACGATATCTTGCTCGCCGCGGCTTCCAAAGCGAATCTGGTTGGCGCACTCGCGAATCCAGATGTCGAACTGACCTTGTTTGCGCCCAACGATTGGGCGTTCGTGCTGCTCGCTTGTGACCTGGGCTATTCCGGCTTCAGTGAAGCCGGTGCTTGGGACTTTCTCGATCAAAACGTACCCACGGGGCTGCTGACCAGCGTCCTGCTATATCATGTTGTGGGTGAGGAATTATCAGCAACTGACGTGTTGATCGCTGGTATTTTTCGTCAACCAATCTTCACATTGTTGGGACCATCGTTCCAGCCAAGCTTTCTGACGTTGATCGATAACGATCCGGACTCGCCGAACGCAGGCCTTTTCTTTCCCATCAACGTCAGCACCGGAAACGGGAAGGTGCACACAATCACCCGCGTGCTTCGCCCGATTGATCTGTAGCCGAGCCTACGCCCTTCGTTCGCTTTGCACGTGAGGCGGCGCATCTGCTGCGCCAGACGTTGGCTTGATTTGCAGAAGCTCCCAAACCAGCCCTCTTCCGCACAATGCGGCAGAGGGCCATTTCGTAATTGACAGGAACGGCTGAAGCGCGGATCAAGTTTCCGCGCTCTAGAAGCAGCCTTCCCGCACCTGACCTAGTCGCATTCCCTTGCGCAGACCGACAACGTTCTGCGGATCAACGGGATCATTTTCCGGCAGCACGTTTTGACGCTTCTCCTCCGCCAGCTCTGCTACGCTTTGCAGGTTGGAAAGCTTCTCCTGGCCAGGCACGGCTGGCCGTTCGTCGTAGTAATCGAACCACGGGAGCCCCGCGTTGGTGTAGTCACGCGCCTTGGGGGGCTTTGTCGGTGGCTTCTTGCCGGTAATGCCCCGCCACACTTCCGTGTTGACCAGGTGCACAAAGCAGCGGCTGGATGTCTTGTGACACCACTCGTGGAAAGGAAACTCGTCGTCGTAGATCTCTTGCGACATCTGTCCGCCGGGTGCGAGTGCCATGCTGTCTACTTTGCGGGCGAATAGCGCTTCCAAGGGTGCTTCTTCCGGAAAACATCGTCGACTCCTCATCATTCTTCGCTTCCTCACAACCGGAAATCTTCGCTCAAAGGCCTTTCGCCGCATGGGAAAGACTTTTATCTGCAGGCCACCGTGCTCGGCTTCGCCGGTGATCTGCTCCTCGGCGGAATAGCCTGCGCCCAGTGGCATCGCCACGAATTGCCGGATGACGCCGCGGCGAATGCAATAACCGTCCAGCCACGGCTGACGAGGAATCACCACATAATCCTGCGGCTTCCTGTGCAACTGCTCATCCCAGTTCTCGCCGGTCACGGCGTCAATCTTTCCGGCGGAGATCTTGACCGCAAACGGATACGGCGATTCCCGGTCCTGCACGTAATGAAAGTTGAAGTTGATCCACAATGCCTCCGCTTGATACATGGGCAGCATCACGCCGCCGCGCTGCACCCAACGCTCGGGCACACGGGAGGCATAATCATCCACGTGCTCCAGCGGGAATTTCCCCAGCCCAGGCGGCAACGGGTACGTCTGATCGTCATCGGGAATTCGCAGCGTGCGCTGGAATTCAATCGTCAACCGAGCGTCAGGGCTGACTTCCGGGAAGCTGAAGTTGAGTCGATTCTGTTTGAGTTCGATCATGGGCTAATCCTTTCGTCTGCTAATTCTCATTCTAGCGGTGCGGAAACGAGGCCTACACTTTTGGCCGCATAAGCGATTCGTTTCGGCCTTCTCACCAATCGCCATCCCGGACTTCGCGGACAACGCGGACAACGGCATGGTTCGGCATGTTCTTCATTTCGCGGATCAGTTGGGCGAAGAGCTTCGGCCGTTTGCGGATGATTTTCTGCAGGTCGCTGGAAACTTTGCCGGCGAGAGCCAGCAGCACATCCGGATCTTCATCAAGCTCCTTCGCAAGGGACGATATCGTGGCTTCCGAGGGCGGCGATTCCTGCCCGCGTTCGACCTTGCTGAGATAAGACGGCTCAATCCCCACACGCTGGGCGAGTTTTCTCAGCGAGAAGTCGGCGGATTGAGCGCGTTTCTTCTCTCGGCACTTGCGAACGTAATCACCAAATTCGGCGGCCATATGTGTAGTATATACTAAACACTACATGAATCAACAGCAAAGCTGCTCGAATAGGGAACGCGACCCAACAGGCTTCTCTCAAGCGGCGTAGCAACACGCGTGAGAAGGGAGAAAAGGCTCTCGCCTTAGGAGGCTAAGGGCTTCGTGAAGTCGCGGGCTACTCACCCTCCGCGTGCACTTCACCGCCATGCTGGTGAATCCCACCATGGTTTTCACCTTCCAACAGGCCGATGCCGTAGGCCAGGGCTACTCCCAACAGCAGAGCCACAGAAAGCTTGCCGCGGTCATGCGTGTGAAACTGCAATTCTGGCAGCAGGTCTGCCAGTGAGATGCAGATAAACGTTCCCGCTGCGAACGCCAGCGCAGCACCAATGATCTCGGGGTTTCCGGAGAATCCGAAGAAAAACAGCAATGCCCCCAGCGGGCACATCATGGCGAACCCTGCATTGGTGGCTTGCCGGGCAGCAGTCGACCAGCCACTGGCTGCCATCAGGGATGTAATGGAAAGCGCATCCAACGGCTTGTGCAGCAAGATGACCAGGAACGTTCCCAGGCCCAGCGTGGCCATGCCACCGTGATCGTGCCCCACTGCTCCGGATTCCGTCATCACGGCCGCTGCCAGGGCAATCCCGTCAATCGCCGTGTGCAGCGAGAGGCCAATCGCAACGCCCACCCAACTGAAACGATGGCTTGCCCGGCAACTTTCGCCGTGATGTTCGTGCTCGTGTTCGGCTTCGCCGTGATGGTGAAAATCGAATACCCGAATCAGGAAGAACATCGCCAGCAGCCCAAAGAGCGCGAATAGCAGCGTGCGATCCAGAGAGTGCGTGTAGGCCACCGAATGTGGCAGCATGTGCAGCAGGCCAATCCCCAACATCAGGCCAGCCACAAAGCTGATCACAATCTGTAGTCGCGTGTGGCTCAATTTGAACCACACGGTGACCCAGCCGCCTGCGAGCGAAGCAGCGACAATGCAGACGGAGTAAACGATCAGAGAGAGGACGGGCGGCATCGAAGGGAAAGAGTCCCTGAGGAAGAGTCGGAATCAGCGAGATCGCCTATCCTACCAGCCGGCGTTCAAATGTCATGACCCGACTAAGGCAATGTTTGCTTGGAGCCGCCCAGCCGTCCTGAGTTGCGGAGAGCTATATAACTTACGACCGGACCGCATCCGGCAAAAACACACCGAACAGACACAACCTGCCATAATCTAGGCTGGCGAGCAGGCCTGCCTCTGCCTGGCACAGCACGCAGTCTGGCCTAGCGGAAAGTGACCACGCGACGATTCCTGCGTTCCGCACGCAACCGAGCACGGCGGCGGGTTTCGCTCGGTTTCTCGTAGTATTCCTTACGCCGCATCTCTTTCTTAATTCCGCTGCGTTCAACCAGTTTGCGGAATCGCCTGACGGCCTCCTGTGCGGATTCGTTGTCACGTAACGTCAGCTTGACCAACGGAAACTCCTTCTTGCTGTGAGAGTGGTTTGGTCGTTGCGGCGAAGTTTATCTTCGGCGGGTAGGCGGTAAACCTTGACAGTATAACGAGTTTGCCCTGCGCGTCCAGGGCATGGCGTGGACGGTGCCCTCTCGATTCGAGCCCGGCAGCATCCAGGCTTTTGCCAAGAAAGCTGAAATCTCCATGTACCGGAGATGGCTCAGTCGCACACAAACGCCCCGCTCGAATTCCATCGATCCATTTGGCAGAATGACTGACGGACAGCCTGCATGCAAAATCCAGCTCAGGGTGGCCTACACGTCGATCAGCATCACGCGGTGGAAGACAACATCCACGTATTTCTTTGCGAGCTTTCAATGCTCGCAGCCCACTCAGCAACCACCAGGACCAGCTATGTCACAAGCAACCACAGCAACCGCTGTCCAAACCAAGATTGTTGAGGGACGCCGCGAACTGCGTTTTGAAACGCTAGATGACATTCTCGATGACGCCCAGGCAATGGCCACCGCCGGCTGGACAGTCTTGGGAAACTGGTCTTTCGGTCAAGCGTGTTTCCACATCGCCAAGACGATCGAGGCAGGCATCGACGGTATGGACTATAAAGCTCCGTTCTTCATTCGGCTCATTGTGGGACTGCGTAAGAAGAAGATGCTCTCCAAACCGTTTCCAGCAGGGTTCAAACCGCCGCGTCCAATCTCTTTGCGATTGGAGACCAGCGATCCCGTCTCTGATGAGGACGGTGTGGCGATGCTGGAAAAGGCCATCCATCGTTTCAAGAACGAAAGCAAGCGCAGCCCCAGTCCCGTGTTTGGGCACCTCACTGACGAAGAGTGGATTAAGTTGCACTGCCGCCATTCGGAGCTGCACTTCAGCTTCTTCAAGGCAAAAGCTTAGCGCGCTTTGACTTTTGGCTTCTGCTCATCGCCTACGGATTTACTTTCCGAGTTTCCGACATTGGCGAGCAAGCTCATCGTTTGGTTCATCAATTCTTGATAAGGCACGTCGCCGGTTGTCTTGGTGTCCGGTTTGCCTTGCCTCTCGTTGCATTGCGTGACATTTTGCGTGCGATCGATCAGATAGATCGGTCGTCCACGGACTTGGTCGTAGATTCGCACGACATACTCACCCAAGATGCAGATGCCCAGCGCGTTGAGCGCGCCAAAGAAGCTCGCGCTCAGAATGTGAGAAGTCCAGCCAGGAATCGCTAGGTTTGTGAACAGTTTGCAGAACAGTGAGAATCCCGCCAGGCTGACAAACAAAGCCAACGCGGAAACGCCGATGCAATAAAAAACAGTCAGCGGGAACGTGGAGAAACCAAAGATTGCCGTCTTGGCCAGGCGGAATAACCCGCGCAGCGAAACCCGTGGCTTGCCGTCATAGCGAGCTTGACGTTCGACGACGACACCCGTCTGCGCATGACCAACCCAGCCACGCAAACCCGGCAGATAACGGTCGCGCTCACCTAGAGCTACAATCTCTCGGATGACACGCCGATCAAACAGGCTGAAGTTACCGGCATCGACGGGGATTTTGACTTTGGCCACGGCGCCCATCAGGCGGTGGAACGATGAGAATAACGTGCGCTTGATCCATGACTCCTTCCGTTTCGCACGGACCGCGTAGACCACGTCATATCCTTCCCGCCATTTGGCGAAGAACTGAGCGATCGCTTGTGGGGAATCCTGCATGTCGGAATCCATCAGCACGACGGCGTCACCAGTCGCGTGCGAAAGGCCAGCGTGAACGGCGTTCTGATGCCCAAAGTTGCGCGAGAGGTGCAGCACACGAATGCGTGCGTCCTGCTCGGCCATCAAATCGAGCACGTCAGTGCTTCCGTCGGAACTGCCGTCGTTAACAAAGACCATCTCATAGTTGACGTCAAGTTCGTCCAGCGAGGCAGCGATTTGATCTGCCAACGACTTCAGCACGCGGACCTCGTTGTACACAGGCAGTACAACGCTCAGCGTGATTTCATTGGCCGGGCGGTCATCGCGGGGTTGAAGTTGGTTCATGATAAGCCTTCCGAAATCGAAGCAGGATGATGACTCGTGAACGAGCGATTGTGCTTGTGAGTGTTTGCTGCCGCGGCATGAGTTGTTCTCTCTTGCAGCCGCGCAGTCCTCTGGAGTTATGTGCGTGGTGGTGTGTCGTTTCCCGGGGTGTTGGATCTCAAGTCCGGCCGTTTACGGCGCGGCAATCGCGCCAGCGTCACTGCAAGAATCAGTGCCAGCCCGCCGAGCGAGATCCACTTTCCGCTCCGCAAGCTTCGCGGACGGAAACTGAACTCGACCTGATGGGTATCGCGATCAACGACACAGCCCAGGTATTGCCCATAGACGCGGACGACATCGACCGCCTGCCCATTGACGGTGACTTGCCAGCCGGGATGAAATCTTTCATTGACGATCAAGAGCTGCCGCCCTGGAGCGGCGACTGCTAGACAGATTCGTCCAGGCTCATCTAGCTTGCGGTTTACAACTCCTGATTCGTCGCGGGGAGATTTACTTTCCAAGGAGATCTGCCGATCGACAATGGCAACGTGCGCTGGATCAATTCCGGAGAGTGCCGTGGCAACGTCCGCTTCATCTGCGACGACACTGTGACCAACCAGACGTGCACGGGGCAGCGGATGAGGAATGGCCAGCCAACTTGCGTCGTCTGTTTGTTCCAGTCCAACGATGTCCGCGTTGCCGCGCTGGTTGGAGATCAGGCTCACTCCCGCGATGCGGAGAGCACTGCTGTTGTCGAGTGGCAAAGCGTCGGCTGGTTCCAGCCCGGCATAGCCATCGGCCAGCATCGCACCGGAGAGAATTGCTTGATTGCCGGTGCGAAGTTGGTCTCGGGTTGAGCCGTGATCATCAACGAGGATTCGGCCGGTTGTTTGCGTCGGCGATGTCGCCTTGACTGCCGCCTGAGCTTGCCTTGGAGTCGCAGTGCCAGGCCAAATTGCGTAGGTCAGGCCATAGACACCCAGGTCAAGAGCCGTGAACAAAATCAGCAATGGTACGGCCACTCGCCGGCGAAGTTCGACACGACAGACCAACCACGCCGCCATGGCAACCAAAGCTGGCCCAATCAGCACGAGCGGAACGGAGGCCGCGCGATCCGTTCTCCAAACTGCGAAGATCACCAACGACGTGACCAAGCTTGCCGCAATGACTCCAAGATAGCTGTGACTGACGTTGGCTTGGCGCGAGCGCGTCTTTCGTGGTGGGTGAGTTACGCTCGCGAAAGCAATTGCTCCCAACACGCTGACGGCCAGATTGACCAACACGAGATACCGTGCCGGCAAACGAAAACGACCAATGATCGGCAGCTTGGTTTGCAGCGTGTACAACCCACCAGCTTGCCCCAGGCAAAGCAACAGCGACACACCTGCGAACGTGCTCGCCACGATGGCCAAACGTCGGTAGCGACGCGGCAGTTGTTTTTGATGTGTGGCCAGCCACAGTAGAAGCACTAACGGAACAGCGCCCAAGTAGCATCCCAGCTCATGTGTGTTGTTGCCAAAGACTCGCGTTTGTAGCGCGTAGGGAGCAACAACTTGCGCGAGGTTTGCAATGTGCAGAGCGCCAGAGTTCGCGAATTCGGAATCGGCCGCATTGCGTGTGGAATGAGCAAGTGCGTCAAAGGTCGGCAGCAATTGAACTGCGCCGGCCACCGCTCCCAAGCTGAGAAATGCGATCGTCCACGCCAACGTTCGCCATCGCCGGATTGTCGTCGGGCGCATCGCTAACCACAACGCATAGCAGCCGGTGGCCAGCAAGCTGAACCACACGTACTGCGGATAACCCAACAGCAACTGTGATGCGGTCAGCAGCGCGAGTCCTCCTCCGGCGAGTGAACGTTTGCTGTGAGACTTTGCGGTGAACGCGACATCGACTGCCCACAAACACCAAGGCAAATGCGCGACAATCGCCATCGCGTTGGGATGTACGAAATGCAGCAGGCTGAAGCTTCCAAATGTGAAGCACAACGCTCCGAAGAGCGCCGCATCGATCCGAAGAATCCGTCGCCGCAACCAACAGAACATGCCGGCGAACAGCAGAGGATACGGCAGCAGGATCTCCAAGTTGAAAGCGGAGCGGAGCGGCAATGTGCGGTATAGTAGCCAGTGCAGTGGATGATAGAAGCCGCCTTGCCCTTCGCCGGTCACGTAGAACCCAGAGTAAAGCTGCGGCATCCAATCGAAAGCGACGCCACGTTCCAAACAGTCCGCGTAGAAAGCCCGCACCGGCAAGTGAAACGCCCACAGATCGTCCGCGGCGTAAATCATGCCGAGGAAGTGTGGTGTGGCCATCGCGGCGAAGAGCAAGATGCTCGCCAGCAAAATCCAAGCGGAACGATTCCGAATGGCTGTTGCAGCGCCTGTGTTGTGAGGGACCGAGTCGTTATTCAGCTTGGCAGGGTGCGCAGCGGGAGCGCACATTTCTCGCGGTGGGGAACGGGAAATCAGCGAATCGCCCGAAAGCATCAGTTTGCTGCCTGCACGTTATGGCCAGAGGGCTAACTTGCAAACATAGGTTGCCAGAGTGACGGAGAACTGCATTGCCACTCCCCGAATTACGGCAATTCCCTTCCTCTGGAGCCTCAGGGAGCAGGACAGACGATTGTGCTGATTATGCCGAACAAACACGGCTGACGGTGGCCCGCGAGAGTTACCATTTACCGGGGAGCTGCGGTTGGAACCTCAGGCGATCACTTGAGGTGCGGGTCATGTTCTGCATCCTATTCCCCGCCCGACCGTCGGCTTACAATGCCGCATGTGGCGTCGCCATCGCGGTATGATCGTGGCCACCCGGCAAGAACCAACAAACCAACCCCATTTCACGCATGAAGATTCGCCTCGCCAGCCCGCGCGGGTTTTGCGCCGGAGTCAACATGGCCATCGACGCGCTCGACTTGGCTATCGAGTTGCACGGCACGCCGATCTATGTCTACCACGAGATCGTGCACAACAAGTATGTGGTGGAGCGCTTCCAGCGATCCGGAGCAATCTTTGTCGAAAACTTAAATGACGTGCCCGAGGGGGCGCACCTGATGTTCTCCGCGCATGGTGTTTCACCAGAAGTGCGCCAGGTTGCTGCTCAGCGGAAGCTGAAGACCATTGACGCTACCTGTCCGCTGGTCACCAAGGTACATCTGGAAGCCATTCGCTACGCCAAGGCTGGCTATACCATCTTTCTCATCGGTCATGAAGGCCATGACGAAGTCATCGGCACAATGGGCGAAGCGCCGGAAGCCATCATCTTGGTGCAGACTCCGGAAGATGTTGAGCATTTACAGGTGGCTGATCCCGCTCGCGTCGTCTATCTGACGCAAACCACGCTTTCCGTGGATGACGCCAACCGGATTATTTCCCGACTGCGGGCGAAGTTTCCGCAAATCGCCAACCCGCCCAAGGACGATATCTGCTACGCGACGCAGAACAGGCAGGAAGCCGTCAAGCTCTTGGCCAAAGGCGCGGATGTCGTGCTCGTGCTGGGGAGCCAGAATTCCTCCAACAGCCAACGGCTGCGAGAACTCGGCGAAGAGTGTGGCGTGAGGGCCTACCTGATTGATGAAGCCACGGACATTGCTGACGATTGGCTCCAAGGCGATGAGACTGTTTTGGTGACTGCCGGCGCCAGCGCTCCAGAACAAGTCGTCCAAGATTGCTTGAAACACCTTGAGCAACGCTATGGCGCGACAATGGAAGAACACATCGTCCGTGAAGAAGATGTTCACTTCCCCCTTCCGCGCGAATTGCGAAAAGATCGAGGACCGACGCCTTCAGTTGTGGAGTGAGATGGGAGTCACAACAGGTTCTGGTTGCGGCATCGTCCATTGCCTAGGTGCACGGCAAATAATGACAGGAGATTGGTAGAACGTACGCGCCGGACATTTCATAACGCGATCAAGCAAGACAATCGGTCCGCTGGAGGGTGCGTGAGCTACTTTACGAGAATTGCGATTGCTGTTGTTGCGCTCTCCGGCGCGATTGCCTGTGGTTATGCGTCGGTGGTTGCCGGAGATATCCTGCCGGGCGGAGGCGCTGGCGTGGGAGTTCTCGCCATCGCATTCAGTGTTTTGTTCCTGCTCTGCCTGGTGATGTTGTTTGCCAAGTGGTTCCGAGAAAGGAAGCAAAGGGCCGAGGTCGTCCAGTCGGCGCTGCCCGAAGCAGATCCATCCACAACAAATGCCGACCAAGGCGAGGCAAAGAAAGCGTATGCCTTCGGGGTCAGCATGCTCCTTTCCGGCTTGACGATGGCCGTCCTCGGGGCGCTCGGCTTCACGCCCAGGCGGTTTGGTGAAGCGTTTACTCCGGGCGCCGCCATGGGGTGCGGTCTCGTGGTTGCCGTCATCGGGGGTATTGCCTTGGCGGTGTCTCGCAGTGAACAAAGTACAGTTAACGCCACGAAAATAATCAAATGGATCTTGTACGCCGTGATCGTCGCGATGGTACTGGCTCCCATTGGAGCAGTGCTGACGTTGATCTTTGAAAGTTGATAGGAGAACACCGCTTGCGCTCGGGCGAGAGTTGTCATCGCCTGTGGGCGTAGTTCCTACACGCTTCTTCCCGCCAGAAACCCCGTACTGAAGGCCGCCTGGAAGTTGTAGCCGCCGATGGGACCGTCCAGGTCGAGGATTTCACCTGCCAGGAACAATCCTGGACAGAGTTTGCTCTCCAACGTGCGTGAGTCAACCTCGGCGAGGTCAACTCCTCCGGCGGTCACTTCGGCCTTCTTAAAGCCAAGCGTTCCGGCCAAGGCAGTCACTGTCCCTTTGATCGCGTTGACCAGCGCCGTCCGCTCCGTGGAGCGGAGTTCAGCCGCGCGACGATCCATCGGAACCTTCGCCTGGTTGAAGAGTGTCGCAACCAGTCGTTTGGGTAGCTTCTCTGCCAAACTAGAGATGATGGTTTGGCTTCCCGCCTGTGCCGCCAGTGACCTGAGCTGTTGATCGAGTTGGGCCGCGGCAACTTCGGGCAGGAAGTCACATCGCAAGACCAGCGCATCTCGCCGTGGGTGGCCCGTGTATTGCGAACTGATATCAAGCACGACTGGTCCGGACAACCCAAAGTGTGCGAACAACAGCGAACCACGGCGGCGATCAAGCAGCTTCTCCAACGTGTGCGATTCACAAGGAGCGCTGATCTGTGCCGCGGTTGGCTCTGCCGACTGTTGTTCCAGCAAGCTGATCTCGACATCTGATACCGTCATTCCCTGCAGCGAAGAAATCCATGCCGCTGATGTTGTTAACGGAACCAACGCGGGTCTCGGCGGGACGATGCAGTGCCCCAACCGCTTCGCCCAGGCATAGCCATCACCGGTCGTTCCACAGCCGGGGTATGACTGCCCGCCGGTTGTGAGGATCACGCTACTAGCGGCGTAGTTTTGCTGGTCTGTGCGAACAGCAAACCGGGGCAAAGAAACATCTCCCTGACGCTCCTGGCTGGCGTCAAATTGGGTCACACCCGTATTGGCACGAAGTTCTGCTCCGCTGCGCTGCAACTTTGCAAGGAAGGCTTGCAGCACGTCGACTGACCTATTGCTAGCCGGGAAAATCTTGCCGGTGGATTCAATCTTTGTCGGCACGCCTTCAGATTCGATCATGGCAACCAAATCGTCTGGCGAAAGCGCAGCCAAAGCCGAGTGCAAGAACTTTCCTTTGCGACCGAATGCGGCAACGATTCCTCGAACATCCACGGCTTGCGTGATGTTGCAGCGGGTGCCGCCGGACATCAGGATCTTTGCGCCCGGTTTGCGATTCTTCTCAAGCAACAGTACGCGCCGACCACGTTCGGCAGCTACTGTTGCGGCCATTAATCCGGCCGCGCCAGCACCAATGACGATGACATCCGCGTGCATTTCGGAATTCCGTGTCACCGCCGGTCGCAAGTTGCGTAGTCAAGTAGGAAAAGCAAATGAGTTTGCGGATGCGGCAGTGCGTCTAAGCAGGCTGTCGATTTCTCAATAGCCTGCATGAACTCCAGTGGGGCACGCCTGCACTTGGCTGGGGGTGAAAAAACACCACGATGGCGGTTTTCAACGCCTGCTAGGAATACTCCGCGGTAAGTTTCTCACGCACTCGTTCCAGCAATTTCTTTGTGGCGAGGATGCCTTCTGGCTCGGGCAGGTTGGAACCTTCGTACTCAACACCCACGTAACCACGGTAGCCAGCGTCCAGCACAATCCGCATCATCTTCTCATAATCAGTGCGCTTTTCGTTGCCGTTTTCATCAAAGACATGGCTCTTGGCGCTCACCGCTTTGGCAAACGGCATCAACTCGGTTACACCTTTATAGCGATCATATTGCTTGCCACGACCGACGTTGAAGTTGCCAAAGTCTGGCAACGTTCCACAGTTGGGAAGGTCAACACGTTTTATCACGCCGACGAGCCACTCCCCGTTGGAAGAAAGTCCACCGTGATTCTCCACGATGACGTTTATCTCCATCCCGGCGGCAAACTCTGACAGTCGCCGCAGCCCGTCCGCAGCTCGCTCTTGTTGCTCTTGGAAGCTACCGGAACTGGACGCATTGACGCGAATAGAATGACAGCCCAAGTGTTTGGCCGCTTCCACCCACCGTTTGTGGTTGTCAACAGTCTTTTGTCGTGCGGATTCTTCCGCTGCGCCCAGTTGCCCTTCGCCATCAACCATGATCAGCAAGCTCTTCACGCCATGATCTTGGGCTCGAGTCTTCATCTGATCGAGGTACGCCTTGTCCTTCGCCTTGCTCTTGAAGAATTGATTGACGTACTCGATGGCCTCAATGCCAAACTCTTCCTTGGCTGCCTTGGCGAAATCGAGGTTGTCTCGCTTGCCTCGATTTAAAGCGCGATGCAGCGACCATTGCGCCAAGGAGATACGAAAAATGGGCGTCTGCCCCACATCATGCGTGCGGGCCAAGATCCCAACCGGCGAGGCGCTCAGCGAACCGGCAGCGACGCAAAGCCCTGCGGCTTGAAGGAAATTTCGGCGGCTTACGTTGGAAGCGAAGTTCTTGGCCCCTGATCGAGCAGATGTTGACGTCTTGATTGACGAATGCGAATTCATGTTCAACCTCTTGGGAGTTCTGCGAGACAAGCCTTTAGCGGGTTGCAGAACGGCGGATGTATTGGGCGGGTTCTCGAAGTCCGCTCGACCGCTCGGTTTGCAGACTGAAGAGAGTATAGAGTGGGCGCTAGTAGCCCGCCACAACATTGATCTAAAGTGACGAGATCTGCCTTGGATCTATTCCGAGCTGGAATTTCCCGCCGTTGTCCTCTGAGAAAACGAGAAGAACAGTCTGGCAGGTGTTGCGGACATGCCCTCCCCGGAACCTGACGAGGAGGCCCTCTGTTCACGGTAAGTTGTGACCAGCGTTACTACGTGGTTTGATACAGACGTTCCAGCGCCAGGTTGTCTTGGTGTGCAAGACGAAATCTCGTGTGCGGAATCAAGCTGCCCTGTCACGCTTCCGCAGGCAACTCCTCAGGGCAGTGTTCGACGAACGCTTCAAGGATGTCTGTCGTCGAAACGATGCCGATGACCCGGTCGTCTTTTTCGACAACAGGTAATCGGTGAACGCGATTCCGCAACATTGTCGCTGCGGCGTCTCGCAGGCTGTTGTCGCGGGCGATCGTGGCGACATCCGTGCTCATCAAATCCGCAACGCTTTGACGTTCCAAGTCGTGATCTCGCAGTTTCGTCATCAGCCATTGAGGTGCCGGTTCAGCCGGGTCGCGCATTTCTTCGTCCAGATCATGCACGAGTCCCACGATATCGCTAGCGGAGAACATTCCGACAATGCCCCCAGTGGAGTTGACAACCGGCAATGCTGCCGTCCGATTTTGAACCATGAGCCCCAGCGCAAATGACACAGTGTCTTCTTTGCTCACAGAGACAACGTCCCGTTGCGAGACATCGCCGACACGCAGGTTGAACAACGTTTTGGACATGGCTTCGACCTCATGAATTAAGTTCTTTCAACAAGGTCCAAGTCTGGCAAATTGTGCGCCGTTTGCGCCCATGCGTGTGAAATCGCGCTTAATGGCACGGCGGAGGAACCAGCAAGTAAGCTAAGCGTGCGTTTTCAGCGCAGAGTAAACCATGATATGCGACCAGACCGCACATAGACTCAAGCGAAGGACTCGGCCCAATCAAGAGCAAACGCCCACGCGACACGGCTTTCCATCATTCAAGAACGAGCAGCAAACCAGCGCGCACCATGAACTGCTTGCGCGGAAGATCTCCGAATATCTCCCGGCATAAGCCAGGATCTTCCTTGGCGATGTCTATTGTCCGGAAGCACCGGCGTCTCCCAGCGTGACGGGAATGATGGCTTCTTCGCCGGTCCCCCCTTTACGTTGCACGGTCAATCGGATGACATCACCAGGCTTCTTCTTGTCAAGGATTTCCATCAATCGGTCGGCTGTCTTCACGGGTTCGTCATCGATGGCCACAATGAGATCGGCCGCTTCTCGCCGCATGTACTCGACATAGAATCCACCACGACGTTCGGCGACGAACATCCCTTGCAAGCCGGCTGCTGCCGCAGGACCGTCATCCACAAGTTGGGCGATCAACAGTCCCCGCTCAGTTTGATAAACCCGAGCCAAGCCCAAGTCAGCGCGAATAATCCGCCCATGCTCGATCAACTGCGGCACAATCCGTTTGATGGTGTTGACGGGAATGGCGAAGCCGACACCTGCACTTTGCTCCGCACCAGCGTGAGCAATGGCGGTGTTCATGCCGATCATTTCGCCACGGCTGTTCAACAAAGGGCCGCCAGAGTTGCCGGGGTTGATGGCCGCGTCAATTTGAATGATGCCCTTGATGAGGCGCCGGTTACGGCTTCGCATCGAACGGTTCAAGCTGGAGATCACTCCAGTCGTGAATGTTCGCTCCAGTCCAAAGGGATTACCAATTGCGTAGGCGTTCTGCCCAACCACCAGGTTGTTGCTGTCGCCCATTGTCACCGGAGACAGCTCCTCGGCAGGCACCTCGACTTTGATCACGGCGATATCGTTGTTCGGATCGACGCCGACCAGACTGGCGGGCGTACTGCTCCCGTCAACGAGCGTCACCTTAATCTCCCGAGCGCCATCGATGACGTGGTGATTTGTGAGGATATGTCCCGCGTTGGAAATGATGATTCCACTGCCAGCGCCATCCTGGGGAATCTCAAGACCCCAGAACGGATCGACTCGCGAACTCTGCGTGTTGATGTTGACGACCGCGCGGTTGGCAAACTCGTACACTCGTGCCGCAGGGCGTTCCTCAGGAAGTAATCCCCGCAAGACCTCCTCAAACTCCGGGTCCAGTCCACGGTCGCCGATGGTCCTTCCGCCCGTTCCTTGCTGGTGCGCCAAGGAGATTTCGGAACCGAGACTCAGTGCGCTGTCTGTCGCGTTGAGCCAAGGTAGCACGGAAGTATCGCCGTTCGTGGAATTGGCCGTGGCCGTCAAATCTGCCGCATTGCCATCATTCTCAGGAGCAGCGTTGACGTTCTCGTCAGAGTTCACATTCCAATTCTGCGTCCAAAACCCGGCGGCGATCGCGCCAAAAACGGCGGAGACTACGCAAAGTGCTAAGTACTTGTGCATCGGTTGATTCTCCAGGTTTCGGTTGCAGCATCAGGTATGCCGCCGACCAACCCCTCAGGCACGACGTGTGCTTACGGCGAGCATGGTTCGATGGCGGCTGCAATGCCACGGGTGAAATAAAACGGACTTTCGCCAGAAATATCTCGCGGGGCAAACTGATTCGCTTGCGTGATACAGATTTCTTGGCACCACGCTGCCGGAAGTTTCGGCTCGATCCGTTGGCCTATGCAATGTCCTGTACGTCAAAAACACCAGACCGGTTTCACGGCAGTCGCCACAGTTTGGCCGGGACTGGGCTGCGACGCACCAAAATCAGGCGTACAATGCCACCTGAATTCTTTCCGGCACATTCAAGATACACGACGGCCAAATTGATGGGGAGTTCAATGATGCGTCTGCTTGGGGGATCTACGTTGGTTGCCTTCTTGGCGATGGCATTCTGGTCATCTATGGCAGCGGCCGAGCAACAGGGCGACGGCACGCTGGACCAGACTGACGCTTCAAGCGAGCCTGTCACGTTGACCAAACAATCTTCCGGCGTGAACGCCAGCTTACGAGGCGTGTGTGCGGTGAACCGCAACGTCTGCTGGGCCAGTGGCACCCAGGGCATATGTTTGCGAACGATCGATGGCGGCCAATCTTGGGAATCACTAACCGTCCCGGGCGCAGACGAGATTGACTTCCGCGATGTGCATGCATGGAGCAAAGACAAAGCCTTGCTGATGGGGATCGCGTCACCGGCGCGATTCTTCCTCACGAAGGACGGCGGTCAAAGCTGGACAGAGGTCTACCACAATGATGATCCGGCGATCTTCTTTGACGCTGTCGCTTTTTGGGATCAGAAGCGCGGGGTTGCCTTTGGCGATCCGGTCGATGGCCGGCTGGCGCTGATCACCACGTCCGATGGCGGTGAAACCTGGCAGGACGTCGACCGTACGAAGATCCCACCCGCGGTCGAGGGTGAAGGAGGCTTTGCCGCCAGTGGAACATGCCTAGCGGTGGGAAAGAACGGTCTTGCATTGATAGGACTGGGGGGAGCCGTTCCGGGCGGACAGGCTCGCCTGATGCGGAGTGAAGACTATGGCGCAAGTTGGACTGCCATGGAAAGTCCGATCCGGGCTGATCAGTCTTCCGGCATCTTCTCGCTCTGTGTGGTGGAGGGTAGCGGCGAGAGTCAGCGCGTGATTGGAGTCGGTGGAGATTATCAAAAACCCGAAGCTGCGATTGACGTGGCGATGCTCTCGTCCGATGGCGGAAAAAGCTGGAAGCTTGTCGGCAGGTCTTGCCCCACTGGCTTTCGCTCCGCGGTGGCTCACATGGCTGACGGTGGGCTCATCACCTGTGGTCCCAACGGCATTGACATCTCGCGTGATGGCGGAGAAACCTGGTCAGCATTCTCAGGCACAGGCTTTCATGCGATCAGCCTGTCACCTGGTGGTGTTGGTTGGCTGGCCGGTTCAGAAGGCCGGATTGCCAGGCTCGTCTGCAAGCAGCCTGAACGATAAGTGCACAGCTTCTCAGCGGCGCACATTCCACGGGAGAGCACGCTTGGCGACGAGCAGGCGGTGGCTCTCGCAAAAGACAGCGCAAAAAAACGTCCCCGAAACGAAGGGCGGTCAGGATCTCCGCCGTTTCGTTTCCGGGACGTCGTTCGCCGGGAGGCGCAATTTAATCTTGCCAAAGGGCTCGCGGATCGCAGCAAGAGTTTGCCACCGATGAACTCTCACGCGTGACTCGCCCGGCACATGGCTAAGCCGGATCAGCCGCCTTGGTAGGTCTGCGGGGCAGGCAAGACGGGTGCGTAGGTATCTCCTGTGACTGTTCCACAAGTGTTGCAACCGCCGTATCCGACCGTCGTGCAGCAATCGTTGCAGTAGTTGGCACCGTATGCACCACCGCCCCACCAGCTGCTTCCCCACCAGTCGCCGCAGTGATGGCAACCCACGCTGGGGACCGCGAACAACGCAGCGGCTGCCAAGATCGCGAGTTTCTTCATAGTACTCAGCCTCGATAACAATGTTCTGCTTGGGAGATTGGACGTTGCTTGTGCTGCGCGTGCTCTTGAGCGCATCGCCGGGAGGACGAAGGGCAGGCGTCATGCGACACATGCCACGATCAATTCAAACAGCGCAACCCGCCGAAGCGGAAGCTGGCGAGGCTGTGGGTCAAGCAACCATACATCGCGCTCAGTGATGTGCAAACGCAACAAATGTTTTTCCAAGAAACTCTCGCCGCTTTCACTCGCATGTCCCGTTTTGTGGGTTAGATTTTCTTGTTGCATAAATGCAACATAGTCGGCAGGGATTGCCAGCGGCCGTTTGAGTTGAGACGAGTGGCACAACCGAAGGGCTTTTTGCGGTGACGGATTCGCAAGCAACCGGTCTGTTTGAGTCTTCCGTCTCATGAAAGAGTGAGAAGCCGCATGTGCAAAGCTGCGTTTCGTTTTCTCCTATGTTTGTTATTGGTTGGTCTTGCAGATGCTACTCAGGCAATCGCTGCGCAACCGTCACAATCGGTCGTTCCGCCACCTGAAGCGGACGCCACATCGGGCGACGAACTAAGACTTCCGGCCGAGAATGTCCCGGCGACCGGTTCTGAAAATGAGGTCTGGCTTGTCAGCGCTCGGACGCGCGGCGCCTGTGCAGATCAGCCACGGCTGGCCTACTGGCGGTATGAGGCCGGCGTTTGGGTTCCCGCTTCACTGGAAGAACTTGCTTCCGGCTTGCCGCTTCCCACGTGCGTCTGGACGCACGGCAATTGGGTCTCGCACGACCGCGCCGCTACTATGGGCTGGGAGGTTTATGAGCGATTCAAGTCGTGTGGCGCTCCAGCGCCGTTTCGGTTGATCATCTGGTCCTGGCCGACGGACCGTTCCGGCAACATTCGCAAGGATGCTCAGACCAAAGCCGTCCGTGCGGACAAGTTTGCCTATCCGCTGGCCTGGCTGGTGGACAAGTTGCCTATGGGCGCGCCGGTTTCCTTGTTGGGATTCAGCTACGGGGCCCGACTTGACGCGGGCGTGCTGCATCTGTTGGGCGGCGGCTCGCAGCGAGGCCGTTATCTGGAGCAAGATTCACAAGCGCCGCCACGACCGATGCGTGGCATCTTCCTCTCCGCCGCGATGGACAACTTCGCGCTGGCGCCGAATGGACAGCAAGGCTTCGCGCTCCCCTTCGCTCAGCGGATCGTCAATCTTTATAATTCGCGCGACATCGTGCTCCGGTTCTACCCGTTGCTATGGCGGGCCGGCGGACCCAAGGCGGCCGGCCACCGCGGATTTGTAGGATACGGCGGGCCTTTTGGTGAGAAAATGTCTCAGATGAATGTCGCCAATGCCATTGGCCCTAAGCACGAGTGGCACCGCTATTTCTCCAGCTCCGTGATGTCGCGAATCGTTGAGGAAGCGTTGTTCTTGGATGTCCTCCTCGAATCAAATATGAGCGTACCTCCACACGAACCGGCAGCGGACCTTGCTGAGGAAGATACAAAGCGACCAACATCGCTCCCCACTGAACAGCCCACGGGGCCAACCCTGCTGTTCCCTGCCGGAATCTAGAACGCTTTCCTTGTTGATCTTCGCCAACATTGACGACTTCAGAGACTGCTGAAGCTTGGACGGCACCTGGCCGCGAGCGTAACAGGAATCAATAAGCGTTCGAGAACATCTTCTTGATCGGTGTTCTGTTCGTCGGCGGTTTCCATCGCTTGGCGGACGCGCGATCAAATTGCCGTGGCGTTCTTTGCGCCTTGCTTTTAGGCGTACGGGCGAAATTGACATTGGTCAAATTTTTCCATCTTCCAGGGAGGTGGCGCAAACGCTTCATGCCCAGCAATTAACCAGCAACGGGACCGCCAACATCACCGACAACCTTGACGTTACGTTCAGTAGCATGGCTGCCGTCAACCTCCTATGGCGCTCGGCAACGCGCGTGTCGGCCGAAAACATCCCCAAATTTGACCAATGTCAATTTCGGCCGTACGCGTGAGAGCAGAGCGCGTGTCACCATTTGCGGGATGACTTGACGGCGTTCGCCCGGGCGAGCGAACAACAATCGGACTGGTGCTCTAAGCGATCACCAAGGAGTTGCCGGAGAATTGCGTCTAGGTTTCCCGCACAAGGATTTCCCCACGGCCCAGCTCCACCAAATCACCGTGATAGAGCGTAAAGCGGGCGTTGGCGAGTTCATCATCAATCGCCAGCCCACGAGCTGCCAGATCACGGAAGACAAGTTGGAGAAAGTCTGGCCGATCTGTGCCTGCGCGGCGAAACGTCGGCAACAACTCAGGAGCATGGGAACCTAGATAGGCAATCGTTCCTCGCTTCATTGACCCACCGGGACGAATGCCACATTCGCCCAACAGGTAAATGCTGCCGGCGAGCATGTTGAAGCCAGGCATATCTCCGGATCGCCCTCCAATGGCGATTGTGCCCCGGCGCATGGCTTGGCCGATTTCGTTTCCGGCGGCTCCGCGAACGATTATGGTTCCTCCGGTCATACCACAGCGGCTGCCGCGATACGCCGCACCCACGAGATGACCGGCGTTCTTATGCACAAGGATTTCGCCGCCGTGCATCTCTCCGCCCAACCAGTCCCCCACGTCTCCCCGAACTTCGATTTGACCGCCGGTCATTTCGCTACCGACGTGCCGGCCGGCATTCTCTTCAACGAAGACGCGCCCTTCGTCCATTCCTGCGCCAATCCAATGGACGCCAGAGAGATCGCCCACAAAGCGCAGCTCCAGGTCATTAACGCTGCCCGAAATAGAAAAAAAGTCGCCCAGAGCGGCCTTCCGATTGCCGTGTTGGACGGGGAACTTGCGGAGATCTTGCGACGAGAATTCAGCGGCGGCGCGGGGTGTCAGCCCTTCCACTTCCAGTGGGACACCCGGCGAATTCGTCAATTCAAGCGTAAGGGGCATGGCGCACAATTAAACTGTAACAGCGGGTCTGACCGATGGAGACTGACGAAACAAACCGCGCAACGAAAAAGCCGCCGCGCACCATTCGTGCGTCAGCGGCTTTGAATAGTATCGCGCGCTAAAGATCAGCACATAGGATCTTTCTTCTCCGTGATGACTTCACACTGCGAGGCCATCTCCGCATTCAATTCCGTGAATCCTGTCCATTCTTCCGGCACGTTCTCATCAAGGAAGATGGCTTCCACAGGGCACTCAGGCACGCAAGCTTCACAGTCAATGCACTCATCCGGGTGGATGTAGAGAATTTTGTCGCCTTCGTAGAAGCACTCGACTGGACATACAACGACGCAGTCAGTGTATTTGCAGCCAAAACAAGGTTCGCAAACGACATGAGTCATGGAGAACGTGCTCCTTAGTTCCGTTCGGGAATCACTGAAGATAAGGGTCGCGGAGAGATTGGTTGCCGATCACCATCGGCAGTCTGGTATGATGAGATGAACTTGTTTTTGTTTTTCTTACCCACGACTGGGATGACAGTCCACAGACACCATTGACCGCCTGGTGACGACCGCCAACCATATTGGTGACGAGACGCAAACCAGCGGTGAAGGCCGGAGCTGCGCGCCAAGTCATTACGTGGGAAGCACTTGGATACGTTTCATTAATCGCCTTTGGCGAAATGTATTAGAAGGCTTGCAATGCTGTCAAGCGTGAAGTCTCCGCCTGGGCGGAAAATGTCGATCTTGTCGCAAATCACTTCCAGTCCTAGAATTCCGCGCTGACGGCGGGAATCCGCGCGCGCCTTTCCAGCAAGGAAGCTACATTGGGGGCTTAGTTCGGCTTGCGTTGGCCAGCGTTTCCCGAAACGCGGTAGGCCCGCCGCAGCCCGATGGACGTTGCTTGTCGCCGCAACCAAGAACACGTCCTTTCTGAAGAGGACACTGTCGTGGCCCTATCCGAAATTGATCGCAGCTTGTTGGAGCGGTGCTTGGCACGCAAGCCGCGGAGTTGGGAAGACTTCGTGGATCGCTTTCTGGGCTTGGTGATTCATACCATCAATCATTCTGCTCGTGCTCGCTCTGTGCGGATTTCCAAGGAAGACCGCGAAGACTTGGCCGCGCAGGTCTTTCTTGAGATCATCAAAGGCGATTTCCAAGTGCTGCGCGCGTTTCGTCAACAGTCGAGCCTGGCGACCTATCTCACGGTCATCGCCCGACGCGTTGTTGTCCGCGAACTGGTGAATCGCAAGTCACCGACAAGACTGCGCGACGTGGCACCGGTCGGTCGCGAGCCGGAACCGCCGCAGCGGATTTCCGATCAAGACGAAGTCGAGCGACTGATGGATGAACTCGGTGGCGTCGAGGCGGATATCGTGCGGATGTACCATATGGAGGGCCGCTCCTATCGCGAAATCAGTGAACAGACCGGCATGGCGGAAAACAGCATCGGACCGCTCCTCTCCAAAGCCAGGGGTAAGATGCGCCGCACAGCGAAAGAAAGCGCCGTCTGACAATTTCGCCAGGGATGTTTTTTTTGCAAGAGGGGTTGCTCAGTGTGCAGCCCTGGGGCCAAATCGGCAGCACGCTTTTGGCAACTGAATACCTCCTTGGGGTACCTCGCTTCCTTAAAATCGGAATTGGCAAGACAGAGCGATCAAACTGTGTGAATGCGAACCGCTGGCCTCCTGTCGGTTAATGGCTTGATGTTCTTTCCGCGCGTTTGAACTGGCTCTACAATGGGAGTCAGGCGTAGATTGCCCTATGCCACTGTGATTGATAACGCTCACCATCGCCCACCCACAAAGTCCATTTGTAAGGGAACTTGACGATGTCCAAGTTGATGATTTCTGTCTTGTCGCTCTGCCTCCTCTGTTGGGGGTCGCTGTGTTTTGCCGGTGATGGCACATCCATTGAGGGCGATTACATGGAAATGCGCACGTGCGATATCTACACCGGCCCGTGCTTTGCCAACGCGGAAATCAGCTTGGCGGGAAAGCAGGCGATCATGGCGTGGAAAATTGACCGCGGAACGCAGGCAGGCGTGGATTTGACGGGACTGAATGTCGTCCTTGTTGTCAGCGCGACAGATACGCTTTCCTTCGGTGGCAGCCTGTACTCACGGCCAGAGCCGATCGAATCCGTCATTTTAGTTGATGCTCGAGCGAATCCGCAGCAGCGCGACGCCTTGGCCGAGTTTGTTCAGCAACAGGCAGGCAAGGTCGCCGGCACGGTCAAGCGGGTGGATGCTGTTGAGATCGAAATGAGCCTGAACCACATCTCGATGGAAAGCACACTTTCCGCCGGAGAAGAAGTTCAGATGGTCAGCCGTAAGCTGAAACACGGAGATTGCGTGTGCACCAATGAAGTTCTCTATTATCCGCCGCTGGCCGATGTGACGAACTCGGCCGCTGCTTTTACCGTGGAAGGGTCATTTCAAGGCAAGGGACTTCCTGTGACATGGTCCAATCTCGGCACTCGCAGCACATACCTGGCGACGTTTGCTTATTAAGCGACATTGCCCAACAAGTAACGAGATGCTGGCGGGGAAGTAACTCATTCATCAGATGGCCGTGCCAATATATGGCGCGGCCGTTTTTTTCGTGGGTTGCCCTGGCAGCGTACAGACCGGCCCCCCAACGCGACCGAACTTACATTTCTGCCGGGTTGTCGGTAGGTTATGGGATTCGCTCCGCCGTGAGAGCGACGCTACGCTCGATCAACAAACCGCACTAGTTTGACCATGCTCGTTTCGCACCATTGGCTTGCTGACTACGTTCCGCTTTCGATGCCGCTTTCGGACCTGGAAACGCGGTTAATGATGTCAGGGCTCAACCATGAAGAAACGACTGACGTCGTGGGGGACAAGGTCATTGATCTAGAGGTTACCAGCAATCGTCCGGATTGCCTGGGGCATCTTGGTGTCGCCAGGGAAGTCTCGGTGCTGTTTGATGTTCCGCTAACATTGCCACCGGCGGAACCGGCTGAGGGCAAGACGCCTGTGGACGAGTTGGTTTCCGTGAACATTCAATGTCCGGAGCTCTGCTACCGCTTCACGGCTCGGGTCATCCGCGGCGTCAAGATTGGCCCTAGCCCAGACTGGCTTCGCAAGCGACTGGAAGCCATTGGCCAGCCATCAGTTAACAACGTGGTTGATGTTACCAACTACGTGATGATGGAGTGTGGGCAACCGTTACACGCCTTCAACTATGCCAAGCTGCGCGATCACAAGATCATCGTCCGCGAACCCAAGTCGGGCGAAAAGATGGAAGCGATCGACCACAAGACCTATCAGTTGGAAGCGGGAATGTGCGTGATCGCTGACGGTCAGCGGGCCGTTGCGCTGGGTGGAGTGATGGGCGGAGCAGAGACGGAAGTGGACGAAAGTACGACCGATATCCTGATTGAGGCCGCGCGGTTCTCTCCCGTTTCCATTCGCGGGACCGCCCGCAAGCTCAACCTGCATAGTGCCGCGTCGTACCGCTTTGAGCGGGGCGTTGATCCGGAGAACGTGGATTGGGCCAGCCGTCGCTGTTGCGAGTTGATCCTTCAAGTGGCAGGCGGCGAGTTGGCCGCCGGCGTTGTTGATGTTGGAGCAGAGCACAAACCAACGGGACCGGTTAGCCTCCGCTTGCCGCAATTGCCTCGTGTGCTAGGAATCGACGTGCCGGCTGACGAAGCCAGGCGAATCCTTAAAGCACTTGGATGCAAGGAACAATCGGCTGACGAGAAACAAATTACGGTGATTCCACCTAGTTGGCGATCTGATCTCACGCGCGAGGCCGACCTGATTGAAGAAGTCGCTCGCATCTACGGCTACGAAAAGATCCCAGAAGATGTCAGCGTGCCCATGGCTGCATCGGCAAAACGCGAAAAGGACGTTCAAGTCGAAGCCATTCGCCATGTCCTTTCGGCAGCGGGCATTGATGAAGCGATGACAATCTCCACCGTCAATGAAGAACTCTCCCATGCGTACAGCCCTTGGTCTGATGGCCCCCCTTTGGCCACGTCCGCGCCGGTGATTGGTCGTGCGAATTTGCTTCGCCGCACGTTGATTCCCAGCTTGTTGACCGCGCGGCGAACCAACGAGACGCTCGCCAACCCGCGGATTGAGCTGTATGAAATCGCGCACATTTACTTACCCAGCGCAGACGAACTCCCGGATGAGCGAACGGTACTGACGATCGCGTCCGGCGGCGACTTCTACCGAATCAAAGGAGTGCTGAACTCGATCGCTCAATCGTTGAATCCAAAGTTGAGACTGCAATTTCGCGCGCAGACTGACGATTTCTATACATCACGCTGCGCTGCCATCTATGTGAATGACAAGCACATTGGCGTGCTGGGCGAAGTCAGCCCAGCGGGCTTAAAGAAGTTCGATTTGCGGACGCCAGCAACGGTCGCCGAATTGCATTTGCTGCCTTTGATGGAGCAAGCTGTTGCTGTCCGCAAGTACTCCAAGCCGCCGGAATTTCCAGCGATGGCCTACGACATCAACCTGATCGTCGGGGATGATGTCACTTGGGATGTGATCCGGGAACTGACGTTGAGCAACGGTGGCGAGATTGTCGAGGATGTTGAGTTCCGTGAGATCTATCGAGATCAAAAATTGGCTGATGCCGGCAAGAAAAAGGTGTTGTTTCAAGTCTCCTTCCGCAGCACAACCGAAACACTGACACACGAAGAGGCCAACGCCGTACACGGACGAATTGTGGCTGCTTGTCGAAACAAGCTCAACGCTGAGTTGGGATAGGAAGGTGCTGGCGGATTGAGTCAGAGTTGTCGCCTCGACAGTGTCAATCTGCCGTATCGTCAGCTTCGTGGGCGACTTGGATCACAACTTGTCCAATCTTAGCGCCGGTCTCAACGTATCGATGTGCCTCCACAAGTTGCTCTAGCGGATAGACGCGGTCGATGACGACCTTGATCGTCCCATCTTGGATCAGTTGCGCAACGTGCTCTAAGTCTTCCGTCTTGTCTTTGGAAAACGCAAAGGAGACCGTCTTGCTCGTAAAGCGCGAAGTCCATCCTGCGCGAAGCATCTGGAGGCACTTGGGATTGGCCAGTATCAGCCGTCCCTTCGGCGTGAGTACGCGCAGGCAACGCGAATATGACGATTTGCCAGCGATCTCCAGGATCACGTCATAGCGTTCCTTGCGCATTGTGAAATCTTCCCTCGTGTAGTCAATCACGCGATCCGCGCCCAACTCCCGCATGGCATCAAGCTTGTCTGTGCTATCGATGGCGGTAACTGTGGCGCCCATGTGTTTGGCCAATTGAATGGCGTACGTGCCAAAGCATCCCGCGCCACCCACAATCAACAATTCATCGCCTGCCTGGACGCTCCCGCTCCGCAGGTAGTGCAGTGCGTTCAGCCCGCCGACGCTGATGGTGGCTGCGTCCCCATGGTTCACGGTGGGTGGTTTCCGTGCGATGGCCGAGTGTTGCGATTGGCAACGGTACTCGGCATAGGTTCCGAATCGCGGACCCGTTCCGGCAAAGACCTCATCTCCAGGCTTGAACTGTGTGACGTTTTTGCCGACCTCTTCGACGACGCCGGAAAACTCCATGCCAATGATCGGACGGCGCGGCCTGAAGATGCCCATGTACAAACGCAGCGGGATCCACACCCAGAAGGGAAACTTGAAGCTGCGCACTTCGCAGTCCCCTGGCGTGACAGTTGCCGCATGGATGCGAATCAGAACATCATCATCCTTGGGGCGTGGCGGTTCCAGGGTGCGAAGTTCGAGCACGTCCGGCGAACCGTAACGGCTGAAGCAGACGGCTTTCATTTGATTTTTGACAGGGCCACAGAAAGTTACACTCGTTGCCAACAAAAACTATTGGGCCGCTGATTCGGGAATCGTTGCTGTGATGCCGTTCCGAAACGTTCCGCCGTGATTGCTTCGATCAGTCAGTTGCCGATCACTTGAAAGACGGAGTACATGACGACCAGAGCGTGCGCGATGACACCAAACCACATCACAAACAGGCCCGCCCGAGCGCGATAGATGGCGATGATCTGGGCGAGCGTGCAAATAATGGCGATCAGAACAAACTTGTAGATCGCCATCCCTCGTGCTCCCGCCGTGACAAGTATCCAGGCGGCGATCGGGTTGGCTTCGACGTGGCGTCCGCCGTTGATCAAGCTGTTGGTCAAGATGACATCCGCGGCGGCGAGCACAATCAGCAACAACGTTTCCAACGCGAAAGGTAGCCGCTTGCTGGTTAGCAATGAACTCAGCTGCGGCTCGGCATCATCGTTGGGGGGATCCTGTTGAATGTCTTCCATGGGAGACTGCCTGGCGATCGTACCGATTGCCTTCGTTCAGTCCAGCGGCCATCTGCCAATCTGGCGCACTCTATCCATTGAATCCCATTCCCCTGACCGCGTCAATTCAGTTCATTGGTATGACCCCGAGAACTGTCGCTCTCACGCACCTTCTTGGTCGATCGCGGTTCGGATTGGAGCGTTGGTCACAGTCGCCGGGGCTGTCTGGTTCGCGATGAAAAGTCGCATTGCGAAGTCCGGCGAAGACACCCAAGACGCGCCACCTCCCGATCGCCGATGGGATATCCAGCAGGTTCCGCGTGCACACTACGACGCTTGGAACAACCATCATCAGGTGATTCCAGGCGATGCGCTTTGCCTGCGTTCCTGTTCCTCCCCAACCTGCCTTGGACCAATGGCCAAGGCCCATTCCCCCTTGGAACGTTTTTGGAGTAGACGGATGAGACTCATGAAATTTTCCCTGGCCAGCGTTGCCGTGTTAACGCTATTCGCAAGTTCCGCTTCGGCCCAACTGTTTGAACGCATGCCCAAGCTATGGCAACCGGAGATCCTTCAGGCTGGCTTCCTGGCACCGCAGGATCCCCCAGCTCCCACGCCCGCAACGGGATCTGGCGAACTGGTGTTGCCTGAAGGCGCTACGATCGTTGATGGGCATCACAGTGGACCCCCGGAATTTCATGGCAGCTATGGCTGCGGCTGCAATTCCTACAACCACGGTTGCGAACCATCGCCTTGCTGTGGTGGACGAAAGAGCTTTCGCCTGTTCTCCGGCAGCCTGTTCCGCAAGAGCAGCTGCTGTGAGCCAGTTTGCGATACGTGCGATCCCTGCGCGAAGCGCGGCTGGTTGGATCGGCTCTTTAGCTGTGGTGCACGGCGTGACTGCCACTATGAGCAAAGCTGCTGCGAACCGGCTCCCAACTGCGGTTGCGGTTTCTGGAAGCTTCCCTCATTGTTCAACTTTGGTCGCCGCTGCAACCACAGCTGCAATACTTGTGGCCATAGCCAAGGCTACGCACCGTACGGTGAATCCTATTTTCAGGATGGACACCAGATTGATGGCACGCTCGTGACTCCGCCACAGCCGCTGCCGGGCACCGATTTGCCACTGCCTGCCGACAAGAACGGCATTTGAGGACTGCCGCGAAGGAATCCCCGCACCACCACGAACTGACTTCACCCCCTGCCGGCGCGACCGGCGGGGGTTTGTTTAGTGGTCGCCCAAAGTTCGCCGACTACGTATCCCCTTTGTTCTCGTTCTTTGCGGACTCTTCCGTTGCTGACTTTTCGCCATCATTCTGTTTCGCTTGTTCGCTGTTGAATAATCGCGCGACTTGCACGTCAAACCATTTTGTGACTTTGTGCGAACCAAAGCCAGCTAGCGATCCAAGCGCAAACGCAAAAAACGCACTGCGCCCCGGCGATGCTTCTGAGGTATCAATGGCCGCGCCCATCGCCACGATGCCGGTGTTGAGGACTGCAAACGTGAAAATGCCCAGCACTCCTCCGATCCATGGCGCGATGATGCCTTTCCATAGGAACCGTGCCCCGAACGCTTTACGTTCGGCATGCCAGACAATCAAGCTGCGGAATTCGTTGATAATTCCGCCGAGCGCGCCTCCCGTGAATGCTGAAGCCGCAACGGCCATGTAGATCAAAATCTCGACCGGGTGAGCCTCGCCGCCAACACTAATCTGAGGCGTCACCCAGTTCGGGTTCAGCCATATGAAGAACGTGTAGCGCTCACTGAACAGGTCCACTGTGAACCAAAGAAACACGAGCAGAAAGCACAAGAGATAGCCCGCGCTGATGCTTGCGGCGATGGTCGCGACCCTGTCTTCAGGGACGAGTTCAAATGACTTGCCCGTGATCTCGTCAATGGCGACTTCGATCTGTTCCTTTTGATCCACAATTCTGCCTCCACATTATGGGAAATGGAATTTCGCCAGACCATGCTGCAATTGGGTTGGAGTTGCACCTGGCAGGTTACCAAGCTTCGGTTTTTAGCCCAAGAAAGCTGCACAAACCAACCCGATGGGCCCCTTGGCGTATCCATCCGATTGCCCGGTAACGGTTGAATAGGATGCACGACAAGCGGAGCAGCAGACCATCGTCCAGCAGAGCAACCGGCGTCAAAATCACCCGAAAATAGATCAGTGGGCAAAGGATGCTTGCATTATTCCAATTTGAACACGTTCTCGGTCGGCAAAAAAATAAGCGGCGCTTCTTTTCTCTCGCGCCAAATTAGCTCCTCGATATCGGACATCCGTTAAGTTTCAACACGATTCGCTCCGTGTTGGCTTGAGGGTTCAAGTGAAGCTCTGCCTAAGGCAATTCCAAGCACAAAAAAACTGTCGGTCTCCCAAAAGAGCCGACAGTTTTGTGAGCATGTTTAAAGGAGCGTGTTCCCGCTCAATCTCGCAGCAGTAATTGCAAGCCGCAGTTCATGCAGACATCCGCTCCCGGAAAGCTGGGAACTCCACAGCTTGGGCAGTTCACGGATTCGCGGTCGCCAGCTTCTGGCGTTTCTGTCATGTAACGTTTGCAGTGAGGGCAGACGTTATAGTTGGCAGACACGCGGTGCCCGCATCCAGAACATCTCCGGGTGGCGCGTCGCATCAAGGATGATCCGCTGCCGCCTGAATTGGACTCGTCAGCAGAAAACTCACGCGTCTCTTCACTTTGCTGGTGACGAGCTTCCTGGTGGACAGGCAGTTCACCTTGCCCCATGGCTGGAAATTCTGCGGCGCTGAGATCTGACGTCACGGGCATGGACCCCCGGGACGCCAAGATGTCCATAATCTGTTCTTCTTCTGTGTCTTGCTTAGAGAGCTCTGGGATCTTAACGATGATTTTACACGAAGGGCATCGACCGGACTTGCCGGCGAGTTTCCGGTTGACCTTGAGCTTATGGCCATTCGGACAAGTCACGTGGATGTTCATGACTGTTCCCCTGGTCTTGTATCCCCCATCCATCACCAAACCTCTTCTTTGGATCTCAAGCTCGATGAGCCGTTCGGGCTGCTGACGCTGCTCTCGCTTGAACGCGGCGTCAGTCATCGATCCCGGTCTCACGCGAGCCTCGTCCGCGTAGAGTCGCATTTCAGTTGAAGCCAATACTTCGAGGCTTCAACATGAATCCGACGATCAAAGCAAAGCAGCCTATGGACGCTTCGCTTGAGACCAGGATTTATTGCGACCCGAGACAAGTCAGGTTCGGTTTCTTTCAGGAGGGAAGCGATGGCGTGCGTGTTTTGGTTACAGCCAGTGAAATGCAGGGCAAATTCAACGGCTGGTTTGGCACTTCAGCGACTTCCCCGATTGGGGGGTATGCCCCACCCGTCACTCTACTGACTCGTTAACGGTGACTCAACGGAATTCTCGGGAAAATCCCAGATTCACAACCACAAACAGCTTGAGATGCAAGCGTTTGTAGAATCCCCGCAGAGGGAGTAGGGCAGTGTCGCTAAGCTGTATACCCCGATGGTTGCCGAAACGTTCCGATTTCTTGCCGAAGTCGATCAAAATTGATGCTCACTTATTGGCTGTTTTGACGCTCAAGTTATCCATTAGGTTCATCTGCAAAGCATTTTCTCCTCCGAAGTCCCTGTCACATAAGCGATTTACCACCGAAAAAGGGCTTGCTGTTTTTCGCAGAAAGCCAAGTACACGGCATGACAATTCGTGGTCTGAGTTCCGCTTCTCTTCTACAATTCCCGCGAATACGCCACGGGTGATTCCAGCATCGCTAGCGACGGTATCGTGGATCACAACTCGACGTTGTGCCGAACAATTGCGGTCGCTCAAAATCCCTCTATGCGGACACTTGACGCTCCTTCGAGCATTTTGTTCCTCAAGTCTTGAAATACTTCGCCACCTGCATGCCTGAACTACGAATGAACACAAAGTGAGAACGAGTGTCAGCCGCCAACTGAATCTCGATTGTACGCCCATCGAACACCCTCAAGAGAAACGCTAATGCGCGGACTAAGAATTTTTTCCGGCGTCGCCATTTGGCTGCTTCTCGTACTCGGCCTGCTCACTGCCTGGAACAAAGAGCAGGCGAGTGCCAAGCCGCAGCGTGTGGCTTCAGAAATTTGGACTTATTACACCGGCGACTACCAACAGGTCCGGCTCAACCTGCCGCAACAGGTTGACCTGGGTGTCGGCGATCCGATTTTCTACATCAACGCATCCGGTGAAGTCACCCGTATCGGCGAAGTCACGAGCCTGACTCAGAACCAGCAGCCTAGCCGACGTGGTTGGGTCAAGACGGCGGATGCCATGTTCTATCCGCGCGCGCCTGCGATGGGTACGATTGCCCGCGCTGAATACTACTCGGCCGATCAGTCATTGATCGGCACGTTGAGAACGATGCTTCCGGACGAGAAAAGGCAAGAAATTTCACAACTCATCGTTGCTGCGTATCGGGAACATAACCAAGAGGTTGCCCAGGAGCTTTGGCCCATCGTACACGCCACGCTCAAAGAGACCATGCGTACGTTGGAGACCGAACTCGCGTTCGCGTTCGCTAAGCACCGCGAAGAATTGCGAGCCGTTGGCGCCCGGTACCAACAGGAGATCATCGCTCAAGACGTCATCCCGCTGGTGCGGGAAGAGGTTTGGCCCATCGTTCGCGCCCGCGGAGAACCAATGGCCAATCAGATCGGTCAGGAAGTCTGGGAACGCGTTTCACTTTGGCGATTCGGCTGGCGAATGGTCTACGACAAGACGCCCTTGCTGCCAACACGAAATTACACGCAAAAGGAGTGGCGGCGGTTTGTCGACAGCGAAATCGTCCCCATTCTGGAAACACACACGGACGACCTCGTCCACGTCACCAAGAATGTCCTTCGTGATGTCGGTAAAAACGCCAAAGTTCGTCAGGCGTTGCGCAAAAACCTCTCATTGATGCTCGATGACCCGGAACTCCAACGGATCTTCGGCAGCATCATTCGCGAGGTTGTGATTGAGCGTGACAGCCTAAGAGCGACCTTTAAACGCAACTGGTCAACGCCCGAATCGCAGCAGGCATTGCAACTGGTCTCTGCCCGGTTGGAACCAACCGCCCGCAAGATCGGCGAGCTAATCCTCGGCACACGAGAACGCATCTCGCCTGAATTTGCGCTCGTGCTGCGAAACCACGCCTTGGCCAAGGACCGCCGTTGGATTTGCATCTTTGAAGCAAGTGAGACCGCCGAAAGCAAGGGAGCACAAGCGCCCACGGCAGCCCCGGCGGCAAACATCCTGACACTCCAGGCTGGGCAAAAAACGCCGGAGCAAACCCCCCAAACGACTGCCGGTACGATAATCAATGGTGTCATCTCGCTCACCGTCAGCATGGGCGAATCTGCCGAGGTGAATCCTTTTGCCAGTCTTGTAGAGCAGAGTTCCCGATAGTCACTCGCGCCGGGAAGATCGCACAACCATCCCTTCGAAGTTGTAGTGGTTGCAGCGCGGGCATTGAGGAGTGCGACGTGCCGAAACAAAAGCGCCCCGCGAAAGCGGGGCGCTTGAACGACCGATTAGACGATTTTCCGGCTTGTGTAATTCAATTGCCAGTGAGTTTCTTGGCCGCTTCCAGGAGTGCCGCAGTGGAATGGCGGTCTCTCACTGTGCCAGGCAGGTAAGCTTTCACCTTGCCATCTTTGCCGACAATGAATGTACACGGGTGAGGGATGCCGGATTGCCTGCCGCCAGCACCTTCGTTGAGAATTCCATAGGCCTTGATCACCGTGCTTTCGCTGTCGGAAAGCAGCGGAAACTTCACTTCCTTTTGTTCAGCAAACTTCTGCAATATTTCGACAGAGTCATAGCTGATTGCCACTACCTGAATGCCCGCGTCACTGATCGCCTGCTGATCCTTTTGCAACTGCACGAGTTGCCTTTGGCAGTATGGTCACCAACTGGCTGAACGGTGGAAGACCAATGCCGTGGGCTTTTCCGCAATCAAGGCCTTGAGCGTGATGACCTTGCCGTTTTGGTCTTTCAATTCGATTGCCGGCGCTACATCGCCGACTTTAATGCCGGGTTTGTGCTCCTGTGCCGAACCGCAGGACGCGGTCGTCAGCAACAAAGTCAATGCGGCGATGGCCACTGTCGGCCTTGGCCTTATGTCAGGATTCCGTTGCATGATCGTCTTGGCTCCGAGTGTGAATTAGATCTTGGGCAAATCGTGTGACTCAGCCATGTTACGCACAGCAAGTGCAACGGGCCAGTGGAGATTTGGCCAAGCATACGCGCGAGCGTGAGGAAGTTCACAGGCAGCCTGACGTTTCCCTACAACATGAAGGTTTTGTCAGCGAAGTTACATATTCGTTAAGCTGTCTTCACCCTGTCCTCCGACCAATTGGTCCAACGCCGAGGCAAGTTGCGGATTGGCATCGTCTGTTTCCGCGTACACGCGGCAGATGCGATAGCTCAGTGGAATCCGTTGCACCAGTTCATTGTCATCAAGGGGGCGAATGCGGTCGCTGGCCACCTCATACAAGAAGTTCTGCCCGGCTGTTGGGCCAAACGTGAACGGTCGGTGGACGTGGCGAGCCAAGTCCACGCGGAGCGGCATTTCCCGCAAGTTCGCCGGCAACAGGTCTCTTAGACTTTGTTCCACGAACTGCTCCTGACTGAAGATGCTGCTGGTTTCCTTCTTGTGTGGATCAAAAAAGAGCGTTCGCTCGCACGCCATGCGCCATTTCAACTTGCGTTTGACAAGCAACTTCCGCCAAGCTTCGCCCAGTTCGCGTTGTTGCGGGTCCTCGCTTTGCGGCCACCGGGCGACATCCACCAGCAGGGAGATATCCGTGAAGCCCTGGTATGCTTCCAAGTGTTCCAGTGGATTGCCGGGAAACAGGTAGGGCTTGCTATCGGCAAAGAGACTCTGGAGCGAGAGGTCAATTCCCCGCACGGTGCGATGGAAATAGATGGTACGAAACAGTTCCGCCCGGACGCTAATGAATCGCACCAAAGCCGGCAGCCCTCGGCTGTGAATCGTTAGCCCTTGGGAAGAAAAGAAGCTGTAGTGCAACAGTCGATCCAGGTCGAACGACTGCGCGCTGTAGCCGGACATGTAGGCATCCCGCAGTACGAAGTCCATGTTGTCGACCGTGTAGATTCCGCAGAACAAAGCGCGGAGCAAGACGAGCCAGCGCGGAGATTCCCCATCCTTTTCCTTGTCCTTGGGCCGAGCGATCAAGAACGCAATCTGTTCTGGGTCGATCACTTCGTCAGAGCGCATCTCGCCAGTGGGATTGCGACGGACGCGCCGCAGCAAGTCGCCTAGCTCGTCAATGATGATCTTCTGGCCGAGCGTTTCGTGCGTTAGGCCAAAGTCGCGCAGGTACTGGTCGTCAAAGAAGTGACCAAAAGGGCCGTGCCCGACATCGTGCAGTAGCGCAGCCAGACGAGTGAGGCTCTCCACACATGCGCGGCTGGGAACGTCCGGGCATACTTCCCGCAAGCTTTCATACAACCGGTCAATCGCTCGGCTGGCCAGGTGCATGGCCCCCAACACATGCTGGAACCGTCGATGCTCCGCCGAGGGGAAGACGTACCACGCGGTCTGCAGCTGGTGAATTTGTCGCAGCCGTTGGACCCAAGGATGATCAATGATTTGGCGCTCGGTGACTTCGTCATCGCCCGAGGCAGGCTTGGCGGAAAACGGAATGTAGCCGTGGATCGGGTCGTGGCTCAGGCTATCGCGGGTGTAATCGCGCATGAGAATCGCGGAATCTGCGGAAAATCCGGCCAGGGAGGTGTACAGGCGGGCGAGGTCGCACGCGCTAGCATGTCGGGTGTGCGTTGTGCCAAATATACCGGGCGAAGCGGGATTCCGCATGAGGTGTCCGTGCCGGGAAAAGCTTGCCGCGCGTGAGAGGGTTTCCGATAACGACGATGTTCTCTAATCCCCCGTGGAATGTTCTGTGGCACAACAATCCCCAAGAGATACGTCCCCAGGTGCACACTCCCGGTTGACACCGTGGGTCAAGTTGTTGATCAGCGTTGGCCTGGTGTTCCATCTGTTCGCAGTATTCCTTCCGCCGTTGGCGGTCATTCCCAGCGCTGCGACAGCGCCCGTTAGGGAATCGATCGATTGGTATACCGGTCCGCTGCGCCTCCAAAACGGCTACCGCTTCTTTAGTCCTGATCCGCCGGATGTGAGTATGGTGATCCGGTACGAAGTGGAATTGCCGAACGGTGAAGCGCTTTCCGGAATCTTTCCCAACAAAGAAGATTTCTGGCCGCGGCTTTATTATCACCGCTACTTGATGCTTAGTTCTCGTCTGCAATCACTGGGCTATAACAGTCGAGACTTTGGCTGGGGAAACAACAAGCCGTTGCGAAACGACGGGACTTTTGGCGCGTGGTTGATGACCGCACGTGTCCGCAACGGCGAGTTTGAGAACGTCGATGAGATCTCTGATGCCGAGTATGCCATCGATCCTCCGACCGATCCGAACCCGCTAGACCTTGAACCCCGAGACCGGCTTGATGCACGCCGGTATGTGGAATCGTACGCCAAACATCTCCGCCACAAACACAACGCCACACGTGTCCGGTTGTATCTGCTTGAGCACGGTGTCCCGCCGATGCAACTCTTTCTTGATCAAGGCGTGAGCTTGGTTGACCCGCGGTCTTACCGTCAATCGTTGCTGATTGACTTGCCGGGGGAGGCGTCATGACCAACGGCAGTGTTATTGACTTGGTGGTGAACTACTTTCGTGACCTGGGACGGGCCATCGTGCGCGGCTGGGATCGATTTTGGTTCACACCGACCGACCCGGCGACCTACAGCCTGATCCGCATTCTCGCGGGGTGGATGCTGTTTTATACGCACCTGGTGTGGGGGATCGGGCTGGAAGACTTCTTTGGCGATCATGCCTGGTTGACTCCGGACGTGACCGAGGTGGAAGCAAGCTACAACGGCAGCTACTTTGAGTTGATCCATTCGACCGGACTGTTGTGGGGGATCCACATCTTCGCGCTGGTCTGCATGGCTTGCTTGACGGTCGGACTGTTCAGCCGCCCGGCGGCCATCCTTTCGGCCTTCTTTACCTTGCAATATGCCAATCGTATTCCTGGAGCGACGTTCGGACTGGACCAAATCAACGCGTTACTGGCGATCTATCTGGTTGTTGGTCCCAGTGGAGCGCGCTATTCAGTCGATCGGCTGATCACCCGCTGGCGTGGGAAACCCCAAATGGATGTTCTGCCAAGTGTTGGGGCAAACGTCGGCATTCGCCTGATCCAATTGCACATGTGCGTGATCTACCTGTTCGCCGGGATCGGCAAGTCTGGGCTCACCTGGTGGAATGGCGAGGCGATGTGGCTTTCCGTCGCCAGCTACGAATACCAATCGATGGATATGACCTGGTTGGCGAATTGGCCGATCACGCTGGCCGTGTTGACGCATGTTTCCGTGTGGTGGGAAATGTCGTATTGCGTCCTCGTCTGGCCGCGAATCACACGACCGATTCTGATCGCGCTGGCATTTCCGCTGCACATAGGAATCGCGGCATTCATGGGGATGATCACTTTCGGCTACATCATGATTGTGGGGAACTTAGCGTTTGTCTCACCGTGGTTAGTACGACGGGTCCTGGAACGCAAACAACCTTCGGAGGCCGAACAGACCGCGTCCGTGGGAAATTCCAGACGGAATCGGCGCCACCAGCCGTCCGCGGTCAATGGATAGCTCGTGCACCTGCGGTGTGGCCGCACCCGTACGGATGCAGTCATTTAATGATCGTCCCCAAAATCGTATGATCGACGTCTCTCTCGTCGCGTGGCGGCGAAAATGCGTCGCCCCTTAGCACTCTGGCTACTCGAATGCATCGCATCATCATTCTGGACAAGCTGGCGCCCGTTGGATTACAGCTGCTGCAAGACAATCCCGCTTTCGAGGTCGATGTCCGCACTGGATTGGCAGGAGAAGAACTGGGCAAGGCGCTGGCGGATTATGATGGCGCCGTCTGCCGGAGTGGCGTCACGATCACGCCGGAATGTCTCGTCAACGCAGGTCGGCTCAAGGCGATTGTTCGTGCCGGGGTGGGGACCGATAACATCGATCTCGCTGCGGCAACGCGAGCGGGCGTGGTGGTGATGAACACACCTTCGGGCAATACGGTCAGTACGGCCGAACATACGATCGCGCTCATCTTGGCGCTCAGTCGAAACGTGGGACCCGCGTTCGCCAGTTTGAAAGAAGGGCGCTGGGATCGTGGTAAGTTTCAAGGATCGCAGTTGGCCGGAAAAACGCTGGGAATTGTCGGGCTGGGCAGAATCGGCCAGGCGGTCGCGCGTCGAGCCCAGGCGTTGGAGATGAGAATCCTTGGGTATGATCCCTTCCTTGCAGAAGACCGCGCGCGGGAATTGGGAATTGAACCAGCGGAAACCGTTGCTGAAATGCTGCCCCGCGCGGACTACTTGACCGTGCATACGCCGCTGACGGATGAAACACGTGACTTGATTAGCGTCGAACAGATCGAGCAACTTAAGCCGGGTGTGCGGTTGATCAACTGCGCACGTGGCGGCATCTATGATGAGGCTGCGCTGGTTGACGGCTTGAAGAGTGGACGGATCGGCGGCGTGGCGCTGGATGTTTTCGCACAGGAGCCGTGCACGGACAGCCCGCTGTTCCAAATGCCGGGCGTGCTGGCAACACCACATCTGGGCGCTAGTACTGAGGAAGCGCAAGCTGAAGTTGCTAAGGAAGCTGCCGAGTTGTTGACAGAATTCCTGACCACCGGAGGCATTCGCTGCGCCGTGAATGTTCCTGCTTTCGACGCGGAACGTTTGACCGGCATTGCGGGATTCCTGAACGTTTCACATCGATTGGGACGGCTGATGGCACAATGGCCACGAACAGCTCCCAGCCGCTGCCGCCTCCGTTACCGCGGGGATGTTTCCGGCAAGGACACAAAGTTAGTCACCGCTGCGTTTGCCGCAGGGCTGCTTGAGCAAGCGTTGGAACAGGATGTGAATCTTATCAACGCGGAGTTGCTGCTGCGAGAACGGGGTATCGAATTGGCCACCGAGTTGAGCGATGAGCCAGGCACGTTTCGCTCGTTGATTATGGCGGAAGTCACTGCAGGCGATGAAACACTCCGCGCGGCTGGCACAACGTTTGGCAATGATATGTATCGTTTAGTCCAACTGAACGGATTTCGATTGGAAGCCTATCTGGACGGCTGCTTGCTGATGTTTCAACACCGTGACGTGCCTGGCATCATCGGCGCGGTAGGGAAGATTCTGGGGGAAGAGAATGTGAATATCGCCCAGATGGCTGTGGGCCGTGCCAGCGCTGCCCGTGGCGGTGACGCGATTGGCGTGCTGAACCTGGATGATCCCCCCAGTCGTGACGCAGTCGAGCGCATTGGAGCTTTGGACGCGCTGCGGGATGTTCGCGTCGTCACGCTCCCGGCTTGGGATGAGTTGCCGAGTTGGCTAGGTGCGGGCTAGAAACGCCTGTCCGATTGCTGTTCCGCTCGTCTGGACGAACGCGGTCAAGTCATCCTGAGGATGGTGGCCCACACCCCGCTCTCAGGCGTACGGGCGAAATTGACATTAGTCAAATTTGGGGATGTTTTCGGCCGACACGCGCGCTGGCGAGCGCCATAGGAGGTTGACGGCAGCCATGCTACTGAACGTAACGTCAAGGTTGTCGGTGATGTTGGCGGTCCCGTTGCTGGTTAATTGCTGGGCATGAAGCGTTTGCGCCACCCTTCTGGAGGCGGGAAAAATTTGACCAATGTCAATTTCGCCCGTACGCCTGAGAGCATGGAGCGGCGGAAGGTCAACAAGACAAGCGTCCTCGAGTCCGCGCTCGATCAGAAATTGAACAGATAGGAAACGAATGCGCCTTCCCGCCGAAATCGAGGATCGCTGGAAAACCCAGCCACGCCACGCACATCGAGATAGGTTCGCGAGCTCAGCTTGAGCAAGTACTGGAGCCCGATACCGTAGACGTCCGAACCATCGGCCCGCTCATACGCAATCTCTGGAACAACACTTTCATCCTGATGGTGCCGGAACAACTGCACGCCGGCTGCCGCGCCGTAGCGATCATCGACGACTGGCGAGGCCGAGATCGCCACCAGTGGATTGACTGCAAATGACGTTGTCAATCGATTGAAGTTTCCACCGGAGATGGAGTTCCAGCCCGACGTGGCGGCAAACCCGTTGACGTAATACACAGCTTCTTCAACACCCAGCTCACACAGTGGTCCCCTGGCAACAACACGCGTGTAGTTGCTTTCCAGCACGAAGAGTTCTCCGTTGCCGCGTCCGGCTTGATCTCCCATTTTGAGCAGCGCTCTTCCTGCCAATGAAAGCGGGCCTAAGAACTCGGTGTAGCTAGCTGCGGCGTAGTGAACGCTGCGGTTCGCCAGTCGGCGGTGATCGACGTACGCGTAGGTCAGCTCGGCAAAAGATCCTTGGTAGTCCGCCTGTATGTGAGCACCGAAGACGTCAGCCGCGCCGTCCGTGAATGCATCCACATCATCGGGAAGCCAAAACGCTTGCACGTTGAGGTTCGAAAGCGGGGAAACCAGGATTGTGTTTTTGGAAACAATAATCCCCAAGACTTCATCGTTGATAAGTAAGTTGTTGTGCAAAGCCAGCGGTAGCTTGCCGAGCGTCAGTTGATAATCCAGCGGCACACGAGTGTTGCCCAGCGGTCCGCCAAATACGCTATCCAACGAGAACTCAAACCAATATCGATCAGGAATTGCTGTCGAGTTGTCGACGTAGCCTGACAGCGTATTGAACATGTAATAGCTACCGCCCGTGTTCCGCTCACCAATTGGTCGGTATTGAACGTGAAACCGTTCCGTTCCGGTCAGTCGCAGATCCAGGTCGAGCAGTAGTTGATGTCCGATGACGTCGGCCCGGCGACGATTCTGCTCGAAAGCGATGCCAAAGACCTCGTAGCTTCCGTGGCCTACGAAACGGGGCTCCATTTGATATCCGTCGGGCCCCAACCATGTTAGTCCTGGCCAAGGATCAATCGGGCCTGGCCCCAAGAAGCTGGTAAAGAGTGTGAACGGCTGCGGACCACGGGAGCCCTCTGGCAATCGCAGTCGCGTATTGTGTTTTCCGAATTGATCCGCCAACTGAGCCCGCTGATCCTCTGTCTCGTACATGGATGATCCGCCATGCTGGGCGAGTTCCCACTCCAACGGAGGCAGCGCCTGGTCAGCTTGCCCTTCCTCGCCGGGCGCAGGCGGCCGGGACGGAAATGCAGTTCCATTGGCGGGACGGTCAGAATCTGAAGAGTTGTCTTTGGGTGAAGGGTGCAACTCTGCGGATGCACTGGGCAGTGGAACGTTAATGGTTGGATCAGTGCGAGGCATGCCGTTCAATGGTTCGTCCACGGATGGCAACGGTGCCACAGTATCACTTGCCGGTTCACGGACTTGAGATTCCACCGGGAGTGGGGGGTTGATCTGCAGGACTTCGCCCGCTGGTGCTTGCGGAAGCTCTGGCAAGCGTGCCAGGCGGCTAATCTGTGGACCCGATGATTGCAGCGGATGGGAATTGCGCGCCGGGGCCTGTCGCTTGTGCCGCGTAACCTGGCGAGGTGAAGGCAACCAGTGGACTTCGGCCGCTGAGGAGAGCGGCGACGGGTCAAGTGGGCGCAGCTGGCTGGGGGAGGCGACGGTTGAGCTCGGTGCTTGCGGCAATCTGGCAATCGGAGCGACAGGCGACAGCCTGGAAGAACTTTCTCCAGAAGCAGAAATCAGATTGCGCACATCATCCGCCAGCCCAGCAAGCGCCAAGACTGCTGAGATGGTGATGGACGCAACGATGATTCCCGTTTTCCGCATAGAGGATCCCCGGCTGCCGGTAATGGCTAGCGTGGACGCGCGTGAATGACCGATTCGAACTCGTCAACGACAACCGCTTCCAACTGTGGTTTCAGATGGGGAATGCCAATCTCGTCCAACAGCTTGGGCGGCAAGTGCCGGAAGAGAAGCTTGACCTGCAAAAGGTAGTCGCCGGCTTGGGGAACAGCAAATCGATACGTGTTGCTGGCTTTGCCAAATGGCGGCAAGCTGGACTTCTGAATCCGAAAACTTCCCGGCCGACCAAACGAAGCCGCTGCATCGGTGGCCGGTCGGAAGAGACTGATTGGCGTCAAGTGACGATTGACTGCCAGCACAACCGACCTCTCCGTACCGCGATTCGTCAGGGCGATGAACTTGCTCTGGAAGTTCATCAGGTCGCGGTCATGCCGCGCAGCACCGGTTTGCACTTCATAGCTGTGGTCGTCACGCAGATCGCCGTTGCTGTCCAGGTCACCCGATGCATAGATCGTCCGCCCATTTTGATCGCGGACAATCACCTGCACCCAAAGTTGCCGTTCAGCGGAGAACCCCGTCGGATAGTTGTGGCCTGCAAATGTGCTTTGCACGGTTGCGCGGACAGGAACGCTGTCTCCGCAGGCGATATCGCGCGGCGCGGCGACGCTCAGCCGTGCTCCATTACGGAGTAGTTCGTAGCGCTTGGCGTCGGCAATCTCCAGCTGCTTGCGATTCTTCTTACGCAAATCGATCAGCGTCTTTTGTTGGTAGGGCGTTAAACTTTCGAAGTTGCGGTAATCGACTTCATACATCCAGTCGAGCTTGTGGGGAAACTCTGTGTCCGGGAGTAGAGAATAGTCCGGACCGGCAAATGTATGGTCGGAAAGATGTCGCAACGGAATCCGCTCCGGATCAACACCTGGGACAACCGCCGCCCTGCCCAGCGGCCGGTGGTCGTCTGGAATCGGTTTACCAGCGACCGGACCCATATGGCATGCCTGGCAGGTGACACCGTCCGTAGCGGCCGGGCTATTCCGCCACTCGCTGAACGCTTCCTCCAGTCGAACGCCAGCGGGGTTGGTAACGTCATGGCAAGAACCGCAAAACTCGGAACGCTTGAGAAAGGGACGACCGGACGAATCATGCGCGCCTTCCTGAGCTGAAACGTGATCATCAAACGGCCCGAACATGCAACCTTCGAACACGCCGCCGGGCTGAATGGCATGCCGCGTATTCGCCTTGAAATACGGCTGCTGCACGCGGTGGCAGACCACGCAAGTGACGCCTTCTTGAGAAAGTTGTGAGCGGTGGATGGTGTTCAACGTCCCGTCTTCTCCGATCGCCGTTCCCAGTGGCGTGTGGCAGCGGGTGCAAAACGTGCCGACGGTTCCCTCCGTGCGCTCCACGAGTGTCAGGTTGAAAGCTTCCATGGCGGGACTCTGCATCGCATAGGCGTGCATGGAACGCGACCATTCTTCATATTGCTTGGGATGACATGTCTTGCACTCCCGCGCGGACGGAAAATCAATCTCCAGTAAAGGTCGCTCGGTGGCCGGACCATAGGCGGGCGACTTGTATTCGGGAGCGCCGCGAGCAATCCAGCGGGAGAGCACTTCCAACTGCCCGTCGCTGAGCCACTCGTCTTCTTGAGGCGGCATCATGGGCGTATCCGCGTGTGGAGAGTCCAACTCTGCCCGGACGTTCCATGCACAGTACTGCCATATCCAGGATTCCTCGGGTTCGCCCGGTTTGATGAGCGGCATTCCGTCTCGCTCCGCCATGAGTGCCGCATGCGTCGAAAAATCCGCACGCTCGCTGTTCGCACGATGGCACGCCACGCACTTGGTATTCATGATCCAGCGGACTTCCAGCCAATCGGGATCAAATGGATGGGCGACGTTGGGACTGATCACATGCGACTGCGCATCGACATCCTCGTCAAATGCCGCCAACAACCAAGCTGCCAGCAAGAGAGCCAGGCCGCAGATGACAAATCGGCGCTGGCGCCGCGATGACCGGCATGTTGCGCCTTGTGCGCCTTCGTCGTCTTTGGCAGCGGACTGCACCACAGGCTCGGCTGGGAGCAATTCGGTATCCATCCCCATCTCCATGACTTTTCTCGCGTCCTGCGAAAAGCGGCCTCATGGGACGCACTGGCGGTGAGTCTCCTCACACGTGCACGCACCGTGCGCGCGGATGCACCCCAAGCTAGGCATGGCAATTGACGCATCGACGCGTGCTAAGAATCTGCTCCAGCGTCACGCCGTCTTCTGGCATGACCGGCGCCAGTGGCGTTTCCCCGACGAAACGCATGGGCCGTAGAGAGTCATCTCCGCAAGAAAATCTCAAGTCAGCCAGGTAAACTTTGCCGCGTATGCGGCTCATTCGTCTGTGCGATGCGCCGAGTTTGAGTAAAGTCAACGAAGACGTCGCCCACAACACTCCAAGAATCAAACTGGATCGATTTAACAACGCGGCGTGACTGGTCAGTGTCCCGGCAACAATGAGAAGCCTGGATTTGACGTCGCCACGGGTAACCTCTTTGTGCCGCAATAAAAAAGCCGTGAGGACTTCAAATCGTCCTCACGGCTTTCTCTTTGAAAGACTTGAACAGAATCAGCGCTTGGACTTGGACTGATCTGCGGTGTTCTTGTCTTCAATCAACTCCAATCCTAGCGTCTTGCCCTTGTCTTTGCCGGGAACACCTTCGGTGAGCCAGACAGGAGCAGGCGCGTCTTGGAGGTAGT
>JALCBR010000170.1 GCA_028066245.1 Pirellulales bacterium | reverse complement strand
TGCCACCCCTCTGGAGGATGGAAAAATTTGACCAATGACAATTTTGCCCGTACGCCTGAGAGCAGGGTTGCATGAGCAACGCCGCGGCGATTCCATCACGCATCCGCGAATTGATGAAACGCCGATGAACAGAACACCAATCAAGGAAATGTTCTCGAGCGATTATTGATTCCGGTTCTGCTGGCAGTCGGTGTCGTTCAACACCTCAGCAATATCTGAAGTCGTCAATGTTGGCGACGGGACGTCAACAAGAAAAACGCTCTAGATCGTTGCCGGGGGGCCATCTTTGCGACAAGTTTTTGCCTGTCAGCAACCCGCAAAACGCCTTCCCCAATCCTCCCTCAGTGCGGGAAGGATCGGGGGTATATTACAGGCGCGTACACTTCTAGCGACCGAACGTGAGGACGAAAGCGTCAAACCCAAAGTCATCAACTGCAAAGAATGAATCTCCGGTCGCGGTGTGGTTCAGTTGCATGTGGCGAACAAGCGACAACGGAACCAACTCGTTCGTCGCGCCGGGCTGGAGAGGGACATCTTGGCCGTCGAGATCAAACGAGATGGATGATTCGCCATCGAACGATTCCGAAAAGATGACAACCGGAACAAATCGTCCGCCAAAGATCCCCACGAGTGAAAAGCTGGCGTCACCGTTGACTTCGTTTTCTGAGTCACGAGCAACGACGACGTTTGAAAAGAAGCGAATTCGCGTGGGAAAATTCGAGAATCGGACCTGTCCGGACTCGCCTTCATCAAAGACCCAGGCAAACGGAGGTGATGCGTAGGCCGCGAGCACACCACGAACTTCGATGCTTCCGCCAAACAAGCGGGCATTGGGACGCCCCTCTCCCACCACTAACCCTTCAGGGCCAATCTCTTGTGGCTCTGGAAACTCAGTAAATACAGTTCTCTCGGTCAGTGTCAGGGCTCCATGGGCAGTTTGGGCCACACCCAGCGACATTGTGGTGAGAACAATGACGCTGCAAACTCTCAGTTGAAACATCTCTCTTCCTCTTCTTCTCTGTTGAACGTGTTCCGTTTTAGAGCCCTGATGGAATTCAGGCTCAACCATCACCAGCCCGTACGGTGAGCGGCTGCGCCGGTTCGCAAGAAAAGTCCGTATCGATGAAAACAGCCGACAGCGTGACGACTGGTACGTTCTCTTGGTGATGCCCGTTACTCTTGATCAAAATTTCATATCGGGCGAATTCATTCAGAGCCTCATTGTTGTGAGACGCGAGCCAAGCGCGCTGGAAAGATTGCTGGACGCCCCAGCACAAAGAATTCAAGGACTTCACAACACATTAAGCCGGTCGCTGATTGCAAACTCGCGTTTGTGATCCTGCTCAATGCAGCAACCGGCCATCACGGGATCGTGGTCGAAGAGAACTGTCCACCCGTTATCAGCGATCTGAGCCAACAGTTCGGGCTTCTTCCGGCGAGTTTCCAAGGGATACATGTCGTATGCCATGCACCACATGCGCCGCAGGTGGGCGTGCGTTGGGCAGAGATCGCCCAGGTAAATCGCCTTGTCTCCCCCGGACTCAAAAGTCAATGCGTGATGCCCAGCGGTGTGCCCGCCAGTGACCAAGCCGCGCAAGCCTGGCACAATCTCTTCGCCATCTTCAATCAACCGAAGTTGTCCGGCTTCCTCCAACGGCCGCAGGTTTTCCGGCGGATAGTTGCCGGCCAATTCTGGGGAGCCGCTGTTGGCTACTTCCCATTCCAACCGCTGGGCGACGTACTTGGCGTTGGGAAACGCCGGGACCAAAGCGTTGCAATCATCCCGCACAACTCCGCCGCCGGCGTGATCAAAGTGCAAATGACTGAACACGACGAAATCAATGCCCTCCGGTGAGACTCCAGCCGTGTACAGGTTGTCCAGCAGTGGAGCCCCCTGTTCCATGCCGTGGATCTCGATAAAGCGTTCCGACTCTTTGCCGCCATAGCCAGTGTCAATCAGCAGAGTGTGGTTGCCATCTCGTGCCAAAACGCAATTCGTTTGGAGCGTGATCCGATTGCGGTCATCCGCCGGGATGATGCGTTCCCACAGTGGCTTGGGGACGATGCCGAACATAGCTCCACCGTCCAGGCGGAATTCGCCACCGGAGACTGTCTCCAATTGCCAGTTGCCGAGATTCATGGGATTACAGTCTGCCGATAAGGTTATGACTCGCCTCCAGCCGAGCCAGGGTGCATTGAGCGCTACCTTACCGACCTGGCTGAGTTCCGCAACCATGCGCAAAGAGCAGTGCCTGTTGCGGTGCGCAGGATCTCAGTTTCAAATCTGCTACCGCAAATCCCACATTCCGTAGCTTGGCCGGCTTCCGCCGAAACGCCATTCCGCTCCCCCCACCAGCGTCATGTTGTGCATGCTGGCGAGTGGGCCCCCAGGTGCAATGTTGTCGCGGAACTCAAAGCGAAACGCCCATGCGTCGCTGTAGCGGTAGCGGAAACCCGCTCCAATGGGCACAACAAACACGGTCTCATCGACCTGGACCCCATTGAGGTTCACAAAGTCAAACGTGGCGAAGCCGCCCCCGAAGGTCAGATATGGCTGCCACCGCTGCGTTTGGAAAAAGTAGCGATTCGCCAGCGCAAACTGCGCTGTGACATCGCCCATGATGACGTCAACTTCGCCATTGGCGTTGCCGGAGATCAAGCTGTTCGCCTTGGGAGAAGCGCGCGCAAACCGGGCCTCGATAACGAATTCATCGGTGATGGAATGTGCGGCGCGGACTTCCCACAAGCCGCTGGAACTGGTTTCCAACTGACCGTCGATGAGAGTATCGCCTGTCCATAGCCCAGCCAGAAAGCTCAACGCGTAGGGCCGGTGCGACCAATCCTCGTAAGGACCAGGTCCGCGGTCTTCGTATTTGAACGGGCCTTGATCGAACCGCAAGAGATCGTGCAACCAGGGACTAAGACCCAGGCCCATTGGTCCAGTCTGACAACTCTCGCAATCGCAAGGGCCCGCCGGATGCGCGCTACCGTGGTGGCGTGGATGAAGGACCCGTCGCCGTGATGGTCGCGGGCCCAGGTGGGGACCCTGCGAAGCCGTAATCCGACCAGGGCGAAGATCTTCTCCTTGCCAACTCTCAAGCCGTGGCCCTGACAACTCGATTGGCGGCTGCAAGACGTCTAACGACGATGAATCCTCGATGGAAGAATCGGTTGGAGGGGACGAGGGTTCTTCAACGTTACCTAACTCCTCAGTAGTGCTGTCCGCCAAAACGTCTTGAATGCCCGCGGACACCACGCTTGCAGAGAATACGTTCGCATACACCACGCAAACGCAGCAAACCATCATCACCCATCGGGCAATGACAACTCCTCGATCAAGATTGGGGAGTTTTGGCACGCGTTGCTTTCCGCGCAAGAACAGAGACTAGCTTCGGCCCAACGCATCGCGATCGCGCGCCGATGGCAGACGGACAGCCTCAAAGGGAAAAAGGCGGCGGATTATGCGAGCAGAGGCCTGACACGTCAATCCAGCTTCGCCGGGACGCGGCATGGAGACACGGCTGCGGACACCGAATCGAGGTGGCGGAAATGCGAACGAACATCTGTCGTAGGTAGTGTCCTAATAGTGTGTTGCTGGCGGAAATCAAAACAGCCCGCGCGTACGG
>JALCBR010000032.1 GCA_028066245.1 Pirellulales bacterium | reverse complement strand
GCAGCGCGCATGTTCGCCGGAAACATCCCAAAATTTGACCAATGTCAATTTCGCCTGTACGCGTGAGGGTAAGGCGCGCGGGGAACACAGCGGCAATTCTTCACGCGTCCGTGAAGCGATGGGCGCCGACGAACAGAACGCAGATCCAGAACATGCTCTCGAGCGCTTTGATGATTCCTGTTCTGCTCGCAGCCGGATGTCGCTCAACACCTCAGCGGTATCTGAAGCCGTCAATGTTGGCGACAGAACAGCAACAAGAAAAACGCTCTAGCGTGCTCAAACGCTCCTCACGGTAGCCATTTCTCTCCTCAAACTTGGAGGTGAGAGGCTTCGCAAATGGGTGTGCGAATGAAATGCCGCGGCGAATCGCCGCCCACAATCCTTCCCTCGCGCCTACTTAACTTCCGGCGGACCCCAGATGCGGTAGCGGTATCGCTGCAGGCCGTGTATGGCATGGTAGAGAGCTCCGCATTCCACAGGCTGATCCTTTGTGGCTTCGAGCAACTCGCATAAATGATTGGCCGCATTGGCGACCCAGCGCTCTTCGAATTGCTGTTTTGTCATTGCGAAGCTGAGAAACTCAAGCGTATGGCCAGTTGTGCCAATCCGTTCTTCAACCTCGGGAGTGACTGCCGGCCGAACGAAATACTGCGCCGAGAATGCACCGTCTGATTGTTGAAACTCTTTCGCTTTGGTGATCGCTTCTTGGATCTTGAGGTCGGCTTTTGCCCAAGGGCCCGTCAGCTTGGCCCCGGGGTGGGAGGCCATGTAGTTGTTGACAGCCAGGCAAAGCCCCACCAACCGATGAGTTCCGCCGCACGCGCTGATTTCCGGATCATTGATGTCTCGGCTGACCTCTAATTCAAGCAGCTTGGGAAAGTTCCAGGTGGTCCCGTCGCTAGAATCCCACTCCGCGTCAATGGGCAGAAACGTGGCGAGCGCCATCAGAGTCCACGTTGCTTCCGAGTTGGCATTCAGGTCCCATTGAGCCTGCCTGAGCATGTCGCCAAGCGTATAGTCTTTCTCGCCCCAACGAATCGGGAAGTCGAGGTTCAGATTCGCCTGGGTCAGCTCGGCCAGCCATTGATCGTCATGTCCTTGCCCCTGCAGGGAACCAGCTTGAACGATGGAATCCAAGCCGTGCTCGGTTGGGCGGAGCAGGAACCCGTAGATCATGCCCCCTTCTGAGATCACATCGACTGCGCGCTTCAGTTGGCCCTCGTGTCGGATTCTCAGTTCCGGTCCAAAAGCCAACACACCATGCAGAATCTGCCAGGCTCCGTGCTTGCTCGTATCCAAGTAGCGTTTGGCAGAAAAGTCAAGCACGGCGTCGATGCGGTCACGCAAAGCTATGTCGCCTGCCGCTGTTGTGCTAGAACCGCTCCCCGAATCATCGTTTGGTTGTGCCGGAGAATCAGCAAGAGGCGTGCCACCTTGCGAAAGTGCGTCACCGCAGCCGGTAGATGTCGAGAGCGCCACCATGAGGAGAAACGCAACGACAAAGCTGAGCAGGCGATTTTGCGACATGAAGAATGGCTCAGGCATGGGGGATACGCAGTAGAAGAATGTCCATTCTAGGGACCATGGGCAATGTATTGATTTTAGCGAGAATTGGAGCTCATGTGTCAGGGGTTAACACAAGTTGCCCTCGAAACATGTTAAACCTTGCCGATTAGGGCGCGAACTGTCAGGCAGCGAAAGATTTTCCGGCTGCGGTGACGATTCCACTTCGGCCAGCAGGAAGCCGGCGGTGAGCTACGGCTCTCACCCAATCATGGCACGGACGGTCCTCCCCATTCCGCGATCCGCGAACTCCCCAGGAAGGGCCCTCAGCATGTCCACAATCAACCCTCCCAACAGCGTTTCAACTCGTCCGCGCCCACTCCGCGTTTCTCCTGGAACAGCTGGCGCCTCCGCTCCCATGCAGCGTGAACCACTCACGGGGACGCCTTCCATCCAGAAAAACAATGCTGTCCGGATGGCGGTGCGTGCAGGATCGCCGTCGCAGTCGATGGTTTTGGCTCCTGAATCAATCCTGATCATTGATGACAACGCGACGGACACTCAACGGTTGATTGATGTACTGACCGCGGTCTACCCTCGCAACCTGCGGTTGTACCATCGCGAATCGGGCCAGGCCGCGCTGGAAACCATTCGCAGGACCAACGTTGACGTGATTCTCGTCGGCTACCGCCTGACGGACATGGACGGCACGGAGTTCATCTCACAGGCGGCTGAAATGCTGGAAGACACCGCCATGATCCTGCTCGGCTCCGCCTGGGATGGGGCAAACACCGCAGCGGCAATGAAATCGGGTGCTCGCGATTTCCTGGATCGGTCGCGGATGGATGCATTCCTGGTTCGTGAAGTGATCGAGACGGCACTCCGTTCCGTGCGGATTGACTACCGCCTGACGCGGACGGCCAACTCGTTGCGGACTCAGAATGAAGCGCGGTCCAAGCAACTGAAAGCCTTGGCCACCAATATGAAGTCAACGATGATTGGCCTAGCGGAATCCTTGCGCGAGCTGCGTGCGTCGGCCCGCAATCTAACCGTCTGGGAGTTGGACGAGCAAATCGGTCTGCTGGAAGAAGATCTTCGCGCGTCCCGGGACATCGCCAGCCAACTTGGGCAAGGGTGAAGCTTCGTAGCACATCGCCATGACGAGACGGCGAAAGGAGCATGGGCGAGAGGCATTGAAGCAAAGCGAGCGCATGACGGGGTGATCGTCAATCGGTTTCAGCCGCTGAGCTGAGCCTTGGCACGGCTTGGCAATTTGCGACAATCAGATCGGTCATCGCTTCTGGCGGTTGTTCTTCCAAGTGTCAGTGCCAGACTTTCACACTCATTGCATGGACAAGCTCCGCCCTTTGCTGATCTTGGGAACGCGTCCGGAGGCCATCAAGATGGCTCCGGTGATTCTTGCCTGTCAGGCACGTGCGGATGCGGTGCAGCCCTTGGTCTGTCTGAGCGGCCAGCATCGGCACATGGCCCGGCCAATCTTGGACTACTTTTCTATTACGCCCGATCTTGACTTGGACGTGATGGCGGAGAACCAAACGCTGGCGAGTTTGACGGCCAAATTGGTCACAGCGCTGGATCAACTCGTCACCGAGCATTCGCCTGATTGTCTCGTCGCACAGGGCGACACGGCGACCGTGATGACAGCCGCCATGATCGCGTTTTATCGGCATGTTCCATTCGTGCATGTTGAAGCCGGTTTGCGGACCGGCAACCTGCAGGCGCCCTGGCCGGAGGAATTTAATCGTCGCGTGGCGGGAATCGTCGCCAGTTTGCACTGTGCGCCGACGGCCGGCGCCGCGGAGAACTTGCGCCGCGAAGGCGTTCCCGACGCACAAATCTCCGTCACCGGCAATACGGTCGTCGACGCGCTGCGAATGACCATCGAACGCGAGAGAGCCAACTCGGCTGCCTGGACCAAGCGGCATCCCAACTTAGCAGGCGCCGCGCCGATGTGCCTGATCACGGCCCATCGTCGCGAGAACTTCGGCGGAGGAATGGAAAATATCTGCCAAGCGATCCTGCAACTGTCTGCTCGGTTCCCGGAAGCGCAATTCCTCTACCCTGTGCATCTCAATCCGAACGTTCGCCAGCCGGTCAACAAACTGTTGGGCAATCAAGCAAATGTTGCACTCTTGGAGCCGGCTGCTTACCCGGAATTTGTCTGGTTGATGGACCGCGCCAGCGTGCTGCTGACTGATTCCGGCGGGGTGCAGGAAGAAGCCGCCAGCCTGGACAAGCCAGTCGTTGTGATGAGGGAAACGACGGAACGTCCTGAAGTACTGGATGCAACGGAGTGCTACCTGGTTGGATCTTCAGTTGAGCGGATTGTGGACACCGTCTCTTCTGTACTTGAACGCGTTGGCACTGACGTTACAGGCAAAGCGACCGATGGTGATTCAGGCAGCGCGATTATCCACTCAAGTCTCTTCGGCGATGGACATGCAGCAGAGCGCATCACGGATTGGATGCTGAAACGGATCGCGGGAACCAAGTAGCGTGGGTGAGAGCATTCAGCGACGCCGCTGACACTTCCTGCGCGAGCAACCTCACGGTTTCTCATTTCGGCTGGATGGGCTTGAGGTGATTGCCGATACGAAACCCAACACCCCCTGACCCTTCACTTGTGAGGATACAAATGAAGAAGTACGCCCTGGCAGCAGTTCTAGTGGTGACAGCAAACGCAGGATGCGCATCTGTCACGGACTTTTTTGATTCGTGCACTACGTGAGGCGTTGCCGCCCACCCATCCAGTTTGGATGGACACGCCGGCGAGGCTGAACGACTTTCGCCGACCTTTAGCGACCCGATGCAAGTCTCGGCGATTGAAACAGAGCTTGTGGGTTAACGCCTGTTTCCCCAATGAGCAAAGGGTAAGAAAAAGGCCTTCCCTTTTGGGAAAGGCCTCTTTCCTTTTGATCGAAGTCATGGTCGCCCAGACTATTGGATGCCACCGCCCAGCGGTGGGCCTCCGCCGTTGCCGTTTTGAACGGCTGGCGGCTGTTGACCGACGCCACCACCACCTTGGGCTTGACCAACGGGCCCGCGATTGATCGGCGGGTTTTGCGGAGCCGTTGCGACACGGAGCGCACGCCGCTCGCCTTCTTCGTTGATCCAGGCGATTGTCTTCTCGAAGTCTGCCGGATCTTCAAAATCTAGCACCACCGGCTCCTTCATGTCTGGGAAGGGCTTAAACATTGCGCCCATCACACCCCACCCGACGTTGTCCTCTTTCCTAAGCACCCAGATGATATCCATGGTACTGGGGGCAACATCAAATTTCGGATCACCGGGGTCCGTCCATTGTGTGAGAACGTGTGCTCCCTTGTTGTCACTAAGCAATTCCTGCTCAATCACCGCAAACTGAGCGTTCGGGCTGCCTGGGGGGGCAAACTCCGTCCCAGCGCGCTTGTTGGCCAGAATCGCGGTATGCGTGAGCAAGGCTTCACCGCCAAGCGTGTCATCATCCCCTTCTCGGACGGCGGCGAGAAACCTCCGCATCACGTCCATAGGCGTCTGTGACTTTTCCGGCGGAATGGGAATACCGGCCAAGAGTTCGGCGTCTGTCGGACCGGAATCCGTAGCTCCCGTGGCATTGGCCTCAGAATTGCCGCCAGGCTCTTTGCCTTCGTCATCGCCCCCGCCGCAACCTGCCAGCACCGTCACCAACGAAACAACAATCGCGCTAGTCCATCGCGATACAACCATGGTGGTTCGCCTCCCTTGCGAAAGCGCTTGAGCGTGAATTCAACACGCGAGCTTGGCCGTCCTGGCCACTCGCCGGTTGCTGCCAGCCGGCAGCGAGCCGAGAGTCTTGCAATTTCGCCAACTTGGGTCAAGCCAAGTCTGTGTGGAATGAAGTCACCGCAAATGCGCAATCGTTATGCGCGCAGTGCTTGCGTACCACATGAACTGAGGAGGGTTCTTCTGCTCAATCGTTACGTACTTGGACTTGGAGTGCGCTCAGCATCTTGGTGATTGCCTGTTCCTTCTTGCTGATGAACAGGACGTTATCCAGCACAATCGGCCGTTGGACATCGCGCGGTGAGAGGATCAATCGGCCTGAGCGCAACAGAAGATATTCAAAGACGTCGTTGATTTCCTTCTCGATCCGCAGATTGGGAGCGGAGAAGCGTTCCAGGTTGCTCAAGATGCCGTGGTGATGCAGCAGTTCATTGGGCCGCACTTCCCAGTAATCGAAGCGAACGGCAATCATCACGATGACGTAGATGATGCCTAACATGATGGTGATTAACCAGTAGAACAGCGCGTCCGCAGTTGGGCGCAAGAGTTCAAAGAACCCGCTCATGGCCGAAGCCCACTCCGGCTTGTAAGTGAACAGCAGGACGCCTCCGCATACGACCGCCGTCAACAGGAAGAACAACGTCAGTGAAGTTGTCCGCGGAAAATCAAACGCGATCACGACCAGATTGATCGAAAACACCACCAGGAAGATCAGGCTGGGCATGTAGTGTGCCGGATTGCTATTGCTCAAGCCTTGCTCATCGACAGTAAACGACAGCCAGAGCGCCACGCCCAGCGTGACCATGAAGGTTGGCCATAAGAAAACGACCTTGGGATATGGCCGGAGAATGATCTGGTTGAGGGACTCCTTGTCCGTCGACTCGCTGGATTTGCCGCCTGTCTCTTTCGTTGTTTCTTCTGCCATGATGATCTTCCCAGGGAGCCAAGCATGAGGTCAATGAATGGCCAAACTCTACAGTTTCCCGCGGTGATTTTCCAGCACTGGCAAACTTTCGTTTCGCAACGTGAACTTGAGGCCAAATGTCGGAATCCGGACGCAACTACGCGACAGGTGGCTATTCGCCAGCAGTGATTCGATCTTGTCGGTCTTGCTCAAAACTCATGCCGGTTTCACATTCGAGACAGAAGAAATCCCGTTCGCGTCAAGCCACCTGGACGCTTCAACAGGGCTTCGGGCAAGTTCCCTGCCTCCCCGCAGCCCTCCAATGAATGCTTGCTCGGAGTCTGTCCGGCGCAATACCATAGTTTTTCGCGCAGTGCGTCCGGCACAGAATATTCCGCTTTTCCGCGCTCCGCCGGCGCTCGCTCGTCTTGCCTTCCCAGCTTGATTACTCGGGGTTGCTCGCGCCAACTTCAATCGCAGACTTAGTTCCATGACTGCACGGTTTGCCTCCTTGACTCTATCTGTCCTAGTCCTGGCGACGGTCGTTTGCTTTTTGGACGCAACCGCCCCTCCTCGGGCGGATCTTTCTGCTGGTGCGTCGTCACCGGAGGTTGCTCAGGCACAGGTTGCCGAACTCTTTACCCAGGGAGATTCGGTCTGCTTGATCGGGAATACGCTCGCTGAGCGAATGCAGCATGACGGCTGGCTGGAGACGGCTTTCCAGATCGTAGCGCCGGAACTCAAGCTCTCCTTCCGCAACCTGGGATTTTCTGGAGACGAGATCAACCACCGAATGCGATCAGCCAATTTCGGCTCACCAGACGACCACCTCAAACACAGCAAGGCAGACGTTGTCTTTGCGTTCTTTGGCTACAACGAGTCATTTGCCGGCGCAGAGGGGTTGCCCCAATTCCGTCGCGAGCTGGAAAACCTGATTGACCATACGCAGTCACAAAACTATAGCGGCCGAGGTAACGCCAGGATCGTGCTGTTTTCTCCGATTGCGCATGAAGACCTGAAAAGCGAGAGCCTGCCCAATACGCGCGAAGCCAATCAACGGATTGGCATGTACGCTCACGCCATGGCCGAAGTTGCCACAGCCAAGGGCGTTCCGTTTGTCGACTTGTTCCGGTTCACTCAAGAGTCCTATGCGGTGCTGAGTTCGCCAGCGACGATTAACGGCATCCATCTCAACACCAGCGGCAATATGATGGTTGCCGACTGTGTCATTGAAACGTTGCTGCCCGACCGCGATCGCCAAAGACTGAGGGATATCAACCAAGAGCAATTGGACTATCTACGTTCTGCCGTGGTGGACAAGAACTTCCACTGGTTTCACCGCTACCGCACTGTGGATGGCTACAACGTCTACGGCGGGCGGTCCTCGCTCAAGTATGAGGATGACATCACCAACTGGGACGTCATGCAGCGCGAGATGCAAGTCCTGGACGTGATGACCGCCAATCGCGACGAGAAGATCTGGGCCATCGCCGCCGGAAACGCCACACCGGACAAGCCCTTTGTGGCCGATGATAGCAACACACCGGATTTCATTCCGGTCAGGACAAACTTTCCGGGACCTTTGCCCGGTGGCAAGCATGAGTTTGTTCCTGCTGAGGAAGCCATCAGCATGATGACTCCTTATCCGGGCGCTGAGGTGAACCTGTTCGCGTCGGAAGAGATGTTCTCCGAGTTGGCCAATCCTGTGCAGATGGCCTTTGACATGCAGGGCCGATTGTGGGTGGCCGTGATGCCTAGCTATCCGCACTGGAAGCCCAAGGATGAGATGGCGGACAAAATCCTCATCCTGGAAGATACCAGCGGAGACGGCAAAGCGGACAAGTGCACCGTGTTTGCCGACGGACTTCACGTGCCGACAGGCCTGGAGTTCTGGAATGGCGGCGTCTTCGTCGGGCAACAGCCGGATTTGCTTTTCCTAGAAGACACGGACGGCGACAGCATCGCTGATGTTCGCCAACGCGTTTTGCACGGCATTGATTCCGCCGATACGCATCACGCGCTTAACAGCTTCGTCATTGGTCCCGGAGGCGCACTGTATTTTCAGGAAGGCACGTTTCACCACTCACAGATTGAAACACCTTGGCGGTCAACCGTCCGTAGCGCTAACGCGGCCGTGTTCCGCTTTGAGCCGCGGACGTGGAAGACTGAAGTCTATGTTCCGTATGGATTCGCCAATCCCCATGGACACATCTTTGACTATTGGGGACAAGATTTCGTCACCGATGGCACCGGCAACGTCAACTATTATGCCGCGCCGTTTTCAACCTATCTGGAACATCCGGCCAAGCACCGCGGCTATTTCCCGTTCTTTCAGCAAAGAACGCGGCCCGCAGGCGGAACAGAGTTCCTTTCCAGCGCGCACTTCCCGGATGAACTGCAGGGCAACTATCTGATCGCCAACGTGATTGGATTCCAGGGCATTCAGAACTACAAGGTTTCCGAGGACGGGTCCGGTTTCTCTGCCGTCGAAGTCGAACCGTTGGTTGTCTCGTCACATCGACATTTTCGTCCCGTCGATGTTGAAATCGGCCCGGACGGTGCGGTGTATTTCTTGGACTGGCACAACCCAATCATCGGCCACATGCAGCATCACATTCGCGATCCCAATCGCGACATTGCGCACGGCCGTGTGTATCGAATCTCCTTCAAAGATCGCGCATTGTTGGATCCTCCCAGGATTGCCGGAGCCACGATTCCGGAGTTGTTAGAGGTCTTGAAGTCCAACAACGATCGTGAGCGCTACCGCGCACGGCTGGAACTCTCTCACCGCGCAAGTGCCGATGTGATCGCGGCGGCGAGCACTTGGACAGCCGACCTCGATAGATCCTCCCCTAAGTACGAACACAACCTGTTGGAAGCTCTTTGGATCCATCAGCAGCATGATGTGGTCGATCAAGACTTGCTGCGGCGGATGTTGACGTCAGATGAGCCGCGTGCCCGCGCGGCGGCGACACGTGTCTTGTGCTATTGGCGTGATCGCGTGGATGACCCGCTGGAGCTGCTGAAGAACTTGGCCCAGGATGAGTTTCCTCGCGTGCGGTTAGAAGCCGTGCGTGCGTGTAGCTTCTTCAATGATGTCGCCGCGGCCGAGGTGGCCTTGCTGGCGCTCAATCACCCCCGCGATCGGTTCCTGAATTTCGCGCTCAAGGAAACCATTCGTGGGCTGAAGCCACACTGGGCAGCGGCTGTGGCGGCGGGCGAGCCCTTTTGCGAAGACAACCCCGCTGGCTTGGATTACATCTTGGCGGAGACGTCCACATCAGACTTGCTGCGCATGCACCGCACCCAACGAGTCTATGAGGAAATGCTCGCCCGACCAAACATTCTGGAGGACTACCGCAAGAAGGCCCTGACCGGTCTGGCCGAACTCAATGGTACAGACGAACTGACGGAACTGCTGGCCGCGATCAATCGCCTGGACGCCAGCGACGACGAGTTCGCCGGTCGGGTGCTCAATGATTTCGCTCACCTGCTGACAATGAAACCTCCGCAGGGATTGATGAACCGCAAAGAGCAATTACTGACCATGGCCCAGCAAGGCGCGCGGGCCATCACTCGCCAAGTTGCCTGGGTGGCCTTCATCAGTGGTTCACACGATTTCGAAGAAGCCTGGCAAGCGGGGATGGCCAATCCTGAGCGGCTTGATGATTTGATCAGCGCAATCCCACTCTTACATCACGAAGCAATGCGAGCGAAGACGTACGAACACGTAGCGCCGCTGCTCAAAGAATTACCCCCAGAAATTCAGGCGTTGCAAAGCCAAACCCCTGTGGGACGCTACGTCCGGATTGATCTGCCGGGGAACCGCCGCACATTGACTTTGGCCGAAGTTGAAGTCTTCTCCAACGGAGTCAATGTCGCACGTGACGGGACCGCGTCCCAATCAACGAGAGCCCACAGCGGTCGAGCGAACCGCGCCATCGACGGAAACTACAGCGGCACTTTTCAAGACAATGGCCAAACGCACACGCGCGAGAACACGCGCAATCCGTGGTGGGAACTGGACCTCAAACGGTCCGTGCCGATTGACTCGATTGTCGTCTGGAACCGAGACGAAGCTAACGGGCAATTTGCCAAGCGTTTGGACAACTTTCGTGTCACCGTGCTGGATGAGAACCGGCGGGCGATCTTTCGGCAGGCCAACAATCCCGCGCCGCCGCGACAGGTGAACATTGCGCTGCCGGAAGACCCGGTGTCTTCCATGTTGCGCGCGGCCATGTACGCGGTGGTCTCTATTCCTGGGCATGAAGAGGACTCGTTCCGCACGCTGGCTGGCTATGTCAATCGCGGTAAACTCCGCGCGACGGCCATTTCCGCAATCAGCCGCATTCAGCCAGGCTTCTGGCCGGCGGATGAACTTCGTCCGCTGATTAAGACTTTGAAGGACCACGTGACGTCAATCCCGGTGGAACGTCGCACCGAGCCGGAAGTGATCGACGCGCTGGGGCTGGCCAATGAAATGGCCATGCGGTTGCCCTCCGCGGAAGCAACAGCACTCCGCAAGGAATTGGGCGAGTTGGGTGTGAACGTCGTGCACATTCGTACGGTGCCACACAAGATGATTTACAATCGATCCCGGATCTATGTTGAGGCGGGCAAGCCTGTCGAACTGGTGTTGGAGAACTCCGACATCATGTCGCACAACCTGCTGATCACCGCGCCCGGGGCAATGCAGAAAGTTGGCGAGGCGGCCGAGCGGATGGCGACACAACCCGATGCGTTCGCGAAGGGTTTTACGCCGAACCTGTCTGAGGTCATGCTCGGCACGCGCTTGCTGCCGCCCGGAGCAAGCCAGCGATTGCAGTTCACCGCCCCCTCAACACCGGGCGAGTACCCTTACGTTTGTACGTTTCCGGGACATTGGAGGCGGATGAATGGCGTGATGTACGTTGTGCCGGATCTGTCTGCGATCCCGCTCGCTGATCTCCAGCCTGATGTTTCTGAGGACGTGGCCATCCGGCCATTCGTCCGCGATTGGACATTTGCCGACCTCATTGAGGACGTTGCCAGCGTGGGCTCAACGCAGAGCTTTGACGCCGGCAAAGAAGCGTTCACGGCGGCGAGCTGTGCTCAGTGTCACAAGATGGGGAACGAGGGCGGCGAAGTTGGGCCCAACCTGTTTGACCTGCAGGAACAACTGGCCAACGGCAAGAAAACCCGCGAACAGGTCCTTCGCGACATCATTGAGCCGTCTCACACCATCAACGAGCAGTTCACCTCGTACATCTTTGAAACCGCCGACGGCCAATTGGTGACCGGCGTGATTGTGGAAGAAACGGATGATTATGTCCGCGTGACTTCAAACCCGCTGATCGAGCCTAAACGGATCGACAAATCCAACATTGAGGAACAATTCAAAGCCGAATTGAGCCTGATGCCGGAGAAGCTGATGAATACATTCACGCGTGAGGAGATCCTGGACATTCTCGCGTACGTGCTTTCCGGCGGTGATCCGGGAAGCAGCGTCTACCGGCAATAAGGAAATCAAGGCCAAGGGCGTGTGGGCATGTTGGCAGGCCAAGTCTTCAGCCGTCATCGCCGGCTGATGCGCTTTTGTCCGCTCCACCTTTGCTGGCGTCTGCATCGCCTTTGTCGGCTGGCTTGTCCTTCGGTTCGAGTACAACCGTGATCTCCGTCCCGACTGCCGGGACTCGGCCTTCAAATGCCTCGAACATCAATCTTGCGTTTGAGTCCGTGCTGGCGATTGGGAGATCGAGCATGGCGGTAGGGAAGTTGGAAACGCAAATCAAGTAGCCATCATCAGCGGTGTAGTGTTCTGGTTGGCCTTCGCCCGTTGAGACGAACTTGCTGCCCGCGAACACAAATGGGTGCTCCATGGCCTTGCCGGTTTCCGCGTTCCTGATCCAATCTTGGGCTTTTGCGGATTGACGCTTGCCGTCTTTATCCGTCCAGTAAACGGTCACGTTGATCTCCGGACCTTCGGCGGCACGGAACTCCGGTCGGTATTGCACAGGGCGTCCGGGCTCAACGCCAATGGCCAGCAAGAGCCCATGGATGAAGCTTGACTTTGTGCGAACAGTGACGATCGCTTCATGTTCCTGGTAGCCGCGGAGCGTAGCGAAGAACTCCAAAAATCCGGCACTCTGGCACACTCTGCCGGCCATCACAATTTTCTTCTTCTCCAGATCAACCCACACATCCGCTTTTTCAAACGGCGCGGCCATGCCCTCAGCCTCCGGCGGCTGCTTGATGGGCGCATCCCAGTCAATCTCTGCTCGTCCGTGTTCTTGATCCTGGTGATCAGATTGAGCATCGTCCGATTGTTTGTCCTGCTGATCTCCCTGTTCTGATTGCCCGGCGGCGTTGTCTTTAGTCTCGACTTGAGATCCATCGCCCTCTTCAGATTTATCATCTTTGATTTCATCATTCCCCGCGCCGGTGCCAACCAAACCGCTATCGTTCGGCAACTTGGCTTCAGCCTGTTGGGCGGTCACGTGATCGCCTTGCGGCTCCTTGTTCTGAGTTTGCCGCTGAGCTGAGCCTGGCTCTGTTGAATCAACGGTTGACGGATCCTCGCAGCCGCACAGCTGCAAGATTCCACACCACGCGGTGACACAACAGATCAACCTGGCGATTCCGGCAGCAGTGTTCATGGATTTCCTTGCGTCGTCAAAAAAGTGATTCACGATCAGCGGCAGGTGCTTTGTTAAGTTCACTGAAAACCGGCCGATCGTTCACAAACTGTCAGAGCTCACGTAATCATTGTCAAAGCAAATCCCATTCCGTGAGACGTTGAGCCGGCGGCTCAAGCACGCACCCTGGCGAGAGAACCCGTGATTGCTAAGATATCGCTTCCTCAGAATCCTGTCGAATGAGCGGGGCTACCATGCGCATGCAGGTTCCAAACCTGTGCCGTGCTGGATCTCGCGAAAATAGAACTGCCGCCAAAGCTCTGCAAACACATGTCGATCACAACGACACCTGTCGAACAAAACAGCACTCCGTCCGATTCGCTGTCCAATCTACCTGCGGTCTTTGGTGAACGCCCCTGGCGAAAATCGGCTCCCGCCAAGCTGAGAAACGGTGAGATCACGTTCGCGGAGACTCCCGCCTGGGATGCCTGGCAGGATTTGCTCAAGCCCCGTGCCGCGTCTCTGTCTCATTGGAAGCGCGAAAGCACATCTCCCTTCCGCTGGGGGATGGAAGACGTGCAGCCCGTTGACTTTGGGATGTTGGATGACATCCACGCCTACACTTCTGTCCGAACGGAAGCTTCCGGAAAGAAGAAAGCAGCTCGAGGGAAAAAACCGCAGCGTGAGTTTGCCGCTGAGCAAGCCGTCAAGGCATGGCTGGCCGAATCCGCTGGCGTTGCCGCTGCATCACAGCTTGCCGCGGAAACGCTGGCGTTATGCTACGCAGCGCCGCGGCTGACCAAAGACTTGCCTGCCGATCTGTGGTGGGATCTGCTGGCCCGGCTGGTGGAAACGGTCCAGGAAGCGCAACAGCAGGACCCGCAAGCAGGCGCGGCCGCCTATCAAATGCTTGCTGGCGAAGCCGCTTTGGCGCTGGCGGTCGTCGCACCAGAGCTGCGCGTTTGTCGTGAGTTTGCCAAAGCTGGCTGCGCGGCGACCATCGCCGCTTTCGACCAATTGCTCGATGGTGCCGGCACACCTCATCGCGATTACTTGGTCGACATTCGCTCACTGGCGGCTTCCTGGCTCCGATGTCAGGTCCTGCTCAAGGACAATGCCTCGCTAGCGACAAAGCAACTCCGCAAGGCATTCAAGCAGTTTGATGATGTGCTGTTGGCCATCGCCAACTTGACCCGCTTGGATGGTTCACAGCATTTTGGCCCTGTCCGCAAGCCCTCAAAGAATGGCAAGAAAAAGTCTGCCTCGCCCGCGGCGGCCGTGACAAACCAGTGGATGCAACATCTGGCCGCAGCCGCTGACGACCAGGACGCAGGGGAAGCGCTGCGCGTGGCGCTGGGGATATCAACGCGTCCCGCTCAAGTTGAACAAGCGGATGACAACCATAACGTTGGTGGAAACGCCGAGTGGAGCGAACTGGCCGCCTTGCGCACATCCTGGCAGCGATCCTCCCCTCGAATTCTCGTCGACTACGGCCAGCCGGAAATCGGCCTGGAGCTATCGGCAAAGAAAGGTCCGCTTTGCGGCGGTACGATGGTCACGGAAATTTCCGTCGACGGCAATCCACTTTCCATGTCGCCCAGCTGGACGTGCGTTTGCTGGCAGTCTGACAGCGATTGCGACTACCTGGAATTGGAAGCTCACCCAGCGCCCGGCATGATCCTGCAGCGAAGCATCATGCTCGCCCACGAGGATTGTTTCGCCTGGGTGGCCGATTCGGTTGCGTGCGGGCGAGAGCACGAATTGGAGTATCGGTTGAGCGTGCCGTTGGCGGCAGGCGTCGGTGGCAAATTTGATTCTGAGCACACCGAGGCAGAGTTGACCATGAAGAAGAAGCCTGTGGCACGCGTGATGCCGCTGGCTTTGCCGGAGTGGCGTTCTGCCGCGCATGCAGGCAACTTGTCCGCTGCCGAAGGGCAGCTGGCCCTGCAGCATCGCCAACGTGGCTGGGGGCTCTACGCTGGGGTGTTCATTGACTTGGATCCAACACGGTTGCGACGATCCTACACCTGGCGCTCGTTGACAGTGGCGTCAGAGCGGGAAATTCTGCCGGCGGATCTGGCTGTGGCGCAGCGCGTTCAGATTGGCGCCAAACACTGGGTCTTTTATCGGTCTGTCGGCGCTCGCGGCAATCGCACATTCTTGGGGATCAACGTCTCCAGCGAGTTGCTGGCCGCGCGGTTTGAGACAGACGGCGAATACGAGACGCTGGTGGAAGTGCTGTAAGCAGTGTCGCGGTGAATTTCGGGAATAGCCCAGATTCGCGTGCTCGCCATCCCATGTTGCGAACTGCCAGAGCGCTCCTCGTCTTGCGAGCTAACCAACCGTGGATCGTGGTTGCCCGAGGAGGTGCGCAGCTCACGTACCAAAACGCTGGTCCATGCGAACTCTCCGCTCTGGGCGGTGAGCCGCAAGTGTGGGCGCCGGCACGATGGCTAGTTCATCGCCGGTCGGGCCATCTTCACTGAGCGGTACGGCTGTTGATTTCTTCTCGCGGCGGCAGACAATGCGGCCAAAGGGGCTCACCAACATCGCCGGCAACATGATGAGGTCGCCCACCAGGGCAGAACCCAACAGCGGAATCATCAGCACGCCAAACATCATGGTCGGCGTGAATGTACTAAAGACGTGCATGGCGATGCCAAACCCGGCGACGAGTGTTGTCTGCGTCATCGCTCTGGCACAATGCGAGTACGCGTCGTAGACGGAATCACGCCGTGTGAGACCGCGGTGCAGACCACGGCGGAACCAGGACAGGTAATGCACGGTATCATCAACAGCAACGCCCAGGGCAATGCTGGCGGTCATCATGGAGCCGATATCCACGGCGTGGTTCATCCAGGCCATGGTTCCAAACACCATGGCGGTGGGGAAGATGTTGGGAATCATCATCAACGCGGCCGCAGGGAAGGCTTTCAGCCCGCCGGCAGTCGGCCAGATCAACAACACCATCATCCCGGCGATCATAGCGAACGCGAAGAGGTAGCTTTCTCGCAGCCCATTCATCAACTCGGATTGTGACTTGTAGACAATCGGCACAACGCCGGTATAGGTCACATCCAGGCCACCTGCCTCGTCGATCATGCCCGCTTTGGCAAAGGTTTCCAGGTGCGTTTTGACTTCGTCATCCAGCGCGTTTTGAGTCACGGCTTCACGAACGTTGGTGACGAAGCTGCCGTAATCAATGCCGCTGAACGCTCCCAGCCGCAGGCTGATGCGGAAGAGCTGCTCATCGCCTGACTGCGCAATCCAGCCGGCGGACTCGAGATCGCCCAAGCTCTTGCCAAGCTCTTTGTTGATGCGGCGAATTGTCGCAACGGCTCGTCCGCTAGTTCCGGTGGGAATCTCCGGAACAAACGTCACGGCGGACATCGTCGCGTCCACCTCAGGCATTTCCTCCAGCGCATTGCGGATCTCGTTGACAAGCATCAGGCGACGAGCGATTCCGACGCCGTGCCGCCCGGTGGTTTCATCCTCGGAAAAATTGGCCTCGTCAAATCGGACGACAACTTCCATCGGCACCAGCGGTCCCAGGCGGGATTCCAGCCAGACATAGTCATGAATGATCGGCGCATCATCGCTGAAGAGCTTCATCAAGTTGATTGAACTCTGGAGCTTGTGGACGCCTGCGCCCACGCCAAACAAGATGCCGGCGAAGAGCAGGAAGATCACTGTCGGCCGGGCCACCACGCCACGTCCAATCCGCGTCCACATGCGGTCGATCTGCAACGGACGCTTGGCCCGAACCTTCAATCTGCGAACCGTCCGCGCAGAAAGCGGCGAAAGTTGCAGTACCGCCGGCAGCAGCAAGAACAGCCACATCAACGTGGAAACCACCGCGAGTGCCGAAAAACCGCCGAACAAGCGAATTGGCCGCAGGTCGGCAATCAACAGCGACGACATCCCCATCGCCGTGGTAACGGCCGACAGCGATGACGGAACGAATCCTTTGCGGATGGCTTGATGCGGCGCGTCCTTGATGCCAGTCTCAACCACCGAATCGCGATAGTAGTTGACGATGTGAATCGCGCCGGAGATCGTCAGTACGTAGATCAGCGTCGGCATCGACAGCAAGATCGCGTTGACCGGCACTCCCGAGTAATAGACGATGGCCAAGCTTGTGGCTTCGCTGAAAATCGACACGAAGAACACAAGGAACGTGATCTTGATATCACGGAAACACAGCCAGCACATTCCCAGGCCGACGACGAACGACAGCGTGGCGACCACCGCCAGAGTTCGTTTGCCCTCCTGGTCAATGGCGACGTTATCCACCGAAGGTCCACCCAAGCGGATGCGTTGGTCTGGACCAACGATGGCGCACTCTTGCTCACCAATACGGCGGATTTCATTCAGCGCGGATTCCAGCTTCTTTTCGTCGCGGCCGTCCGCGGAAAGCGTTGCCAAGATGGCCGTTTGCCGGCCCGGACGCGTGCCGCTCCACTGCCAGCGATACGGGATGTCGCCGCCGTCCGTGTAAATGGAGAGCCACTGCTGCCCGGTGTCGGCGTCTTCAGCCGTGTAGGTGGATTCCAGCACGGCCAGAGCCTCGGCCGTGTTGGAGGTTGCCGTACGATTGATGCGGGTGATGGTTTGTCCCACGTGCAGGCCGGCCGATTCAGCGGCTGAACCCACCGCGACCGCCGTAATCACGGCCTGACCTTGGGCATCATCGGTCAACTTCAGACCATGCACGTAGTCCGGCCCAATCAAAGAGCCTTGCAGTCGGTTGATTGCTTCGCTGCGGGGATCTTCGCTGCCATCTAATGTCTGAGAGATCTGATCGACCAGCTCCTGCCCAGTGACGACCGAGTCGATCTGGGGGCAATTGCGCAGCTTGTTGGCATACAGCTCAACGCGATCGTCAGTCAGCGTGCACCCGTCCCAGGAGATGATGACGATGTGGTCACTGCCGGCTTTGAAATATTGTTGATACCAGCGCAGGTCACGGGTTTCCGGATACTTGTCCGGAAGCCAGTCCGTGACGTCGTTGGTATTGCTGACGACCGCGAAATACGCTCCAGGCAGGATCAGCCCCAGCAACAGTCCAAAGACGCAGACAATCGCAAAGCTGTGCTTCTGAAGCAGGCGTGCGTGCAGCCGGTAGAGTGCGTTCATCGCAATTTGAGAAGCATTTCAATAGCCGGAATCAGGACGTGCCATTGCGGAAGCGGTTGGCAGCCCCGGTCAACCTCCGGCTCAAGCTCGGAGCCGCGTTTCCATTGCGGCAACCAAGGGCTCCAGGCTAACCGAAGGCCAAAAACGCGTCTATGGCTGTAAGTCAAAATGTGGCAACGAGAAATAGCGATTCTGCTGATGAGCACAGGACTCGTGCGTGAAGGAGCAGGAAAGAGTAACGGTTGGGCAAGACCTATGGGGGGCAGTCTGCTGGAACGGCACTTGGTTGACTGCCGAGAGACGTACTCGATGCGTTTTCAGCCAGAACCCGTTTGTATCGCCCGCTCGCTCGGTGGCCAACTCAGGGTATGGGCAGCAGGCAATGCGCGAGTGGGGATGGATCAAGGAGTTTGTGGGGCTTGGTGGGGATTAGCCCTAAAAACAAGATGGCCTTGGGTTATTGTCTTAACTTATTTTAAAACAATGCTTTAGGATGATATCTACTCAAAGGGCGGTGTGACAGTGGAGGTGAATCTCGCTGTTGAACAACGCCCTCAAGGCCTTGGGGAGATCGTTTTTTTCGAATGTTGTTTTTTTCACAACTCGTTATCTGATGGTACTCTTGAACCGATGGCGATCCTTGGTTTTCTCCACATCGCAATGAAATCCTTGACGTGCTGCCAGGAGTGGCTATTCTTTGGCCCTGGTTGGGGAGGAATGGGGATAAATGGTGATTCCGCTGACGGGAAATTTCGTTCGATTTGTCGACGAAAAACTGCGGATTGCCATTCCCAAGACCTTTCGGGAATCACTCACGCTGGCGCCGACAAACGGCTTGTATTTGGCGCCCGGCACGGACGGTAGCTTGACCATTTACACGGAGGAAGGATTTGCTCGCTTTGCGGATCGGCTTGCCGCAAGCCCGCCCAATCGTCGCGACGTGCGAACGTATATGCGGTTGATGTACGGGCAGGCAAAGCGCGTCGAGATTGATCGGCAAGGACGGATTCGACTTCCCGCGGAACTTGCCGCCTCTGCCGGGATTGAGTCCAGCTCAAACGAGAAAGTCGCTGTCGTCATTTTGGGGGTCAACGACCACATGGAGCTCTGGGAAAAGACCAAGTGGGACGCGTATCTCGCTGACAACCAACCGGAATACGACACGATCGCCGAGGAAGCCTTCAAACCGCAGCGGAACGAAAGACCAGCACAAGATTGAATGTAAACGGGCAGAACTTGCAGAGCGGCTCAGTCACAGCACAAAGAACCAATTGGAAAAATGCAGAACGTTCGTCCGTTATGGCTCGCCTGGCAGGGGACTGAACAACTGGTTGCGGCCACCGACAGTTGTTCAACAGCGGCTCGTCCGTTGGGTCTTCTGGATGCTCAGCAGAGAAGCTCGGGTGTTGTGGGCCGGCTTGGACCGTTGTCTCGACCGACGGTTCGCTAGCCAACCTCGACCTGGAGTGCGGGCGCATGGAAGCGCCCGAGGTCGTTTGTTTTCCAGCTCACGTCGTCAGCAAAACCACCCGGTTTGCGCTGACGACGTTTTTTCTGCAAACCGCCAAAGCTGCCACCCAGAGACTTACTGGCTCAACGGGAACAGCGAGCAATTCAGCGCCGCATGGGTGACAGGTGATGATGAAATTGCTATCTTGAATTACCCAACTAGTTGGTTCTTGAACGCTTGCTGCGCCGCTGGCCGCTCTTTTGGCCCCTTGGAAGACGCTCTTTCGTCCGCCCCATCTGGTGGGTCCTTTGTGAATTCTTTGTTAGGTCGAAGGAGTGCTCCTTCGCGTCAGTTTGCTTGTCCGGAGATCGATCGTGGGTAAGAAGTTGTATTGTGGAAACCTAAGCTACAACGTTTCCAGTTCTGATTTGGAGCAGCTGTTCTCGCAGTATGGGAGCGTTGCCAGTGCCGAGGTCATCGCCGACCGTGAAACCGGGCGAAGCAAAGGCTTTGGATTTGTCGAAATGAGTAGCGATGAGGAGGCGCAGGCCGCCATTGATGGTCTGAACTCCCAAGAACATGACGGTCGTTCGCTGACGGTCAATGAAGCCCGACCACGCGAAGAGCGTCCTCGCCGTGGCGGAGGAGGCTACGGTGGTGGTGGCGGCTACGGCGGCGGAGGCGGTTATGGGGGTGGTGGTGGCGGTCGAGGTCGTCGCTACTAAGCGCTGATGCTCAGCAACCGTGTCTCCACAACAGCGAGACGTGGTGCCGTGGAATGGGCAATGTTCTCTGGAAGCAATGCTCCCTGGGATACGCCCCTCGCTTGGTCAGAAAACGTGATTGAGAAACAGCCCCGCCTGCCTCGGCGTTCTGCGCCGCGCAGGCGGGTTCTCTTTGCGCCCCGCGATTTTTCACACGGGACACGAGTTGCGAGCCCAGCCATGGCTTGAGCCATCCCTCCTCACTGCAACTTGGCAGGCCCAGTCAGGTCTCGGGCTGTACGGCTCTACCCGCGCAGAACATCAAACAACAACTCGGGAGAGACTTAATTCGAAGGTTCACCCAAGACCGTACGCATGATGTCGTTCGTGCCGAGAGTCTTGGCGGTAAGGAATAACTCACCGGCCTTGAACCCTGCCGTCATACCGGTGTTGAGCGCCACCGCTTCAATACGTTTGGCGATGAACTCCTGGCGTTTCTCGAACTGAGTCTGGTAGCAGATGACTGACTCAATCTTGGTCTCCAGAGTATCAGAAATATCGGAGACGAAATGCCCTGCGGCCGCCGGCATCTCCAGTGAGTAGAACGCCAGCGAATAGTAAAGTTGAGCCTGAATGGTATGCGGTGGCAGGTGATCGAATTCCTCATCCCACTTGGTCAGCCGCGAATAAAACACGGCGGCGTCCGTGATCTGCATTGCCTGCCAGTGGTCAGGCGAAGCCAGCGGCGTCTTCTCGCCAAAGCCCACCACCAGCTTGGGACGATATCGGCGAAACTCTTTGGCCAGGCACACACGGTTCTCGTACGTGTCGAAGAGCTTTCGATTGGGAAGGTCAAGCGTTTTGCGAACATGAACGCCCAACACGTCGGCGGCAGCTTGGGCTTCGGCAAGCCGAACTTCGGGACCGGGTGAACCGGGCGTCGGCTCTCCATCAGTCAGATCGATGATGCCCACGCGATACCCTTGCCGCACCAATTGGGCAAGCGTGCCGCCGCAGGCAATCTCCACGTCGTCCGGGTGGGCCCCCACGGCAATAATATCAAGCGACTGAATCTCGTTCATACTTCGGCAAATCGGTAGGGTTGAAAGTCAGCAGAAAGGAAAAGTTGTGGCGAGGAGGATCGTGGATCTGTGTGGCGAAAAAGTGTGTACTGAGTGAGACCGCCGGCGCTATTTCCAATCCGGCGCGCGCTTTTCTCGGAACGCGGCCAATCCTTCAGCGGCGGCTTCCGTTGTGCGCGCGGATGCGCTGACCGCCGCCGCGGCTCCCAGCAAGGTTGTCAGGTGCTCGCCGACGGTCTCGTTAAGCATTTTCTTGGTCAGCATCAAGGCCTCCGGCGCGCACTTCGCGCAAGAAGCTGCGATCTCCGCCGCCCGAGCAACCAACTGATCCGGCGGTGTCACCTCGTGAAACAAGCCGATGCGGTGTGATTCCATCGCGTCAAACCGATCCGCGGTCAGCAGCAGCCGCGCAGATTGGCCCGCACCAATCCGAAACGCCAACAGCGGCGTCACCATGGCCGCGACAATTCCTCGCAGCGGTTCCGGCAGGCTGACGAACGCAGTCTCCGAGGCGACGACGAGATCGCAACCGAGGAATAGCCCCGTCCCTCCAGCGAGCGCCGGCCCGTTAACCGCCGCAATCAAAGGCTTGGGAAACCGCAACATCTGCAGCAGCAGGTCGTGAAAGATCAACGCGTCCTCGTGCCACAGGTCGTGGGCGTTGTCCGCATCGGCCGCGGCTTCCATCTCTTTCAGGTCCATCCCGGCGCAGAACACCGAACCGGCGCCGGTGAGGATGACCGCTCGCACTCCCTTGTCCAAGCGAATGTTCTCCAGGACCTGGCTAAGCTGATCGATCGTCTTTCGCCGCAAAGCATTCCGCTGGTCGGCTCGATTTAACGTCACGACCGCAGCATGACTTTGAACGTCAAGCTTGATATCTTCAACGCCTGTTCCGTTGTTAGGTTCGTTGGTCATGGCGATTGTCTATACAGAAGGAAGCATAGCCAAGAACTGACTCTCCTCTGATTATGCGAAAGGCAGTTCCCGACTCAAGCCATGAGCATGGCGGCGATCGCAGCGCGGAAAGGAGCTTTGAAGTTGAGTTGAGACGAAGAACTGAAACAGCCCCGCGCCCAAGGCCGAGCATTCAGGCGAAACTACTCCCGGTCAATTCGAAAACAGGGCGTTGCGCTCCCAAAGCGAAGATTATCAGCGGCACTTGCCTTCAGGCTGTTCCCTGCTACGGCTCAAGGAACGGTTGGCGCCCCTCCTGGCGCGACTGTCAAAAACACTCCTGGCGCGACTGTCAAAAACACTGGTGGCGCGCCTGGTGGAACCACTGTTGGCGCCCCTGTGAGAACTTTCGCCAAAACCACCCGCAAGGAGGGGGTGAATATGAGTTGACGGCTGATCGTCAGCCCATCAGAACCCAACCGGCGTTCAGCGGCTAATAGGGCTGAGAGAGTTCGTTGAACATATTGATGTATGGGTAGAACATCTGCATCACTAGGCGGAAGATCACGAGCCGTTTCTTGACAACGCTGGCTGTGTCTGGTCATCGCTCGTATTGCTACGGGTGTTGCCGCGCAGCATTGCTAGCCGTGAAATGTTGCGATTGCCGCCTTGCTGCGCCGCGGCTATGATTCCGGCCCTTCGTGGCCCAGCGGTTTGTTTTGAGGTGCGCAACGCGGTCGAGACAACATGTTCTTCCATTCGGCGCAATACTTCCGCGACATCTGGAGCAAGCGATTCTTCTGGATGTCGCTGGTCAAAGTTGACTTGCGCAAGCGCTACCGGCGAAGCGTGCTGGGCATCGGCTGGTCCTTGATGCATCCGGTCGCGATGACGATCGTATTCTGTATCGTTTTTTCGCAGCTCTTTGGCCAAGACATTATCTCGTATGCGCCATTCGTGCTCTCGGGCTTGGCATTTTGGAGCTACTTCACCGGGGTGCTGACGGAAAGCTGCCAATGCTACTTCGCTGGAGAAGCTTACATTCGCCAATCCCCCGCACCATTGGCGATCTATCCGCTACGGACGACGGTAGGGATGGCGATTCACTTCGCCGTGGCGTTGATTGTCTTGTTGGCGTTGGTTTGGATGACCAGCGGGTTTGGTAATTTGCTCACGCTGTGGACATTGATACCAACCTTGGTCCTGTTTTTTGCGCTCGGCTGGTCGGTGTCGATCATTTTTGGCGTGATCAATGTTGTGTTTCAAGACACTCAGCATCTGGTTCAAGTTGGCATGCAGGCTTTGTTCTATATGACACCCATCTTTTATCCGGCAAAGATGCTGCGCGATCGCGGTCTGGGCTGGATTGTGGACATCAATCCACTGGCGGCATGTCTCGACCTACTACGACGTCCGGTCCTTGACGGCCAGCTTCCCACAATCGCCGCGACTTCATACGCGTGTGGTTTTGTTTTGCTGATGGTGACCGTCGCCAGCCTGACGTTGGCGAAAGTGGAAAAACGATTGATCTTCTATCTCTAGCTTTCGATACCAATCCTGCTTGTCGCGACTCCAGCGCTCCACGCTCTCTTCCATGGTCAAGGTTTCCCTTCAGAACGTCAACGTTCAGTTTGAAGTTCGCCGGCACGGGCGAGTCACACTCAAGGAATATGTGCTGAAGGGGATGTTTCGTCGCAAGCGCAATCCGGTCATTACGGTTGATGCGCTACGTGATGTCTCTTTTGAAGCTCACGAGGGCGACCGGCTTGGCGTCATCGGCCACAATGGCGCTGGAAAAAGCACCTTGCTCAAGTTAATCGCCGGTGTCTATCCGCCAACAACGGGAAAACGTGAGGTTGTTGGCCGGACGAGCTCCCTGTTTGATGTCACATTGGGATTTGAGCTTGATGCTAGCGGCTGGGAGAACATCAAGTACCGGGCGTATCTGCTCGGAGAAACGCCGCGGTCGATCGGGCCGAAGATGAAGGAGATCGCGGATTTCAGCGAATTGGGCGAGTATCTGGACATGCCGTTGCGCTATTACTCAACAGGCATGATCGTGCGGCTGGGTTTTTCCATCGCCACGGCGATCCATCCTGAGATCTTGATTGTGGACGAGGTTTTGGGTGCCGGCGACAAAGCCTTTCTGGCCAAAGCCCGCCAGCGAATGGATGAGATGTTCCAGACGGCAAGCCTGGTGGTACTGGCAAGCCACGATTTGAACGCGATGGAAGAGCTGTGCAGTCGTGTGATCTGGATGGATCATGGGACGATTCGGGAGATGGGCAAGCCGAGTGACGTTATCGCAGCATACTCGGCACAACAGGCGGAGCAGACAGCCAAGCTTGCCGCTTGAGTTGAACGTTCATCGTGATTGTTGTTCCATCTTGCCGGTCACTCGCCGTCAGGCCCAGCACGGTCCTTGCTTTCTCATGACAGCATGGGTGCCAACGGGGCGAACATTCAGAGGGGGCAACCGTTGTGAGGTTCGGAATCGCTGCTAGCACCACACGGCAAGCGACCGCAGGCCCGCCACGCAGCAACCTCGGACGCATTCCTGTCTTGCGGCAGTTTCTGTTTTGTATTAAACATCGCTGCACAAACAATGTTGAGCGGGGGGATGGTCAGCCAAGGATGGCCGGCGCACGATGCTCTTTCCGCCTGGGCGCTCAACTTAGACCGCGCCCATAGACAACACCTTCAGATCACTCGAGGGAGCGAGAATGAAGATCGCGGTGATTGGCTTGGGGAAGCTAGGTTCCCCAATGGCGGCTTGCTTTGCATCCAAGGGGCACCAAGTGGTTGGCGTCGATATGAACGCCGACTTTGTCGCCAAGATCAATGCCGGTCAAGCTCCAGTCTTTGAGCCCGGTTTGCAGGAGTTGCTACAGCAGTCAGGCAGCAACTTGACCGCGACATGCGACACCAAGTCGGCTGTTCGGCAAAGCGATTTCACGTTTCTTATCGTTCCCACGCCAAGCCAGGACGATGGCTTCTTTTCTCTCGACTACGTGATGTCCGCAATTCGCCCCGTGGCGGAAGTGATTGCGGAGAAGGATGAGTTTCACGTCGTGGTGCTAACAAGCACCGTGATGCCGGGAGCGACGGGCAATCAACTCCTGCCGGAAATTGAGCGGATCTCTGGCAAGAAGTGTGGCGAAGACTTCGGACTCTGCTACAGCCCGGAATTCATCTCTCTGGGCAGCGTCATCCGCGATTACCTTTGCCCGGACTTCACACTGATTGGCGAGTCCGACGAGCGCTCCGGTGAGTTGCTGGAAAGCATCTATACCAGCGTTGTGGAAAATGACGCCGCCGTTCAGCGGATGAGTTTTGCCAACGCCGAGTTGACCAAGCTGGCGCTGAACACCTTTGTCACAACAAAGATCTCCTACGCCAACATGCTCGCGGAGATTTGCGAGCGCCTGGAAGACGGCAATGTCGATGTCGTCACCAACGCGCTCGGGTTGGATACGAGGATCGGCCGCAAATACCTGAAGGGCTCTGTTGGCTATGGCGGTCCTTGCTTCCCGCGAGACAACAAGGCGATCACGGCCATGTGCCAACAGCTCGGAGTCACGGCTCCGCTCCCGTTGGCGACTGACGAGATCAATCGCCATCAGGTGCCACGCTTGCATCAAGCAGTGATGTCGCGTCTGCCAAGGGGCGGAACCGCAGGCATTCTCGGATTGGCCTACAAGCCTGATACAAACTTTGTCGAAAAGGCACAGGGCTTGATGTTGGCTGAATCTTTACTGGCCGCAGGCGTGAATGTGATCGCATACGATCCTGCCGCGACAGAAACCGCCCAGCGAGCCTTCGGCGATTCGCTCAATTACACGTCCACGCCCGAAGACTGCGTTGCTCAATCGGATGTTGCCGTGTTGACGTTGCCATGCCCGGAATTTAAAGCCATCCAGCCACAAGATGCCGTCGGCGAGCGCACCATTATTGATTGCTGGCGAGTCCTGGATCGCGACGCGTTCTCCAAAGTGTGCAACTACATAGCTTGGGGAACGAGCGATGTCGCAAGGTCTCATGGCGGTGCGGAGTCGCACTCGCAACACATCACAGCCAAAGCGGCTTAGTCCAGGAATCGCAACGCCACGCAGCTTAGCAGTTGAGCTTTCGATCGTGATCCTTGCATGAATTGTTGCCTGCACACGTAGAGGAGACAGGCTTTGGCCAACGAGACAAGTTTTGACGTGGTCCCAATTGACTCAGTCCGCAACTATTGGAATCGCCGCCCCTGCAATATCCGGCATTCGCCGCGCGAGGTTGGCACGCAGGAGTACTTCAACGAAGTTGAAACGCGGAAGTACTATGTCGAGCCGCACATTCCAGCGTTCGCGGATTTTTCCGCCTGGAACGGCAAGAAGGTCCTTGAGATCGGCTGCGGCATTGGAACGGACACAATCAACTTTGCTCGCCACGGGGCGCAGGTCACCACCGTTGACCTCTCCGACGAATCGATGGCTGTCGCCAAACAGCGTGCGGAAGTCTTCGGCCTTTCGGACCGAATTCGCTTCTGTCCGGGAAATGCGGAAGAGTTGACCAGCTTTGTGCCAGTTGAAAAGTATGACTTGATCTACTCATTTGGCGTCATTCACCATACGCCACATCCGGAGCGAGTCTATCAACAGCTTTCTCACTATGCCGGAGAAGGTACAACGCTCAAGGTCATGAACTATTACCGTTTTGCATGGAAAGTCTACTGGATTGTCATGCGCTACGGCTTCGGCCAATTCTGGAAGACTCGCAAGCTGGTGGCGAAATATTCAGAGGCGCAGACTGGCTGCCCAGTCACATACACCTACAGTGGCCGGGAGATGTCCAAGCTCTTGGCGCAGTACGGCTTTAAGACCACCGAAACGCTTGTTGATCACATCTTCCCGTACGTGATCAAGGATTACAAAGAGTATCGATACAAGAAAGTCTGGTACTTCCGTTACCTACCTCAGCGTATGTTCCGCTGGTTGGAGCAGCACTTTGGTTGGCATCTTTGTGTCACGGCAAAGTACGATGCCACGTCTGCCATAGCGCAGAAACAGGCAGCTTAACGTGCATGGAATTCAGCAATACTTGCCCTGATTAATCACGTTGGATGGCCGAGCTATCGGCCGCAGCAATCCCAAGGAGGGGAGCATCAATGTCGCAAGCGAAAGTTCTCGTCACCGGCGCAGGCGGATTCATTGGCCATCACTTGGTTACGTTTCTCAAGAACCAGGGCTATTGGGTTCGTGGTGTGGACATTAAGCATCCGGAATTCTCTGAAACCGATGCGGATGAGTTTGAGTTGCTGGACCTCCGTCGCTGGGACAATTGCCTGCAAGCCACGCGAGACGTTGACCAGGTGTATGCTTTGGCTGCGGATATGGGTGGCATGGGCTTCATCTCCGCCAACCACGCCCTCATTCTCTACAACAACGCCACCATCAACTTCCACACCTTGGAAGCCGCTCGCGTCAATGGCGTCAGCCGGTATCTGTACACATCGTCCGCGTGCATTTATCCAGAGCACCTACAAACGGATGTCGAGGTGACTCCGCTCAAAGAAGAAGATGCTTACCCCGCTGCACCGCAAGATGCGTACGGCTGGGAGAAGTTGATCACGGAGCGAATCTGCATCCACTACCGTGAAGACTACGGAATTGAGACGCGGATTGTCCGCTTCCACAACATCTTCGGCCAGTTGGGAACGTGGGAAGGTGGTCGTGAAAAAGCCCCCGCCGCGATGTGCCGCAAGATTGCCCAAGCTAAATTGACTGGCAATCACGAGATCGAAATCTGGGGGGATGGCGAGCAAACTCGTTCCTTCTGCCATGTGGATGACTGCGTCGAGGGCATCCACAAGTTGATGAACTCGGACTATCACGAACCGTTGAATCTTGGTCAGGATCGGTTGATCAGCATCAACGAGTTGGCGGATATCGTTGCGGAGGCCGCTGGTATTGAGATCACCAAGAAGCACATTGACGGCCCTCAAGGTGTCCGAGGCCGCAACTCCAACAACGATCGCCTTCGCGACGTTCTGGGGTGGGAACCACAGATCTCGTTGGAAGACGGATTGGCTCAAACCTACAAATGGATCGAAGGCGAGTTGGCTGCCCGCGTTGGCACCGCCAGAAAAGCCGCGTGATCCCGAATTGGGATTGTCACCTGCCAAGGGCGTCGCCGGACGCCCTTTTTTCTGCTTCGGCGAGCAACTCCTATTCATGCCGCAGAGCGTGCGAGCCGTTGACATGTAAGAGGTCGCAGCATGTTGGCACCGCAATCGAAGCCCTACTTGAGCATTGTCGTCAGCTCTCGGAACGACAATCACGGCGGTGATTTGAACCGTCGAACGCAAACCTTCATCAATAGTGTTGCCGAACAGTGCCAGCGACACCGGTTGCGGGCGGAATTGATCTTCGTTGAGTGGAATCCACCAGAGGACCGTGGCCCTTTGGCGGATGAGCTTGATTGGCCGGACTGTGGAGGGTGGTGCAGCTATCGCATCATCACCGTCCCCCGAGAGGTTCACCTCGGGCTTGCCTGCGGCGACAAGCTGCCGCTGTACCAGATGCTTGCCAAGAACGTCGGCATCCGACGGGCTCTCGGTGAGCATGTGTTGGCAACAAACGTCGATCTAATCTTCTCAAACGAGTTAGCCGCCTGGCTTGCCAAACGCCCGCTCAAGCAAGGTCACTATTACCGCACGGATCGCTATGACGTTCCGATGGATGTCATGGGTTTGCAGGGCTCAGATGAGCAATTAACTTTCTGCCGCAACAACCTGCTGCGAGTCCACACGAAGTATGGCACGATCGACGGAGCTGATTGGTCGTATACGCCACTTCCGGGGATTGCGTGGTGGCGGCATATGCGGCAAAAAATCAGGCACGTGCTCTCAGACAGAAATGAAGCTCGTGGTCCCCGCGCCCCACGGCCTCCAGTCCTGCGCAGGCTTGGCTCGGCTGTGTGGAACATGTCTCCCCGCAATGCAGTCAGATATTCCGCCAGGATGGGGCGGCTGAGCGTGCGACTCGCACGTGGGACGGCACGGCTGGCAAAACGGATTGCGTTTCACTACGCAAAGGTTTCTCTCGCGTCGATTCCGCGAGCAGTTCGGTTTGCGGTTCGCCCAACGCAATGGAAGCGCGCGAGCTTGATGGGGCTGAAACGGCGTCTGCGCAATTGGACCAATCCGCTTGGCCGCATGCACACCAATGGCTGTGGGGATTTCACTCTGATGTCTCGGGAGGATTGGAGCCGCTTGGGCGGCTATGCCGAATTGGAGATCTTCTCATGGCATTTGGATTCACTCTTGGTCTATTCCGCATTTCATTCTGGGATGTTGGAACGCCATATTCCCCATCACTTGTATCACATCGAGCACCGTGGGGGCTGGACCCCGGAATCCGCGGATGGATTGTGGAAACGACTTCGTGAAAAAGAAATTCCGTTCTTGACGAATGAAGACTTGGACTTGCTTCATGAGCGCATTCAAGAGGCGGAAGGTGTCTACGAGTTTAACGATCAGAATTGGGGCATGGCGCATCGGGAACTCCCTGATGAAGTCATAGCGCCCAAGATGGCTGACTTGGAGCCGTCTGGAATTGCCAACTCAAACCGCGCCGCATAGACGTTGCTGTTGAGCTAACGCTGGACCGCGGCGCGATGTCGAAGACCTCCACTGACAGGAACTGACCATGTCGGAATTTCGCCATCCCGTTTTCGAAAGCTTTGTCACGACGCGCCAATCGGACCCGAGTGGAATGCATACCGATTTTGTCGGTGCGCGAACCAGCCAGGAGTTTGGTGGATCGGCACCGTCAGGCTATGTCGAGAGTATGCCGCCGGTTGATGAGGACTATCTGGAGTGGATCGACATCTTGGAGACGGCAGCTTACGCTCGCGACCGATTTGTCATGGTTGAGCTTGGAGCTGGCTACGGCCGCTGGGGTGTCCGAGGCGCTTTGGCTGCCCGCCACGCGGGAATCAAGGACATCTTTATTGGGTTTGCGGAAGCCGAGCCAATGCATGTGAAATGGCTCAAAGAGCATGCCACTTGCAATGGCCTCCAGCCTCACGAGTTTCGTCTGTATGAGGCTGCCGTCAGTGACAAAGACGGCTCAGTCGACTTCTATGTCGCCATGCCGGATGGCAGCGAAGGCAATGACCCTGCCTCTTGGTACGGGCAAGCGATGGCCAAAGACTATGAAGTCGTCAGTGAAACTATCGCTCATGGAGCGCCGAGCAAAAGCCAAAACTCGGACTCCGGTAAGGCGGGTCTCGATGCCCAGTCAACGGAGACCTATGCAGGACACAACGTCAAGACGTTTGCGTCGGGCTGGAAAGCTGTCGAAGTTCCTCAGATGGCCGCGACAAAACTTCTCCGTGACTTTGACGTCATTGACCTTCTGGATATGGACGTGCAGGGTGAAGAAGTCAAGATCGTCCAAGGAGCAATCAAAGATCTCAACAAGCGTGTGAAGCGACTCCACATCGGCACGCATTCGCGAGAGATTGAGTTTGAGCTCTATCAGTTTCTCACAGCGAAGGGTTGGAAATGCCTGCGGGCGTATCCCTGTGAGTCGCGCACGTCAACGCCTTATGGCGATGTCCAGTTTGTTGATGGCATGCAATCATGGATCAACCCTCAACTGGTTCCCGTTGAAGATTTCGCTGTCGAGAGTATCCACGAACCGGGTTCGCTTCAATCTAAAGCGGCGAATGCATCACTGGTGATGCGCGGGAAGATGACCCGACTAGCGTCCAAGGTCAAAAGAATCTTTGGCCGCAAAGCTGCGTGACGCCTGTGCAAATGAATGCCTTGCACCTGGACTATTGTCCGTTCCAAGGCACGGTGTTGCGAACGTAGCCGGCGCCTGTGAACTCCGCGAAGAACACATCCACCAGTGGATGGGCGATGGGCAAAAGCACGTCATCTTCGGCAAGGCTGCTTTGCGCCGCGTATGTTGACAACGCTTGAGAGTCAACCAGCACGTGATACCACGGCTGCTCGCGCGGAGGCTGCGTTTGATTCTTCTGGTACCAGGCGTCAGACGCCAAACATTGCGGATCACATTCAACAATGACTCCGCGGTAGCCGTAGCGTTTGTGCTTCACAAGATCGCCGGGTTTGAATTGCTGAAGGGGCGGAATGGGTGCGATCATGGTTTGCGGCCTTGCAACGTGAATTCACCATTCCCAAAATGACAACCCGTGACGCTACGAGTGATCGCGCCTGTACGGAGAGAAACTCTATTCTGCCATGACGGCGCGCGAACAGCAAAGGCACGCGGCAAGCCAGCGATGCGAAAGCCTGCCACAACACGGCTTTCTCTTGATTTCCCGTATCCCTGCGCGAGAACGCCCGCGGCGAATCGTTCATCGGGCGATGGAAATCTCAAGATCGGATTCCAATCGCGTCAGAAAATGCCGTGATTTCCTGGCCATGCGAGATTTGTTTTTTTGCATGTTGCTCGAATCAAAATCGCCACGCTGACGTTTTTCAAGGACTGTAGGAACTCGAACTCCCCCTACGTGTTGGCGTATACTGCTCGGTCTTTCGCCTTTCATCGGATATTGGCAGCATTGTTTCTCGGTTTCTCAAAGAACAGCACTATGACCCTTCCCGTGATTGATCTCCGCAGCGACACGGTCACCTTGCCAACCCCAGAGATGCGTGCCGCGATGGCTGATGCAGCCGTGGGCGATGACGTGTTTCGTGAAGATCCTGCGGTCAACGAACTGCAGGAGGTGATCGCGGATTTGCTCGGCAAAGAAGCCGCTTTGTTTACGCCCTCGGGATCGATGGCTAATCAAATCGCTTTGCGGACGCATTGTCAGCAAGGAGATGAGTTTATCTGTGAGTCTGGCTGCCACGTATTCAACTATGAGCAAGGCGCCTTCGCGCAATTGAGCGGACTCATTCCTCGGACGGTGGATGGCAAGTACGGCGTGCTGCGTTTGGACCAAGTTCAAGGTCTTATTCGTCCGGATAACGAACATCTGGCGCGCACACGGCTAGTGACGTTGGAGAACACGCACAACCGGGGGGGCGGGAAGATCCTCCCCATGGAATCGGTCAAAGAAGTCTGCGGCTGGGCACATGAAAATGGGTTGGCGACCCACCTGGATGGCGCGCGCCTCTTCAACGCCGTTGTTGCCAGCAAGACCGCGGCTAAGGAATGGAGTCAGTACTTTGACACCGTTAGTGTTTGCTTTAGCAAGGGGCTGGGGGCACCCGTTGGCTCAGCATTGGCAGGAACCAAAGAGATGATTGCGGCTGCTCATCGCCACCGCAAGATGTTCGGTGGTGGAATGCGGCAGGCTGGCATCATTGCCGCCGGAGCTTTGTTCGCGTTGCGCCACCAAGTCGATCGACTTGCCGAGGATCATGAGTTGGCAAGACAAATTGGCAGTGCCGTTGCTGAGGTTCCAGGACTGACGTTAAGTCCTCCGCCGGAAACAAACATCGTCCTGTTTGACCTCGATATGCATCTGGGAACAGCCGCCGAATTTTCCGCCCGACTGGAGGAGCGCGGCGTACTGGCGATGGCTTTCGGTCCGCAGCAGATTCGCGCGGTGACACACTTGAATGTCAGTCTTGCAGAAGGGCCACGAATCTGTGATGCCATCGCCGCCTGCGCCGAAGACGCCGTAAGCGGGCGTCCGGCAAGCCATGTGACATCGACCTACGGATAACCAACCGCCTGGCAATTGGTACCAGCTGCGTGAGCCCCCAAGATAGGATTCTCAACTTGAAACGAATGGTCAAAGGGGGCTTGCACCAACACTAGGCAATTCACTTGACTAGCACGCGCAGATCTCCCTCGCGGCGAGTAAATCCGATGTTGTCCAGATATTCGCACATCGGCAAAGCGTACTTGCGGCTTGTGCCTAAGATTTCGCGAATCTGACTGACGGTTAAGCCATTATGCTCGGCCATTCCTGTAGTGATCAGCTCGCGCAATTCCGTCTCGCGATCCACGTGCAAGAAGAAATCTTTGTTGATCTCGACCAAGAAGCCATCCGCGGCGGCGAGCGCGACGAGCTGGGGAACGGCCGCTTGGTTCTTCCTTGTCTCGCTTTGGACTTCCTTGACCGTAGGGGGCTCGTGGCCGGCGTCGCGGAATCGGTCGATGATCGTCTCGTAGAGTTGCCTCTCGTTCTTGGAGAGTTGCGGTCCCTTACCAGGTAGCGAGATTCCGTTCCGACCGCGTTTCAGTCGCTTTTGTTTTTCCATCTGCTGGAGCAACACGCCCAACAGCGCATCGTCACCCAGATAGGCAAAACGGTTCATGAGCCAGGAGGGATCCAGGAGAGACCTCAGCGGATGCTGTTCATGCTGCTTCTCCAACGTCTGCTCGAACCGGTCAAAAATGTCCGCGAGCGCATCGCGGCTGACGAGCAACATTCGCGTGGGTGAGACTCTCAACTCCAGGAGTTCTCCATCTGCACGTAGCTCTTCGATCAACTCCTGGGGCAATTTAACTCCCGCTGATCGAGCAAGCTCTTCCGGACGCCAAGGGCGCAAACCGGTAAAGTAGATCGCTGCGATCGCTCGCGTTTTGTTGTCAGTTGAAGCAAGGTCCGTAATTCTCGCCAGCTTCTTGGTCTCTGATGACCGAATTCGTTCTGCGTTTGGATCAAGAATCGTCCCCCCGCCGATCGTCCAGACTGGTGACTCGCTGCGCAAGACCAACGGTTGCCCCCAGGTGCTGACGACTGGCTCGCTCAAGAAGATTTGTGCCGGGGCGGATTCCCCGGGGCCCAGCTCGCTACGACCCAACAACACCACGCTTCCCAACAACTCCGCAGTTCCCAGGTGAACGCGAATTCGCGTGCGAGAACGCAACGGCCGGCCAGCAATGGGAAGCAAGTGCAACTGGACTGTGACTAAACGGGCTGGTTGGAGGTGCCCTGCCGAACAAAGCTCTTGTCCACGGCCAATCTTCTGGTGGTGAATTCCCGCCAGGTTAATCGCAGCTCGTTGCCCGCGGTGAATCTCCTCTGCCTGTCGATCGTGGTTCTGAATTCCGCGGACGCGGACTTTGGTTGCCCCTGGCTCAATGACCAATTCATCTCCCACCTGCGCACTGCCGCTGGTGACGCTTCCTGTCACAACCGTTCCATGACCGGCGATCGTGAATGATCGATCAATCGGCAAGCGAAAGGGCCCCGAACTCAATCGATCCGAGGCGGCTGACGTGGCAGCGTCTGTCAAAGCCGCGCGAAGTTCACCCAAGCCGGCGCCGGTGTGCGCACTGGTCCGAATGATCGGCGCATTTTGCAGGAATGTTCCGTCGACCAACTCGCGGACCTCTTCCTCCACAAGATCGATCCAGTCCGCTTGCGAGACGTCACACTTGGTCAACGCGATCACGCCTTGCTGCAAGTTGAGCAGTTTGAGGATTTCCAAGTGCTCAATCGTCTGCGGTTTGACGCTGTCATCAGCGGCCACAACCAAAAGTGCAACGTCAATGCCAGTGGCCCCGGCCAGCATGTTGCGGACGAATCTTTCATGGCCGGGGACATCCACGATTCCGAGCCGAAATTCGCCCAACTCCAACTCAGCGAAGCCGAGTTCAATGGTAATGCCGCGCTTCTTCTCTTCGGGCAATCGGTCCGTGTCCACGCCGGTTAAGACGCGAATCAACGTTGTCTTGCCATGATCGATGTGGCCGGCGGTTCCCAGAATCAGGTCAGTGGTCATGGCGACATTCTAGGGCCAGGTTGCGGACCTTCGTAGCACAAAAAGCGCTGCGCGGCCAGTGCCGCGCAGCGCTTGGAATCCACAAGGATTGAGTCGTTTGGACTATTTACGGCTAATGGGTGTTCCACTCAACAATCGGACGTAGTCCGCCGTGATGTCCAGCGCCTCATTGAGGTAATAGTCACGCTCGATAACCTCGGTGGGTTCACCGACGATCTCTTCCAGGATTTCCGAATCTTCCTGGCCATCTTCCCGCAGGGCAATGAACTTCTCTTTGTTCAACGGGACAGTCGTGCGCGACTTGCGGTCGACGTAGCGCTCAATTTGCTTTTTGACCGCGCCGAATTGTTCAGACGTCTCCAAACGTCGCAGTGACTGAGCGGTGAGAGACTTGATGATCTCCGTGTTGACCGCACCAACAGAAGCAAAGTTTTCCTTGCCCACATGATCGAACTTCATCGCATAGTCCAAGTCACCTTCGCCGATGTCCATTTGGGAAATCACCGATGGCAAAGCGATATCGGAAACCACGCCGCGCAGCTGAGTGCTGTCACCGCTGGGGCGGTAAAATTGACTGATCGTTAATTTGAGGCCACCCAGCTTGGGTCCATTATTTTGCTGTAAGAGTTCGCGTTGCAGGTCAAACAAATTCTGCACGGTGCCTTTTCCGTGCGTTGTGGGGTCGCCCACAATGACGCCACGACCGTAATCTTGAATGGCGCCGGCAAAGATTTCGCTGGCACTGGCGCTCAGCTTACTCGTCAAGACGACGAGCGGGCCTTCCCAGGCCATCCCCCGTTCTGTGTCATCATATGCTGTGACGTTGCCGCCGATGTCCTTGACCTGCACGACAGGTCCACGGTCAATAAACAGGCCTGTTAGGCTGATCGCTTCCGTAAGCGAGCCGCCACCGTTACGGCGAAGGTCCATCACGACGGCATCGACGCCTTGTTCCTTGAAAGAATCAAGGATGGCAATGACATCGCGGGTGCAGCTTTTGTAGTCTGGCTTACCAAGGCGAGCGCCGGTCATATCCATATAGAAACTGGGCAGATCAATCACACCGATCTTGGCGGCTTGATTGTTGGGCCGCTCGATCTTGAAGACTTCGGCCTTGGCCTCTTCATCTTTGAGCTCAACGCGAGCACGAGTGATATCGATGACCTTGGCTTCCGCTTCGCCCTCTGTCAGAACCTTGAGACGAACCACCGTCCCCGATTTGCCACGAATCATTTTCACGACATCGTCCAACTTCATGTCGTATGTATCGACAAACTCCTCATCCTCTAACCCTTGAGCGACGCCGATGATCTTATCTTGCGTCTTGAGGCGGCCATCTTTGTCCGCGGCGCCGCCGGGAACAATACGGGCAATCACGCAATCGCCATCAACGTTGGAAAGTGACGCTCCGATGCCTTCCAGTTGCAGCGTCAGACTGATGTCAAAGTTCGCCTTGGAGGGCGGAGACATGTATGTCGTATGAGGATCAAACGATGTCGTGAAAGCCGTGAGGTACATCTCCAGCACGTCATCATTGTTGAGTTGGTTCATCCGGCGCAAATAGCCAGTGTAGCGCTTGGTCAACTTTTTACGCGCTTCTTCCATCGATTGCTTCTCGACGACAGTCTGCATCAAGAAGTCATACTTGATCCGCTTTCGCCAGCGCTCGCGGATTTCGTCTTCCGTCTTGGGATGCGAGGTTACATCCTTGTCTGAGATCATCTCTTCATCAATCGTGAAATCGATCTCGTCATCCAGCAGATCTTCAATGATGGCAACACGTTCTCCCACGCGTTTCAGGAAGCGGTTGAAGACATCAACCGCAAAGTTCACGTCGCCGCGCTTGAGCAAATCATCGATCTCCAAACGCTGCTTACGAAACTCATCTATGTCGTCCTGGGTGAAATAGACCTTCATGGGGTCCAGCGTTTCCATGTAGGAATCGAATGTCCGTGCCGAGATGACATCATCGATTTCATGCTTGGTCATGTGCTGGCGACCAATGAAATAGGTCACGATGTTGGTGATGATTTTGTCTCGGCCGCTAGGAGGATCGACATCCGCCTTGACCCCTGGCGTCAGGATTCCCAACGTGAGGAAGGAGCACAGGATTGCGCTAAGAACTGCCGTCCGTTGGTTTTGTAAGAAGGTCATCAGCACTCCTGAATTCGATTTCCGAGTCGTGCGTAAGTCAGTTCGCCAAGCTCAACTTCGTGCTTGCCGCGTGAGCCTGGCTGATGGTCAGCCTCAACTAAGTTGCCTAACCGCAAGAACTTACCTGATCCTACCGATGCCGCCAAATCCCGGCAAGCTCGGCTCAGACTCAATCTCGCGGCGTGTTGTATGGGATTGGTACGAATTCTCGCTGCCACAAGTTCCGCAAACGTCCAGGTCTGCTAGCGTTGTGTGTGTTGTCCGGCTTGCTTTCCCCAAGTGTGACTGGCAACAACGGGAATGGAACGCGTCAGATTTTTCCCACTCTGGGACGGACACTGCAACGATTCTCACAAAAGGCCTTGTGGCGTGCCCCCAGCTAGTGTTTTCGGTTTCTCCAATCCATACGTCCATTATCTTCATGCCTGATCGCCAAACTGTATCTCATTTAACTTATGCAATTTGTGCAGTCTTTCCGCAAAACGTATTTTACTTGAATCGCTAGGATGTCCGATCTTCAGAGAGAGGCGATACTGCTATCCTAGCTGGCGGATTGGAGTAGAAGATGGAACTTCACTCTCAACACAGGCCCTCGGGCGTTGGCAAGTGGCTTGCGGGTTTGGGGCTTGTCCTGTTGTTCTTCTTGAGTCTTGTCTCCCCCCGATTTTGGGGACCGCAGGATTCAAACAAGACGGACCACCCGTCCGTACTTGCCCGCTTGGGTTCTCGCTCGACTCATGCGAGTTCGCGCCTGACTCAATCCGCAGAAGCCCAAGAGCCTGCACCGCCAACTCTTGAGCCGTCGCCGCTGGCCACGCAACTGCCGCCGGTCGACACGCCCCGGGATCTGCCGCCCGGTGAAGTGCTCGCGGCATTGCCAGTGACTCCAGCGCAGCCCGAAATCACTCAGACGGTAGCGGACGAAATCCCCGGGCCGAGTATTTTCGGCGTTGGTGCGACCATTGGCCCGAGTTTGATGAGCCCGGTGGAAAGTGCGGAAGACGTGGCAGCTGCGGAAGACACCGTCTTGCCAAGACTGGAACCGCCATCACAACAGTTGGAGCTGACACCACCGAGACAGCAGAGATCGTTGCAAGAACCGGAGTTGCCAATTCAAAGCCAGGAACCCCGATCGCAAGGACTGGAATCGCCTGCCAACAATGACGTCTTGTTGCTCCCGAACAACGCGACAGACGATGGCGATACCGGTCACGAAGACCAGGATCCGATCGAAGATCGACCTGGCCGCACGGAAGCTCCCATCACCCCGGTAACAATCAACAACGCGGTAGAGCCTACAACGCCGCTTTCACGAGACGAAATTGTCCGCGGTCGCTGGCCTTGGCTCCGTCCCCGCCGGATCGAATCGTATCTCGACCAGCTGCAGGATCACGCGCAGTGCGCGATGTGGGCGGATGATGTCCGCTGGTTGATTGAGGAAACGTTCGGCCCGGAAGACCTGGTGGCGACTCTGCCGGAGTTACGTGAACAGGTTGCATATGCGGAGAGCATGTTATCGGAAATGGGGCACTCGGAGCACGCGAGCTTGCTCCGGCGGGCGGCCTATGCACTGAAACGTAATCTGGCCGCGTGGGAAGCAGCTGCCAACTCAATGAAGGTTTCCGCGGCTCTCGACACGAAGTCATGGTCACTGGAAGTCAGGCATAAACTGACTCAGCGGATTGAGTCTGTCGAGGCAAGGCTTGCGAGCAGCGGCAACCGAGAAGCGTGGCGCCATTTTTTGCGGCTAGACGAATTGTCGCAGTTCGCAACGCGCAGTCTCAATTCTAATGAGATCGTTGCGGATGAACTTTCTTTGAAATTGCTACGAGACGTCAGCCGCCGGTTTGATGGCGTGAACATGACAGCGGACCAGAGGAACTTTCTCGCAACAAATGAATTAGCAGAGTTGCGCTTGCAGCTGCTTCGCATGACGGCTCCTCCGGTCGACCGCAACGCCTTGTTGACCGCGATCGAGCGATACGAATACACCGGGCTGCCAAACGACGCTGAAGAAGTCGCGCTGCACCTGGAGGACTTACGGATTTCCGGCAGAGCCGAAGATGTGCAGCTTGCGGAAGCCATTGAAGGGTTCTACCGGAATAACAACGTGCGGTTTGCGGTCACTGGTGATTTCCTCACGAAGATCCTGCCACCGCAAGCCGATCGAACGGAGTTCACCAACGATACCATCTTGGGCGTCCCGGTCAGCGGTCAGTCGAATACCAAAACGCGGTTGGCCTTTCGTATGGCGCCTGGGGATTCTGCAGGGCTTGATTTTCTGATTATGGGTGATGTTGATTCGCTCACCCGCGGGGATTCCGGTCTGGTGCGAACCTACAACCACACAAACGCCACGTACGTTGTGCACAAGAGGCTGTCCCTGGACGGCCGAGGCATACGGACGACGCCAGGTCAGGTTCAGGTCTTTGCCGACAGCCGCTTGCAGTGCCTGGAGACTGATCTCGACGGCGTTCCGCTGTTTGGCTCAATCGTTCGAGCGGTGGCCGAACAAAAAGTTGCAGACAGCAAAGACGAAGCGCGCCGCGAAATCGAGCAGCGAATTGCCGCCAAAGTCTTAAAGCGAGTTGATGAGGAAGCTGATGCCGGATTTGCCAAGCTAAACGCCAAGTTGTTCAGGCATCTCGCGACTGCGCAAGACCTGGGCTTGCGACCGGCCGCATGGTTCCAACATCCGGATGAAACCCGCCTTGCCGTACACCTGCGGATGGCTAGCAATGGACAATTGGCAGCCCATACGCCCAGACCCCGTGCGTTGAGCAATAGTCTCGCCAGCATTCAGCTTCACCAGTCAATGTTGAACAACATGTTGGAAAGCCTGGATTTCAATGGGCGTACGCTCACCGTGGAAGAGGCCTTCGTCCACGTCATGGACAAGCTAACACTGACGATGGACTTTACGGCCATGGAAGATGGCGACTCGTTGATTACGTTTGCTCAGCACAACCCTATTACCGTCAGTATGGAAGGCGGGTTGCTACGACTTTGCCTGCGAATTCAACGTGTGCAAGCGGAGGAGGGCGACTGGGGGCCGTTAGGCGTCTACGTGAGCTATCGACCGGTTCCCGCGGGTGCCGGCTATGTATTGCTTCGCGAGGGTCCAATCAGCTTGGACTCGCGCTCGCTGAGATTTCGCGATACCGTGGTGTTGCGGGGGGTGTTTGCCAAAGTCTTCAAGAAAGACAAGCCCGTTGCGCTCTTCGGCGAAGCTCTCGACACTGACCCTCGCTTTGAGGGCCTCGGCGTGGCGCAACTGGAAATTGAAGACGGCTGGGTCGGCATTTCGATCGGGCCAGCAAAGGACCGGCTCGTGCAGAACCCGCTCGTGCAGAACCCGAGCGCCGAGAATCAGACTCCTAGCAACCGCCGGTGAGAACAGCTTCCAAACACAAGACGTTGCTTCCCCGGGGAATGCCCACTTGCCGTGAAACTATTTCCTGCGCTAGTGCGCAGCTTGAATGCTATGTGGCCGGCGTGATGAATGTTCATGAACCTCCCTTGATCACCGTCTCTGGTTGCACGGGAAGCTTCTTTGCGCTGGCTGGCACTATCACCGAGTTGGCTACCCTTGCTATTCGATCAAGGTTTGCTTATTCCAGAAGCGCGATCGGTTGAGCTACGCGCTATTCCTCCTGGAGCTGCGCGCTGGTCCCGTTGGCTTGCTGCGCACATAAGCAAAATGTGTTCACTGCATACTCGATGCTTGAAACGACAAGCATGTCGGATATTCTATAGATGGCCCTGGTTTTCTGGGGTCAACCGCCCGGCGTAGTCCCTGCCCCGCTATGCCGGGTTTTTTTATGCGCTGAGCAAATCGAGCAGTCGTGATTGCTTCCTCTTTGGCGCACTTGGAAACGAAATCACTGCCGTCAATGTATGAGTTTGGATTGCCGCTGCACTGCGGCTACACGTCAAACTTCACACCTTGGGCCAGTGGCAGTTCGCCACCCCAGTTAACTGTGCAAGTTTGGCGTCGCATGTAGGCCCGCCAGGCATCGGAGCCGGACTCCCGTCCTCCGCCAGTTTGCTTCTCACCGCCAAAAGCGCCGCCGATTTCCGCGCCAGAGGTCCCGATGTTAACGTTGGCGATTCCGCAGTCGGAACCGGCCGCCGACAGGAATCTTTCCGTCTCACCCAAGTCTTGACTGAAGATGGCAGACGAGAGCCCTTGCGGCACCGCGTTGTGCATGGCGACCGCCTCTTCAAGCTGGCTGTACTTCAAACAGTACAGAATCGGTGCGAAAGTTTCCTCGTGGACAATCGCCATGTCCGGCGTCGCCTTGACGATTGTAGGTTCCACATAATTCCCAGCCCGATCAATCCGCTTACCACCGCGGACGACCTCGCCGCCTTGTTCGCCAATGGTGGCAATCGCCCGTTCGAACATGTCAACGGCTTGGGCATTGACCAGCGGACCCATCAGCACGCCATCATTCCAAGGCTCACCAATGGGAATGCTCTCATACGCGGTACTGAGCTTGTCAACAAACGCATCGTGAATTGAATCATGGAGGATCAACCGTCGCAGACTCGTGCAACGTTGCCCGGCAGTTCCGACGGCCGCAAACAACACGGCGCGCAACGCAAGGTCTTGGTCTGCGTGCTGCGAGACGATCATTGCGTTGTTGCCACCCAGTTCCAGCAATGTTCTTGCCAGCCGCTTGCCGGCCAACTCGGCGACACGCCGGCCCATACGGCAACTTCCCGTCGCGGAGATCAACGGAATCCGCGGATCATTGACCATACGTTCGCCCAATTCCACATCGCCCAGACAAAGGTTGAACACGCCGCGACAATCGTGCTTATCAGCAACTTCATTCACGATGTGCTGCACCGCGACCGCGGTCAGCGGGGTTTGTGGGCTGGGTTTCCAGATCATTGTGTTGCCACACACGCCAGCCAGCATGGCGTTCCAAGCCCAAACGGCGACAGGAAAGTTGAACGCGGTGATGATGCCCACAGGTCCCAGCGGGTGCCACTGTTCAAACATGCGGTGCCGCGGACGTTCGCTGGCGATGGTCAAACCGTACAGTTGTCGAGAAAGACCGACGGCGAAGTCGCACATGTCGATCATCTCCTGAACTTCACCTTCTCCCTCGCTCTTGATTTTGCCGACTTCCAGCGTGACCAACATTCCCAGCTCACGCTTTTTTTCGCGCAACGCTTCACCGATTTGTCGCACAACCTCGCCCCGGGCTGGCGCCGGTCGCATGCGCCATTCCGTGAACTTCTCGATAGCAGCGGTCACCACTTGTTCGTAATCTGCCGCAGAGCCGGCTTGCACACTGGCCATGGCGGTATCGTTGGCCGGGTTGACGGATTCAACCCGCTCGCCACCAGGCGAAGTGATCCAATCAACGCCGCAGACGCCGCTGTTGTGAGATTCCAAGCCAAGACGTTGGGGAAGGTTTTGCGACATGAGAAGACGGGGAACGAGGAATGGGGTACAGAAGGTGGGCTTGTCCGTGATTGTACGGAAAGTCAGGATGACGGCGAGAGGCACCAATTGGAAGCCTGCAAGAAATCAGGTCGGCGATCTCCCAGACTCGCTGAGCGACCCGTGCGGTGGACTTAGTGTATGCGTCAGTTGCAGGCCAAACTCGGTTGTGGACTACCAGCTTGAAAAATCGCAGACGCATGGCATCACGCCAATCTGGGTTCACTTCGAGCCCGCTCCGCAGATGCAACACCACTGATCAGTCGAACGAGAAAAGCCGCACGGCAGCGAACCTCAGACAGCGCTTTCCGGTCCAATTTGGCATGAACCACAGTTGGAACGAAATCCTTAGCAGCATTCAGAGTGATCCGAGGTATCTGGAGAATCTTGATTGGGGGCAACCGCGGGCGGGACACCCGGAAGGAACGGTGCGAGCTCATATCACGGAATTGGAACAGAATTTGACTAGGCTGGCTACGATGTCCGAGCCTGTTGTCAACGAAGATGACATCGCGCGGTTGCGGATCTTGATTCACACGCACGATACGTTCAAGCCGAACGCAAAACGCGGTGTCACCATCAACGATCCCAACAGCCACGCATCGCTGGCAGCGAAGTTCTTGAGCGAATTGCTGCGTAGGCACAAGGGCTTCTTGGAAGGCATGCCGGATAAGGAGAACTCACTATGG
>JALCBR010000002.1 GCA_028066245.1 Pirellulales bacterium | reverse complement strand
AAATTTGACCAATGTCAATTTCGCCCGTACGCCTCAGAGCAGGGCGCGCGGGAACGCCACGGCAATTCCATCACGCATCCGCGAAGCGATGAAAAAATGCCGACGAACAGAACGCCAATCAGGGAGATGTTCTCGAACAGATATGGCAACCGGCAACTCGCCCCGGCTATCAATATGATGGCAGTGCACACGTGCATCAGAGTAGTGAAACCAACACGAATATGCGAGAATGCCAATCAGTCTGAATGGTGAGATCAACCGCCGTCAGACGAGGTTGCAGTAGCCCGCGCTCACGGAGGAACTCTGGCCATGCGTCTTACGCCACGTCTGCTCGAACGCCGTACGTTGACCTATTACGTTATTGTCACGACAACTCTTTGCGGGATCGGCTTGAGTTCTCGGCAGAGTTCAACGGCGGCCATCCACCCGGTTCCTCAGGCTAGAGCGCAATCTCAAAACCTCGCGGGACAACTCGTTGATCCGGCCAAGGTCATCGGGCGGGAAACATGCCGCACTTGCCATGACCAAGAGCACGCCGCCTGGCAGGCATCATCGCACGGCAGCAAGGCATGGCAACGCCTGACGCACGCCAAGGCTGCCGATTTCGCAACGGCGCTGGGAATACCTGTCGACAAAATCACCAGTGCTGAGAGTGTCTGCACGCAATGTCACGGCACACCGATCGTCGAAAACGGCGCGCTGAGTGTCGCTCCCGGCAATTCGTGCGAATCGTGCCATGGCGAGGCTGGCGGGGAAGGCGGCTGGTTTAAGATCCACGCCGATTACGGTCGCGGCATGGATTTCACGATGACAGAACTGCTCAACCAGCGAAATGCCGAATCCGCCGAACATCGCGCCGCACGACTAGCTGCCTGCCGAAACGCCGGCATGAAACGCGCGGATGATGTGCTGGCCGTGGCAAAGAACTGCCTGACATGCCACATCGTTCCCATCGAAGAATTGATCGCGGCAGGGCATCCAACGTCGTCAGGATTTGAAATCGTGCGTTGGTCCCAAGGTGAAGTTCGCCATAATGTCTTGCTTGATCGCGGGAAGAACGCAGAGACGCCATCGCTATGGCTGGCAGGGTCTGAGAACCGCACTGCTGAAGGCCGGGATAGGCTGATGTTCCTTGCCGGAAAACTAGCTGACTTGGAATTGAGCCTTCGAGTTCGGGCAAGCATCACATCAACAGACCGCCGTTCACTGGGGCGAGAAGTTTGCGATCGTATCGAAGACGCACTGGGAGCTCTGGCCGAGACCCAGCTCGCCGACCTGGCCCCTGTCATGGAAGTGGCCAACAACTTCCAGTTCACCCGAGACTCGCTGCGCGCGTTGACTGCGGACGATAAGCGAAAATACTCCCTGGCGGCGGCCTTGGTCGCGGAAGAAGCGAACAAGTTCATCGCCCGCCATGCCGATGGAAACCGTCTGCCCGATTCGGTTCGTATTTCACCGCGAGTGATGGGCAAGGTCTTTGATCCAGGAAAATAAGGTGTTTCCCAACACCGGCATGAAGGGATGAGTGCCTGCATCGATGGACGGAGACTCGATGACAAAATGCCATCGCTCACGGACTAGCCGTGCGGTTCGCATTTCATTCATCCTGTGCGCACCTTGCGTTGTGTTGTTGACAATCGCCGGCGCCGGCGCTGAATTCGCAGCCAGTGATGCGCAATCAGGTCTCGGGCGACCTCGCGCAACACTTGATCTGACGGAACGCCAACCCCGTCGGAAATTCATTGCTGAGCACGTCGTCGGACCGTTGGAGTGCCGTAACTGCCACCAGGCTGAATACGAACATTGGAAGCAGACCAAACATGCTGGACGAGCTTTCGATCTGCTGCGAACGCAAAGCACAGCACGTGAATATGCCGAAGCGCTGGGAATCCCGTTGAAGGAAATCGCCCGTAATTCACTGTGCGTTCGCTGCCATGCAACTCCGCGAGTTGATGAATTCGGTCGACCTGACGTCGTACCCGGTGTCTCGTGCGAATCTTGTCACAACCCCGCCGGGGGAGCGACCGGTTGGCTGAACTCGCATGCTGTCTACGGACCGTCTGGGACAAGGAGGGAAACGGAAACGGCCGAACACCACTCGCAACGATTGGCTGCCAGTATCGCTGCGGGAAAAAACGGCACAGATGATCTGTATTCACTCGCCCGCCGATGTTTCCAATGCCATGCCGTCGGCGAGGAGGCGCTGGTCAATGCCGGGCATTCCCACGGATCACGCAACTTTGATTTCGCCGAGATGTTTCTTTCCGACCTGCGGCACAACTTTCATTTGGCCCAGCACGTCAATGCGTCGGTTTCCACGCTGTGGCTCCAGCAACTGCACGTCAAACCAGGACGTACCAGCGCAGGTCGCAAACGGATGATGTTGGTGTTGGGCGCCGTCGCCGAATTAGAGGTCTCACTACAAAATCTTTCGGTCGCCACAGATGAAGATGGCGAATACTTCGAGTCGGTCGCCGACCGGGTGATTGACGCATTTGAGTACCTGACTGAGGACATCTTGGATGAACTGAGTGAAGTTCCACCGAGCTTGCAGCGCGTCGTTGACATCGCCCAACCGTTCTACAAAAAGATCGATGACGGTGACTTCTCTCTCGCCACAGACGCCACGTCATGCGCGGAAGCAGCAAAGGCAATCGCAGACGTAGCTCACAAATTCGCCCGCTCCAGTGACGGGCGTGAACTCAGCGAACTTGAGGAACCGGGAAGTCACCTTCCCTGAACTCTGCGCGGAACCAAGCTTCCCAGTGTCGCTGGAACCATTGCTGGCAATGCTATCGGTAAACGGTTCCGCACGTGGACTAGCAAGCTTCTACCGCACACCGATTGCTTCCGCGACGCGGAATGTCTCAATCGCTGGGATATCCTTCCCGATGCAATTGACATGGGATGGTGCGCGCTGCGCCATGGCCAGATCAACCGCATTGAGTGCCCCACCGAAGGACCATGTCGATTCGCGCGATTGTGTTTGGATCAACTGCAGCGATTTTGCTGAGCTGGGTTGCGTTGGGCGATCCCGTTGAGTTGCTCCCCACTATCGAGAGTGACCGTTCCCTGACAGACAGCCACAAGCAACTCTCCGCCCAAACAGCGCTCTCAGTTCCTTCTACAGCAGGCCCCACAACGAACACGGAACCGCCGCGGCTTTTTTCCGCAGACGTCACGGCAGTGTTGGCTCAGCTCCCCGAGACATGTGGTGGTTCGCTGCACCGACAGAATACCTGCTCAATCGAAGAAGGAACAAAGACTCCCCAGACAAAGCCAGCAACAACCTCGCGCGCGGAAAGCATCCCAAAGTCAGGCATTCTCCCTGTCACTCACCAGGAGCCGGCGGTGAACGCGACCAGGGAGACAACGCCAGATTCCACCACGGCTCCTCTTCCGCCGGGGATTGCTGGCGATGCTCCACCGCGAACAGAAGTTGTGCAATTTGTGATTGATCAGGCTCACGCCGATTGCTTCACGGACGATCCTTTTCCTTCGGCGGCCAAATGCAAAACGTGCCATCCCGGGCATTTCCGGGAATGGTCCGTCTCCGCACACGCGTATGCGCAGCTCAGCCCGGTGTTCAACGCGATGTACAACAAGATCAACAAGCTCAACAACGGAACGTTGGGAGACTTTTGCATCCGCTGCCATACACCGGTTGGGCTAACAATGGGCGAACCGCTAGTGATGTCCAACATGGATCGCCACCCCACGTCGCGAGAGGGTGTCACCTGCGTTGTCTGCCACCGCGTCAATCAAGCTTGGGGGAAAGGGTCGGGCCGACTGGCGCTCGTTGCCGGCGGCCTGAATGCGCCTATCTATGGACCGACTGGCAGCAAAGTTTTGCAAGAAGTGTTTGCGAATCCTGACAAGTACGGCGTTTTGAAGCCTTCGCCCGACCCAGACACGCGTGGTCGCGACGTCCATCAGGCCGCCGTCCCATTCTTCGCGCTGACAACGCCAGCATTTTGCGGCGCATGCCATGACGTGTTTGCGCCCAATGGGTTCCGACTGGAAGATGCCTTCAGCGAATTCAAGAGTTCTCCCGCAGCCAGAGAAAAGCAGCAATCCTGCCAGGACTGCCATATGAGCATAGAACCAGGCCGGGCGGCGGGCTATGCCTGCGAACCGGCTGCGCAGGTGGGAAACACTGTCACGCCGAGCCGGAAACGAACCAACCATATGATCGTGGGCCCCGATTATCCGATCGTGCATCCGGGCATCTTTCCGCACAATCCGGAAGCCATGCGCGAAGAACATGTGGCGTTCAAAAGAAACTCACCGTACACGGGCTTAGCGACGATGCGCGAGTGGTTGCAGTTCGACTACCGTGCAGGCTGGGGCACCATCGAGTTTGAGCACAATCTGCCGGAGAACTCTCACTTTCCGCCGGCGTGGCAAGATGCCGCGCGCAGGTTCCGCGCCGCGGACATCTTGCGGAAACAGTTTGAACTTCGTGCCGAAGCCAGGGCCTTGCAGCACCAGGTGTTGAGCACCGGCTACCAATTGGGCGAGATTGAACTGGTCAACGTCGATCAAGATGGCCTCGATTTCCGCATCCTAGTCTTTAACGGAACCGACGGACATGGAGTCCCCACCGGCTTTGACGCTGAGCGACTAGTTTTCTTGCGCGTAACAGTTGCCGATCGGCAGGGACGCATCGTCTTTGTCTCTGGTGACCTGGACCCAAACGGCGATGTGCGCGACAGCCATTCGTTTTATGTCCACAACGGCAAGCTGCCGCTGGACCGACAGTTGTTCTCCCTCCAATCACGATTTATCACCCGTAACGTCTTTGGCGGCGAACGTGAGCAGATACTCAACGTGCCGTACTCACTAGATCCGTTGCCATACATGCGACCGGAAACGCGACCTTTCACCGTGTTGGGCCGTCCGCTGGGTGCGCGAAAACACAAACAAAATCTGGCCGCCAACCGCGGGTGGAGGTACGCGAAGTATCACATCGACGCAAAGCAACTCACGTGCGATGGTCCTTATACGGCACATGTGGAGTTAATTGCCGGAATGGTGCCAGTCAATCTCGTGCATGAGATTTCTAGCGTTGGTTTTGATTACGACATGAGCGCACGCGAAGTGGCCAATGAAATTGTGGCCGGCCATTTGTCCTTACACTCTCGCAATGCTGTCTTCCGTGTGCATGAACAGTAGCCGTCCTTGAAAGGTCCGTTGCATCTTGCGAGTCGCTACAACGTCGCGAAGAGACTCGCGGAGCTGACTTCTCATCCAAATGCGCGTGCGAACAGTCATCTTGCCGGTGGTCGCGGTCATGCTCTTGGCATGGATTGTGGCTCCACGCGCCCTGGCTCAACGAGTGTCTCGCCTGCCGTCCGCACCGCAAAGCGCGCCTTCCATGGTTGAAGGCCATACCATTCAAGCATGGGATGGCAACACGGTGGGCGTGAGCCACACGCGTGGCGTGATCTTGACCGAGCATGAAGAGCCGGAAACGCCGTGGCATTGGGAGTTGATTGAGCTTGCGCCCACGTTTATCTCGCAACCAGCCCAACCTTTAGCTCAGTCGTTTGAGCATATCTTTGGCGGCAAGCATGACCGTCTTCACACTGAGTTGGATAGCGTAGCGATCGGCATTCAACCGATTCCGCAACGTCCACCGTTGCTGTTCGAATGGAACGAAGGGTTTCTGGCCAATGGTCCGTTGGCGCACGGAATCCAAACTCACACCGGTGCTATCTGGAGACCGGCGCTTTGGGTCTTTGGCGAGTACCGATCGGCCGTGCAATATGCAGACTTGCAGCGACCAGGCGATCCTGTGGCCGAATGGGCTCACCGCTGGGACTTGTTTACGCAGCTGAACTTGAGCGGAACAGAACGCGTGCTGATGCAGTTTCGGCCATTCGACGAAGAAGAGGGCAGCGTGAGAAGGTTCAGCGGATATGACTTCCGCAACGGAGATAGCTTCGATGGCAGCAACTTCCGCTTCAACACGATGTTCTTTGAAGGCGATTTTGGCGAGGTGTTTCCGCGACTTGACCCTTTCGATACGCGCGCTTTGGACTACGGATTCGCGGTGGGACGAATGCCGCTGCTCGCGCAGCAAGGGCTGCTGATCAACGAGGATGTGATTGATGCCGTGACCGTAACGCGGAATACGCTCAACGCTGGATCACTGTTGAACCTGCGGATGACCGCGGTTTATGCCTGGGACAACATCAATCGCAACAGCCCTTTTCAGGACATCAACCTGGACGACGGGAATTCCCGCATGGTGGCACTGTTAACAGAAAGCGACTTTGCCCACAGCACGGTCAACTTTGACGCGACGTTCGTGTTCAGCAATGCCGCAGGTACAGGTGACTTGGCGGCCTTCGGTTGGAGCAGCATTCAACGGCATCATCTCTTTCACAACACGTACAACACGTCATTGCATGTCCTGGCCAGCTATCCAACAAGTGGCCGCACGATGTTTGCAGACCAAGGCGAGCTGCTCTTCGCTCAGACTTCGTGGACGCCACACGGGGTGGAAGACCTGATCTATGTGAACGGATTTTGGGCCATCGATCAATTCACTTCGCCGGCGCGAGGGACGCTGGCTGCCGGACCATTGGGACAGACCGGTGTGTTGTATTCTGCTCCGGGTATTGGCGCGCTCGACGCTCCGCTGGGAGCACGAACGAACAATCGCGCCGGTGGCAGCGTGGGCTACCAGTTCTTCTACGACCACACGCGACAGCAGGTGATCTTTGAGATTGGAGGGCATGCGGAAACAAAGGGCGACAATACCGGTGCCCTGGGTGCCGTTATTCGTTGGCAACGAGCGTTCGGACAGCACTACATTTTGCTAATGGATGGCTTCGCAGCAAAACGCGAGAGCGAAAACATCAGTCCAGGATTTCGAGCGGAATTACGGATGAAGTATTAGAGGCCAGCGATCAGTTCAAGCTACTTGACTGGCAGCATGAGACCTTCTCGCCGCCACGACTTATGGCAAAGTTACGCTTGCTCTGAATTGGAAGAAACCATGGCCTCTGGCTTCGCCGCATCCAGGCAGGCATGAAAAGCTTCCATCTCAGACTTGCCTCCAACAATCAGCGGCGTCCGCTGGTGAATGCTTGATGGCACAACATCCAATAGTCTCTGACGACCGTCACTGGCAGTTCCGCCCGCTTGTTCGGCAAGAAAAGCGACTGGGTTTGCCTCATACAACAGGCGGAGTTTGCCATCGGGAAAGTCGGAGGTGGGCGGATACATGAAAACGCCCCCTTTGAGCAACGTGCGGTGGAAATCTGCCACCATGCTGCCGATATACCGCGTCGCATAGCGGTGTCCGAATGCGCCGGTGCGGAGCTTCTCCAGATATTGGCGGTAGACAGGCGGGAACGTGTCGCGGTGAGCCTCGTTGACGGAATACCACTTGCCTGTCTCCGGCATGCGAATGTCCTCGTGGCTCAACAGATAGGCGCCCACGCTGGGGTCCAGCGTAAACCCGTGGACGCCGTTCCCGGCGCTATAAACCAGCATCGTCGATGAGCCGTAAACCACGTAACCGGCTGCCACTTGCTGGGCGCCGGGTTGCAGAACCTGGTCATCGGCAGGTGCATCAGGGGGCGCCGCGCAGCGGAGGATTGAAAACGTCGTACCGACGGAAACGTTGACGTCGATGTTGGAAGACCCATCCAACGGATCAAAGACAACAACGTATTTCCCGCCTTTTTGTCCGCGCTCGAAAGTCATCGCCCGCTGGTTCTCTTCAGATGCCAGAACACGAACGCTCTGCCGCAACGAGAGGCAATGAAACATGGCTTGATTGGCGTAGACATCCAGTTTTTGCTGTTGCTCTCCCTGGACGTTGGTTTCACCGTAGTCTCCAAGGATGTCCGCCAGACCCGCTCGGCGAACCTTGGCCTGGATCATCTTGGTGGCCAATGTGATGCCGGACAACAGCCAAGAAAACTCACCGCTTACGCCGGGAAACTTCTCCTGTTCACGCAGGATGTGATGTTGCACCGTCAAGATGGGCTTATTGGTCTCGATATCTGTAATTGGCTGATAGGAAGACAAGCAGGCCTCCGTGGCAAAGTTCTAAGGTTGAATTCGTGGAAACAATCAACGGCATCCGTGCATCCGCTGGCTTTTTCAGAAGTATGCCAAAACGGCGCTCAGCATCCTAGTTGCCCCACGGGGAGGTTCTCTGCAAATTCGGGACAGATAACTTGAATGTATGTCGATTCCGCACATGGTGGATCGTTATGCGTTACGGACCATGGAGCGATCTCGCACTTCCGTGATGACGCGGCGGCAGGCAAATTTTTCTCCACAGATCAAGCCGGCCAGGTGCTCCGATTTTCGGATGGCGTTGGGGGCTTTTTGAAAATTCGCTTTTCAGATGTCGAATTCTTGCCCGGCCGCTCGTTAAGCTGAAAACTCCATTCCTCCAAAGCACGGGAGCCAGAAATGTCACAGTTTATGCTCGTCCTCTATGATACGCAGGAAATGGGACAGAAATTTCAGAACTTCTCTCCGGAGGAAATGCAGGCAGCCGTTGGAAAATACTTCGCGTGGGCCGAAAGTTTGAAAAGCCGGGGCATTCACAAGGGCGGCAACAAACTGAAAGACGAACCGGGAAAAGTCATGCTCCCGGCCAGCGACAAGCCGGAAGTTGTCGACGGTCCATACCTGGAAACCAAGGAACTTGTCGGCGGATATTTCTTGATTGAAGCGGCCGACTATGACGAGGCGGTCAAGATTTGCAGCGACTGCCCGCAACTGGAATTGGGCGGCAAGATCGAACTCCGCGAAATTGACCAGGTCGACTAATCAGAATGAAAGCCTGCGCGGCAAGGTATGCAACCCAATGCGACCAACCCTGATCGAATGGGCAATTCCGAGCAATCCGTACCGACGATCGTCGAACACTTGTTTCGCCACGAGTCGGGACGGCTGGTCTCTAACCTTGCCCGTTCGATTGGCCTAGCACGACTGGACTTGGCCGAAGAAGCGGTCCAAGACGCACTTATCCAAGCGCTGCGCCGCTGGCCATTCCACGGGATTCCGCAAAACCCTACCGGCTGGCTCGCACAGGTTGCGCGCAACCGCGTCATAGACATCCTGCGCCGACAAACGAATTTCGAGAAGAAGAAAGAGGATTTCGCCCATGCGCGAATGCCGGAATTGCCCCGGGAGACGGACCTAGGTGATGACGAGCTGGCGGACGATCAGTTGGCGATGATCTTTGCCTGCTGTCATCCATTGATTCCCCGCGACGCCCGGATTGCGCTCACGCTAAAATCTGTGGGAGGGTTTTCGGTTGAAGAGATCGCTAAGGCCTTTTTTGCGGCGCCCACGGCAATCGCTCAACGGCTGGTCCGCGCCAAAAAACGTATCAAAGAGAAGGGGATCTCCCTTTCGCTGCCAGACATTGAGGAGAAAACCGGCCGGCTGGACACTGTCTTGCGAGTGCTCTACCTGATCTTTAACGAGGGCTATACAGCCCACTCGGGCGATCGACTCATTCGCCGTGACCTGTGTGCAGAAGCAATTCGCTTGACGTCGCTGCTCTCGACACGGGCCGAAACCAACGGACCCAAGACACAAGCTTTGTTAGCGCTCTTACTCTTGCAAGCAGCACGTTTTCCCGGACGAGAGGACGAAAGCGGCGAACTATTGCTACTGGATGACCAAGATCGCAATCGCTGGGACCGTGAGTTGATCCGACGCGGCCTCTTTCACTTGGGTGAGTCCGCGTGTGGAGATGATCTCTCCGAATACCATTTACAGGCAGGGCTGGCATCGCTCCACGTGACGGCCCCATCAGTTGATGCAGTCGATTGGAAAGCTGTCCTCTGGCACTATGATCGCTTGCTGGCGATATCCCACTCACCTGTTGTCGCTTTGAACCGAGTCGTCGCTTTGTCTCGCATCGAAGGTCCGGCAGCGGGTTTGCAAGCACTAGCTCAAATCGAAAACAGCAAAGCACTCCAGAATTACTATCTTCTCCCTTCGACCAAGGGCGACCTCTTACGCAGGCTGGGACAACCGGCAGAGGCCGCGGAAGAATTTAAACGCGCCCTGGCGACAGGCTGCAGCACGCCGGAAATGCGGTTTCTTCAACGCCGGCTGCAGGAGTGCTCTGCCGACGGCTGAGTCGCACACACATCTGGCAGCGGCTGGGGTCCAGGACGATAACCAACAAGCGCTGCTATTTCGCTGACTTCAACAGTTGCCTCCAAGAGCAAGTGTCGATGTCCATTCCCAGGTCATGCAAGCCTTCTCGCGCTTCCACTAGGTGAAGCGGCTCGTTAGTCAGCGTAGAGACCGAATACCCTTGAATATCACCCGAATGGTGAACGTCAAACTCGTTGGGGGATGAAGTCGAGCGTTCAAACCAAACTTTGGCGGTCAAACCGGGCCGTCGCAGATAAACCCTCCGCGCGTTTCCGTTTTCGTCCACCCGCTCTGATTTGACCAGCCTTGTTTTCTGACCGCCAGGCCTGCGTATCGCAAACAACGCCACGGCAAGGCCAAGGATCACGACAACTGCCAGGATGAATAACGCCGTTTTCATGGACAATGAGCGACACGTCGGTCGACTGAACACCTAATTTCCTGCAGGCACTTGCGTGACTGCCAGTCGGGTCAGGATGTCTCAATCCATATAAGCGCAGCACCTAGTGAGCGTAGGTATGCGCTGGCTCCCTGTCAAATTTTTATTGCGGACTATTCTTGGATCGCTTGATCGATGGTCTAGTTCTTTCACCCTCACAAAACCTGAGGTGTTTCTGCAAAAGGAGGTTGCCACAGCAACTGCTCAAGTCCGCTGAGCGCTTCACTTTGTCGCAAGAATCCCAGCGAACCCAAATAGGCTCTGCTTGTCCTTCTCCTCTGTGACTCAACAGGACTCTCCTGTGAGACTCTTCTTATCAGTCAACGTCGTCCGGCTTGTGCTACGCCCGTTGGTTGGCGATTTCAGCTGTGGAGTGAAACGATGCGAGATGGCTCCCTACGCAACGGAAACATACGTGCGATTCCAATCTCGTCGCCGGTACTCAAGCACCGGACGGCCGGGTGGGGTCTTCGTTGCCGCAGCGCAGGTTGAGGACTCACATCAGGTCTCGGATGCAACCCGCCAGCGGTTGCGGGAAACGCTTGACTGGTTCAACCAGAACCTCAAGGCGCCGTCATTGGAGGATCGTGATTGGCGGACAATCTTCTGGTTCCGCGAGGACGCGCAGCCCTTGATCAGCCAGATGTGGCAGCTGGTCTCGCTGCTGGAAGAGGAAGGTGTTCCCGTCCGCAAGCTCTGGACACGGCAGCCAGGTCAGATTGTCTATCGTGATCAACTCCAAATTGCTGCCATTCCGCAGCGGCAATCACCGGCACTGCGGCTGTAATCACCAACGCACGTACTTCTCATATCGCGTGCGACTAGGGAGTCATGTTCTGCCGACCCGCCCGCTGACCAATTAGCGGTGCGGGCGGCAGCTTAGCTCACGCATAGTGTCAACGAACCACTCTTCTTGTGTCGAATCTCACACAAAGTACAGGAGAAGCTCATCGAATTGTCGATCTCGGTTTGTTGTAAGCTTGCGAGTCTAAACCAATCTCGCATAGACTGGTCACCCAAGATTGATGCTTCGGGGGAGGCACTCACCGGTCCGCTGCTCCTCGTTTGGCATGATACCGCCAGGCTCAACCCAGGAAGTGCTGCCCATGTTGCGTGCATTCTTCTCAGGAATTCTCTTTGCTGCTTGCCTGACTGCCATCTTTGCGGCTGCGTTGCCTGCCCAAGCACAAAGGTATGGCGTTTCTCGAAGGCCGATCACCAGCTATGGATATGGAGTCTATCGCCCTGCTCCTTATTTGGTGAATCATTATCCTTTGCCTGGAGCTGTGTCAGGAAGTGGTCGGCTTTACGGGCAATACAGTCCTGCACTGGACCGCACGCGCTACTATGGGCGTGGTAATAGTTTCCCCTCGCGATACCTGATCAACAATCATCCGGGCAGCCTGTCGCGACTGTACTACTATGGCGGGATCTATCGGACGCCTTCAAGGCTATACTCCGGCGGGAGCCGCATCTATGGGAGCCGCTACAACACGTACACATCGCCCTATGGTGTTTATCGACCTTCCGGCGGTTCAGTGCTTTATGTACCGCCGCGCGTAACGCCACAAATTCGCTATCGTTTCACGCATTAGGTCGATGGGCGCAACAGCGGTTTGTGGAACATGAGCAAATTGTCCGCTAGCCATCGTTGCGCCGCTATCATTTAACCCGTCTTTCCAGCAGTAAGGCATTTCGCTACGATCCCACCGCCTTTTTCTGTGGGGGATTTCTTTGTGTTCGCCTGTGCGCGCTAAGTGCTCATGCAGCATCGCTGGATGATTGCCGTCTGTCTTGTTGCTCTGGTTGGTTGTCGCAACGCCAATCCGTGTCGTGACCTGATGCGCGAGAACTTCGAACTCAACGAGTGGATCCTGCAACAGGAAATTCGCATTGATGAGCAGGACCGCGAGATTCAGCGACTGAAGGCTTTGACCGACGCGGAACAGGACTTTGAGGAACAAGTCGAAGGGCTGGAACCGCCGAGCGTTGACTTTGGTGACGGAGGTGCGGCGCCAGCCTTCCCGCGTCCCGGCGATCCCGGCAATCCATTGGACGATGAAGTTCCGCCGGCGCCGTTCAATCCCAATCGCAATGCTCCTCCTTCCGACATGCCTCCGGATGGCGGCGCGCTCAATGACTTGGAATTGATCCTGCCAGGATTGGATGTTCGTCCGGGTGCGCCGGTCGATTCCATCGGCAAAGTTGAAAAGATCATCATTGATCCGCGCCGCACACGCGCCTTAAACCTGGACGGCGCGCGGGGCGATGACGGGCTTGTCGTCGTGTTTGAGCCGCGCGATGCCCAAGATCAGCCTTTGGCGGCGCTTGGAGAACTTTCCATCGTAGCGGTTGACCCTTCGCTGCCTGAGCACTTGGCCAGAGTAGCGCGGTGGGATTATCAGGAAGATGAAGTCCGTGATCTGCTCGTGCGGACGCGACAAGGGCCCAAGGTTGTTTGCCAGCTTCTTTGGCCCAACGCCCCGCCGGAAAGCTCACGATTGCAACTCTATGTCCGTATGAAAACCACTGACGGAACAAGCCATGTGGCGGATATGCCGCTGTTGGCAGATTTCGCCGGTGTTGAACCTGACGGCGCTCGGTTCGCGCGGACTCCGGACAACACAGTTCGCGAACTCGAATCCGAAGCAACGACCGCGTCTGAACACGGAACGTCATTGGACGATTACCTCCGTGGCGCATACGACAAAGGTCAAGATCGACCATCAACACGAAACTCGTCGACTGACGCCACGACAGAGGATCGCCCCTTGAGGCGCGTTGCGGTTCCTGGAGAGGATCCGCCGCGGCCAATGCGACATCGCGGGGAAGATCCCATTCGCACCACGCAGCGCGCCTTACCGCCGTGGAGTCCGACACGCAAGTAGCGAGTGACGAAACACATTACAAGCTAATGCGAGCAGCCGGTCCGCGCCGTCAAGCTTCAGTCGCTGTTGTGCGCCGCATGCGCCGGGAATGCAATTGGCGTAGAATTCCTCGAGGGACGCGTTTCCACGACGAGATCAATGCGTCAAGAATGATATTATTTCTCTTCAATCAGTCGTTCAAAGTCGTCCTCCGAAAGCACTTGCACACCAAGTTTTTCTGCCTTGGCGAGCTTACTTCCTGCTTTCTCACCGGCGACGAGAAAATCCGTCTTCTTGGAAATGCTTGAGGTTGGGCGTCCACCATGCAACTCAATCAGCGCATGGATCTCATCGCGCGTGCGGTGGATCAAAGTCCCGGTAACGACAAACGTCTTTCCGGCCAAAGCGCCTGATGCTTCATTCGCCATCGAGGATTGAGGTTTGCCTTTTGATTCCATCTCCACGCTGGATGCGCGGAGGTCTTCAATCACCCCTTGGCCGTAGGGTTCGTGCAAGTAACTGTAGACGCTCTGTGCAATGATTTCGCCGATCTCGTCAACTTCGGCCAATTGTTCGGTCTCCGCTGCGATCAAACTCTCAATGTCGCGGAATTCATCGGCCAAGATTGTCGCCACGCGAGCGCCCACGTGTCGAATCGAGAGCGCGTTGAGCAGCTTTGCCAGGCCGCGAGTTTTGCTTTGTTCGACCCCTGAGAGCAAGCTCTCGGCAGACTTTTCACCGACACGCTCCAGCTCGACAAGCTGCTCCCTGCGCAGCCGATACAGGTCGCCGTATGTGATCACCAAGCGGGCATCGACAAGCTGGTCAATCAGCTTCTCGCCTAAGCCTTCAATATCCATTGCGTTGCGGCTCGCGAAATACCGCAATCGCTCTTTCACCTGCGCGGGACATTCCATGTTGGGGCAGCGGATGTAGACGCCACCTTCATCTTTGACAAGCGCCGTCTCGCACTCCGGGCATTTTGTGGGATAAATGAACTTTGGCGGCTCATCCTCTCGAAGGTGTTTTTCCACACGAACGATGTGTGGAATGATCTTGCCTGCTTTCTCAACAACGACGGTATCCCCCACGCGAATATCCTTGCGCTCGATTTCATCAGCGTTGTGCAAACTGGCGCGAGCGACGGTCGTGCCTGCCAGTTGCACTGGCTCAAGCATCGCCACAGGCGTCACCGCACCTGTCTTACCGACGCTGACAATGATTTCGTTGAGCTTGGTGACCGCTTCGTACTTCTCAAACTTATAGGCGATCAACCAGCGAGGGCTTTTGCTGGTGGAGCCCAACCGCTCGCGCTGCTCGAATGAATCGACTTTGATGACTAACCCATCGACTTCAAAGTCCAGTTCGTGCAAGCTTTCAATCAGCTTTTCGCAATGCTCAATGACCTCATCGATGGAGTTATGCCTTGAGACGTGCGGTGTCGGCGTGAGCCCATACTCGCGAAGTTCATTGAGAAAGTCCCAATGTGTTTTCACGCGGATGCCTTCGCAAGCACCGACACCGTGAAAGAACATCCGCATGTTGCGCTCGGCGGCGTCGCGCGCATCTCGCATCCGCACGGACCCCGCGGTCACGTTACGCGTGTTGGCGAAAGGTTCGTGACCTGCGGCTGTCCGTTTCTCATTCAGAGCGACCAAGGCCGCGTTGGTCATGTAAACTTCGCCGCGCGCTTCCAGTAGCTGCGGAGGACTCTTGCCCGTCAGCCGAAGTGGAACATCCAAGGCCGTGCGGACGGTGTGGGTCACATCATCTCCGACGCGGCCATTCCCTCGTGTAACTGCCTGGCGAAGTTCGCCTTGTTCATAAATGACCGTCGCCGCCACTCCATCAATTTTGAGTTCGACAACCCAGTGAACTTCTTCGTCGGGAAGCAGTTTGGCAATCCGCTCGCCATACTTGCGGATTTCATCTGGGGAATACGTATTGTCGATCGAAAGCATCGGCACGCGATGCTCAACCGACTCCAAGTCCGAGACAGGCTCATCGCCAATCCGTTGGGTGGGTGAATCCGCCGTCACCAACTCTGGATGCTCGGCTTCAAGTGCCTCTAGCTTCTTGAAAAGCTTGTCATATTCCAGATCGCTGATTTCCGGGGACGCCTCGACGTAATACAGGCGGTCGTGCCGGCGAATCTCATCACGGAGCTGGGCAATTTCTGTTGCTGCGGACATCCTGCCGATCGTCCTTTAGGGAAAGACCACGTTTGGGAAATTGCCCAAAATCTCGCTGCCCAGTTGATAGCTGTCAACGCAGAAAGCTCCCGGAACTGCGGTGCCGAAGCACATGTCCGATTGCTGTTCCGCTGGCCTGGACGGAGTTTGGCAAGTCCCCCGCGATGGAGCCCACGCGCCCTGCGCTCACGCGTACGGGCGAAATTAACATTGGTCAAATTTGAAGGGTGTTTCGCGCCGCCATGCGCGCTGCCGAGCACCATAAGGGGTTGCCGGTTCACTTCCTACTGAACTTAACGTCAGGATTGCCGGTGATGTTCTCGGTGACGTTGCTGGTCAATTGCATGGGCGTGAAGCGTTTGCGCCACCCCCTGGAGGCGGGAAAAGTTTGACCAATGTTAATTTCGCCCGTACGCATGAGAGCAGGCCGCGCGGGAAACGCCACGGCAATTCAATCACGCGGCCGCGAAGCGATGGGCTTGCGACGAATAGAACACCAATCAGGGAGATCTTCTGAGCGCGTTGTTGATTCCTGTTCTGCGCGCAGTCGCGTGTCGTTCAACACCTCAGCAACATTAATTTCGTCAATGTTGGCGACGGGCCGTCAACAAGAGAAGCAATCTCGAGTGAAGATGCTTTGACATGGACCGAACCGTAGATCCAGAAAAAAAAACAGACTTGAAGTTGATCCTTCAAGTCCGGGTCATTTCTTCTGTGTTGGTCGCCGGCCGGACCTATTTGACCAGTTTCAGCGGCCGGTCATCGGCGATTTCTCGGAAGGCGTCTTTTAGATCCTCTTCATAGTCTTCCACGGATTGGCCGCCCGGAATGTTGAAATGGACTCCGCCGGTCATGTTGGCGATAGAATTCATCAAGCCGGTGTCAGCTCCAGCACCTAAACTGATCGTAACAACCGGGATTCCAGCGTCAGCGCAATCTTGGGCCTGATCCAAGGCGTATTGTCTGGCATAGCTGGAACTGTAAGGTCTGTTAGCGATGCCATCGGTCATGAGCACAATCATCTTGAATGCGCCGGTTCGACCGTGCTCCTGGATCTCTTCACGCGCAGTCAGGATGCCAGCGCCGATGTTCGTCATGGAATGATAATGCCCAGCCTGACGTTCACGCGAGGTGGTTTCCACAGCGTCAAAGTCTCGTGTCAGTTCGTGCTCCAGATAGGAGGTTCCGTCCGAAGCCGTGTATACGGATAACCCCAGGCGATCATCCGTATCAACCTCTTGCAGGTAGGCGAGGAACACACTCACGGAGTTCTTCAGCGCGGTAATCGGTTGCTCGCTGGTTTGCCAGAGGGCGGGCGTTTCGGTCGAGCTCTCTCGCCAATGCAGCAAGTAGTTGATCCAAGTCTTGTAGCCGTAGTGGTGTCTGTAGTCATACGGGACAGATCCCTTGACGTAGTCCACGTATTCATACCAGCTGCCGACGGGGTAAGGATAAGGGACAGAGTTCAAGCCCAGATAGGATCGAATGTACGAGTTGCTCCACGATGATGAGAGCGTCTGATCCCATTGCATGCTTCCAAAAGTCGGGCTGCCCAACTCGGTATAGATCTGCTGTAAGTTCGTGTCGATTTCCGTGACGCCCATTCTCCATTCGGATTTCAATTCGCTGTCATCATTCATCGAGCCTGAGTAATCCAACACAAGCAGGATATCCCGCGGCTGGTACATGGCGATCGATTCGTCAGTCAGGTCGAATGAATCTCTCCCCAGGACGCGTGCAAAAAACAGTGGAGCATCATCAAGCGCAACTTCAACTCGCACAGCGGAAGGGAGTTCATTGCTGGCGGCGAATGAGGCCGTCTGGTCATCCCAATGTCCAAAAGTGATGTCAACGTCGTCAGCAGAGATCGTTCGCCCGCCGACAGCGTTAGCCTGGATGAATTCCAAGACCTCGGCCGAGGCCACGTCGCTGCCGTTGACAAGTGCGCCAGCTCCGGCCAGAGCGCCTGCGTCAGTCGCCCGCTTGAGGTCGGTCTTGACCGACGCAACGTAGCCCGTATCCAAGGCCAAAGCGATGAATCCGAGCATGACGATCATGAAGATTGTGGACAGGACAAGAATCGATCCGCGCCGCGGTTCTGCTTTCCTGCGTTTAGAAGTTCTCTTTTCCCGGTGGTGCATCTTCTTAGTCTCGCTTCGATTCATGTTAGCCCTCTCACTTGCTGCCGACCCACAGAAGCACGTGCAAACGAACGTGGCTGCGGGTTTGACGACACTGTGACGCGTGAACGGGATGGTGGCGAATGCCGCTGAAATGGTCGCGGAATGGCGATTGAATCAAGCATAGCTCACAGATGGTTGACAGCGAGCAGACGAGCCGCTGTGAACGATTTGCATGTTGCCAAGAAACAACAATCCGCGCATTCAGATTCATAATGAACTCAGCGCGGCGATGGGATACCGTTGCGATACGGCAACACGCTAGATTTTTTGAATTCTCAAGCAAACAAACGCGAATCTCGGCTCTCCAGGCGATTACGCACACAAAAAACGTCTCTCGACACCGCACTCCGAGGCAAGACATCGGCGCGAAAGCAATGATGGTCGCTCGCGGATCGATGCTTTAGATTAGAGCCTACATCGAGGATCGCGCCGTACCCGCAACACACGTCAATCTCCGCACCCTGACTATTCGCCACCGCATGTCACAGCCTCACACTCAGGATTTCGAGAAGCTTGGCGTTTTCTATCTTGGCCGCGATCATGACATGGCCGCAGAGCAAACCGGCAACGCTCCGCTGTTGTATGACGCCAAAGACTTGACCACGCATGCCGTGTGCGTCGGCATGACCGGAAGCGGCAAGACCGGGCTGTGTATTTCGTTACTGGAAGAAGCCGCGCTGGATGGCGTGCCGGCCATCGCGATTGATCCCAAAGGCGATCTGGCGAATCTGTTTCTGACGTTTCCGCAATTGCGCGCCGAAGACTTCCGCCCGTGGATCGATGAGAGCGCCGCAGAACGAAAAGGAATCACGCCGGACGAGTTCGCGCAACAAACGGCTGAACTGTGGCGTAACGGGCTGGCCGATTGGAATCAGGACGGTGCAAGAATCGCACGGATGCGGGAAGCGATTGACTTGGGGCTTTACACACCGGGGAGTTCCGCTGGTCAGCCGGTTTCTGTGCTGCGAAGTTTCAACGCCCCATCAGAAGAATCACTGCATGACGCGGACGCGATCCGTGAACGTGTGGCGTCTGCTGCTTCCAGCTTGTTGGCTCTATTGGATATCGATGCGGATCCGGTCAATAGCCGTGAGCATATCTTGATTTCAAATCTATTAGATCACTCGTGGCGCGCAGGGCAGGACATGAGCCTGCCGGACTTGATCCGTGGCATCCAAGAACCACCGTTTGACAAGCTGGGCGTGATCGACGTCGAAACTTTCTTTCCAGCCAAGGATCGTCTGGCGCTTTCGTTGCGGTTGAACAACCTGCTGGCTTCACCGGCATTTGCCACTTGGATGGAAGGCGAACCGCTGGACATCCAGCGATTGCTCTACACGACGGAGGCCAAACCGCGGCTGTCCATCATGTCGATCGCGCACCTGTCCGAAGCCGAGCGAATGTTCTTCGTCACGATGCTGTTGAACGAAGTTCTGACATGGGTCCGCCGCCAGCCAGGGACCAGTAGTCTGCGCGCGTTGATCTACATGGACGAGGTCTTTGGCTACTTTCCGCCGACGGCCAATCCGCCATCCAAGAAACCGATGCTCACGTTGCTCAAGCAAGCCCGGGCGCACGGCGTGGGAATTTTGCTCGCTACCCAAAATCCCGTCGACCTTGACTACAAAGGCCTATCCAACACAGGTACCTGGTTCTTGGGAAGGCTCCAAACCGAACGCGACAAAGCGCGTGTCCTGGAAGGCTTGGAAGGAGCTTCCGCATCTACAGGAGCAACGTTTGATCGTAGCGATATGGAAGCCACGCTCGCCGGCCTGGGTCAGCGCGTGTTCTTGATGAACAACGTCCATGAAGATGCGCCAGCCATTTTCAAGACGCGTTGGGCGCTTTCATTTCTGGCAGGCCCCTTGACGCGCACACAGATTCAAAAGTTAACACACACTGAGGGCGACGGAGATCAGAGGAAAGAAACAAAAGACACACGGCAGGAGGAAAGTGCAATCGCGAGCCAGACAAGTTCGGCGGAGGATGAACTGTTTTCGGACCTGACCCCCGTGGCAGTTGGCAAGCCAGAGTCGGCTCGGACGAACGCCGGCTCGCGACAGACCAAGTCCCCCATTAAGAAGAAGTTCGACACAAATTCGGCAACCACGGCGCATTCAGCCAGCAATCGCCCGATTCTTGCGTCCGGCCTGGAAGAACGATTCCTTCCGGTCTCCACTGAGCTGGCGAGCGATGCACGATTGATCTTCCGTCCAGCTTTGGTTGCAACGGTTCAGCTTCACTACATTCGCGCCGGATGCCGCGTCGATCATTGGGAAACTGCCAAATTCTTCGCGCCGTTGGATCCGGACGTGAGCGCCGGAGAATTGTGGACTGCGCTCAAACCATGGCCGACTAAGTTCCCGGTAAACGTTGATCCCGCCGGGACCGCAGAAAATGTCTCTGTAAGCTATGCGCCACTTCCTGACGCCGTGATTCGTTCACGAGGGCTGGCATCGTGCCAGCGAGCTCTACGTGACACACTCTATCGTTCACAGCGGTTGCAGGTCTTTTCTTCGCCCAGGTGGAAAACCCATTCCGCGCCCGGAGAAAGCGAAGCCGAGTTTCGCATCCAGCTCAGGCAGAAAGCGTTCGAAGAGCGCGACGAACAGCTTGAGAAACTCCGCGACAAATACGCGGAAAAGTTTGCTAAACTCAAACGGAAAATTGAAGACGCTGAAGCTCGCGTGGAACGCGAACAAGCGCAATACCAGGAGAAGCAGGCTGATTCGGTCATCTCGATCAGCTCGTCAATCTTGGGTGCTGTCCTCGGCCGCAAATGGGCAAGTCGCACCAACGTCAACCACGCCGGATCATCGATGCGTAAGGTCAGCCGAACTGCCAGCGAACGCGGAGACGTCAAGCGAGCGGAAGAGAAAGTCGAAGCACTGCAACAGGAACTCAAAGACGCCGAGGCTCAACTTAAAACCGAGACGGAACGCATTCAATCAATGACATCCACCCAAGAACACGCGCTGCAAACCATCTCCCTGCCACCGCGCAAATCGGACATCATCATCGACGCTCTCGCGCTACTCTGGACACCGTGGCAAGAAGAAGTCACAAGCGGAACAATGACCCCGGCGTTCACAACGTCAACAATTGTAGCGCCCGCAACAGCGCTGGACTCATAACGACTTGTGCGATTGAGTCTTCCTACTCTCCGTCCTCTTCTTCATCCGCTTCCTCTTCTTCGTGCGGCCATGCGTCCAAGTGTTTGTACTCACCAGTCTCCCACAACGGGATGTCACTGCGATAGTACTTTGAGAAACGGCTTTCGCTGGGCCCGCCGGGCAGATTGGTCCAGGCGTCGTCCGTGTTCAAATCCGTGACGAAGTGATACGACGGAGCGAACGTCGCCTCGCGCTGTGCGACTTTGAGTAAGTGCCCCTGAAAGAGCGTGGCAAAGCAGCCGGGCATTGCTCGATCTCCGGTGTGAAAGCCCAACGCTTTACCCACAAGCGTTCCTTCAAAGAATCGATTGGTGAAGCGGAATGCGTTCGTCTCTCGCCAAGCCGCAGCGGGTTTCTTTTTCAATTCCTCATCCAGGTGCACGCCGGCGGCAGTGATGAGAAGTTCTTTGGTTCCCGGTGCCCACCAGGATGAATCTTCCTGCATCAGCACGCGGTCAATGCAGGTGACCATCATGGTTGAGAAACCGGTTCGGCTGGCGAGATAGACAATTCGCCGCCAACCGATGCCGCCACGCTGAGGATCTTGACCAAAGATCTCCACCAACACCTGCCGATACAGTCGCGTGAAAATCGTGGCTTCAACGCTGGTAGGGTCATAGCTGTAGTCCCAAGCGGAGAGCTTCTCTTTGACTTCACCATCAGGCAAGTGCGGCAAGAAGACTTCGAGCAGATCGCGAGCTTGAACGTTGACGACGTCATACTGCAATCGCTGCATGTCCCGGATGGTTGCTTGCGGGAGTTTCTGCAATTCTTCGTCGAGGCGTCGCTTGCGGTAGTCTGGTGTCGGTAACGTGACCAACTTCGGTCCGGCTTCGGGATTGATCGGTTCATTGGCTGTGGCGACGAAGCCGCGCGGCGGATCAAACTCCGAGGGCAACATGTGATTTGAAAGCCTGCCGCGCCAATGGTTGGTTTCATCCCACGCCGGCGGCGGAACGGCACCGTTGCAACCTGGAGCCCGTTTGGGAAACCAACCGGCCGATTGTTGCCCGACATGTCCGCGACGATCGGCAAATACCCAAGTCAACGTTGGTTGAGGGCATTCTCTCACCAAGTTCATGGCCTCTCGGGCAGAAGTCGCTTCGACCAAGCTAACCCAAGTTGCCACGGACCGACCGACGCCTTCGTGATCGCCAATCCAGGAAACTAGCAGTTGATAGCCAGGTCCCAACTGATTGGGATCGCCCTCCAGAGTTCCTTGATCATTGGAATACACATGGAACACGTGGGGTTCGCCGGTTCCTTTGCGGCGAATAATCTCACTACGAACATCAAAGTCATGCCAAGATTCACCGCGACGATATTGCCAATTGCCCTCGTGCTGGCGCACGTCTTCGATGAAGTAATCGCTGGTGTCACCCTTAAGGTACGTGACGCCCCAAGCAACGTCCGCAGTTCGACCAACGCCAAAAGTCGGACAGCCAGGCAATGTCGCTCCCATCAAATAGCGGTCGCCGAACTGCAACACGGCCTCGTACCAAATGGCCGGCAAGCGGTTAATCTCCAAGTGAGGGTCCGCAGCCAGGAGTGCGCCGCCGGATTCGCTGCGGTTAGGCATGATCGCCCAGGCGTTACTCCCGGCCAATCTCGGCAGATCGGTGATCAGCTCGAGCGCTTCATCAGAAAGCTGGCTGGAAATCTTGACCTGCCGCAACAGGTCCAGGTCCGCATCGTCTAGTAAAGGAGAGAAGAGTTCCCGCAGACGTTTCTCTTCAATTCCCTCCTGCACCATCTCCAGGATCAATCGTTCGCTCTGCTGCTGCCCAACGGCCAGGCCGTTGAAATTTAGCAAATTTCCAATCAGCAGGACCCCTTCCACATCCCAGGGCTCCGGCTGAAAGCCAACCGCCCACATCGGCAGTGACCTCCGCGTGGGCAACATGCTGTCATTGAGTCCTTCGCAAAAGGCCTCCAAGTTGTGACGGACCGTCTCGTCCAGCAATTCAACTTCGCGCTTGAGGTTAAGGTATAGGCCAACCCGGCGAAAGAAACGATCCATCTCCAACAGGTTTTCGTTGTCAGAGATCAATTCTGCCGAACGCCCCTGTGCGACGGCTCTGGCAAACAAGATCTGCGTAGGACGATCGAGCGCCTGCATGTAGCCCAAGCCGTACAGAGCTGACGCGTACGACTCAGCTTCAATCCGCGGCACGCCGTGCGAATCGCGGTAGGCCAGAAACGGGCGGCGATTGTGTTTCAGGCGAACGCGACGCATGGAGCTCTGTGTTTTGAGTACGCAAGCGGACTGTTAACAGTCTAGCGGCGTCGGGGCCGATGAGAAAGCGCGCCTGACAGTTCTCACGCCATCTAGCGCGAACTTGACCAATGACAATTTCGCCCGTACGTGTGAGAGCTGTGATGTTCGCATGCCTCGCAGCACACGCCAAGTACAGCTTGACGCGACAGCATTGAAAGCAACACCAAGACCCCTTGTTGGATTCAACTTGCATTCGCACGAACCTTTACCTTGCTGGCGCAAGCACGAAGTGATCTTTTCTCCATCTCAGGCTCCGGCGTAGGATTCGCAATCCCACCAACTGCAAACCATGTGAAGGAGCGTGTGGTATGCCCGAGTCATTTTTCATCGCTTACCTTGACCCCATGTCAGGGTCATTGGCCGTGCAATGCTTGATTGCGATCGTAGCTAGTGGAGCTTTCTTTTTTCGTCGAGTGTTGGTCCGTCCTTTCTCGTTCTTAGGGCGGATGTTTCAACGCGCCAAATGATCATCGAAACATAGCAGCTGGTTGAGGGGCGCCCTCGCGGTGTGGTTCCGCCCAAGCCAAATGCGAATTTCGCGCGGCTCGCAAAGCGCGGCACAGTTGCTCCATGCTTTGGAAACCCAAGCTTTGAGATCCACCCGAGGGATTCACATAGCCGCTGGTGAAAGCACAGGTTGTCAAAAGATACGTTTCATATTGGACGAATTGTCATGAAGACTTCGCCGGTGAATGCGTTTGCTGGGCCTGCGCCTCTCACCAAGGAAATCGCAGATGAGCCATACCACCGTGATTCCGCCTCTTGGCGAGATCCAGCCGGATGCGTCTTCTCATTTGGCGGCAAGATCTTTCGGCAGGTGAATCGTTCCTTTGCGCGCGAGTACGGCCTTCTACACACAACAGGGTTGTACGAAGAGCTTCTTGCCGACGGACTCATGATTCCGCATGAAGAAGTCGCCGAACCGATCTTTGACACCAGCCAAGCCCATCGGATTCTATATCCGGAACAACTTCCGTTTATCAGCTATCCGTATGAATGGTCATTCGCGCAGTTGCAAGATGCGGCATTAGCAACACTGCGGATGCAGCAGAAGGCACTCAAACACGGCATGACATTGCGCGACGCAAGTGCGTTCAACGTTCAGCCTCGGCGCGGCACTTGGGCGCTGATCGATACGCTTTCGTTTGAGCAATACAAGCCGGGTCAACCCTGGATCGCCTACCGCCAGTTCTGCCAACACTTTCTTGCGCCATTAGCACTGATGGCGAAAGTGGATCCGGCCCTCTGCGGTTTGTTCCGCAACCAACTCGATGGGATTGACCTCAACCTAGCCGCTAAGCTGTTGCCCTGGCGGACGCAACTGGGGCTTGGACTCGGTTTGCACGTCCACGCTCATGCTCGATTTTTGCGGCGGTTTGCCTCCGCAGGCCAGGCAAGTCAGGCGCGCGGCGGCCAGCTGAGCAATCGGCAGCTCAAACGAATGCTTGAGCATTTGGAGTCGACCGTTGCGGGCTTGAAGATGCGCAGAAGCCGGTCCACTTGGTCCGAGTACTATGACTCCATGTTGAATTACAGCGAAGCTGCCTTCTCAGCCAAGCATGCCATCATCACAGACATGCTGCGCGAATTGGCTCCAACAACAGTTTGGGACCTCGGCGCCAACAACGGCGCGTTCAGCCGGATCGCTGCAGAACAGGGTGCTCATACGATCGCTTGGGATTTGGATCACAACTGTGTCCAGGCGGCATACGAAGCGGGCAAGCAATCGGGTGAACAGAGGATCTTGCCTTTGCTGTTGGATTTGACCAACCCATCGCCTGATCTGGGATGGGCCCATCAGGAACGACACTCACTGGCCCGTCGCGCTGCGCGCGCCAAGGTCGATGTCGTGATGATGTTGGGACTCATCCATCACCTGTCCATTGGCGCGAATGTTCCGCTTGGGCACATCAGCCGCTACGCGGCCTCCCTGGGGGAAACGCTGATCGTCGAATTCGTACCGAAAGAAGATTCCCAAGTCAGGCGCCTGCTCTCTGCCCGCGAAGATGTGTTTGCCGAGTATACACGGGCAGGCTTTGAAGCTGCTTTCAAGACAGACTTCATGATATCGGGTTTTGTCCAGATCCCAGAAACAGAGCGGTCCCTTTACATCTTGAAGCGAAAATGAATCGTCCGAGCTTCACAGAACGGCTGGCAAATTCAAGAGTCCTGCTGATCTATCCGCTCTTGCTTGCGGCAGTTCCAGCGTTGCACCTCGCTGCCGAGAACGCCCACGATATCGATTCGCGATCGACAATGATCGCACTGTTTGCGTCTGTTGCTTTGGCAACTCTTATCTTTTGTGTTTTGCTGCTGATTTGCCGCAAGGGACGTCACGTGGCTGCCATGACCGGCTGGGTGATGTTGCTCTTCTTCACGTTCGGCCGGATCTTTGACCTGCTGTGGGAAGCGATGGAGCTAACGCAAATCCGCCAATTGCTCTACCCGCTCTACGCGGTTTATGCCGCATTGGCGCTCGCAGGCATCACCTGGCTGTGGCGGACGCGACTGCAACTGAAGTCGTTTACGCAATTCGCAGCGCTGACCACGGCGATACTCTTCGCCGTATGTACGCGCAACTTCGTGCACGAATATAAGCACTACTGCAAGGATCAGCGCGAGATCGCAGAACAAGAAGCCGAGAAAGATCGACGAAAAGCCGCGAAAAAACGGCAAAAAGAGATGACACTGGAGCGCGATTCGTCGGCAGACGCGCCGAACTCCGGCGTCCAGTTGGCTTCATTCGAGACATTAGCTCCCGATAGCAAAGCGGAAGCCGTTAGCTCAGACCAGTTGCCGGACATCTACTACATCATTCTGGACGGCTATGCGCGCGCGGACATCTTGCAGGAGCTGTTTGACTACGACAACTCAAGCTTCATTAACTCTCTCCGCGATCGCGGTTTCTACGTGGCTGACGAAAGCCATGCAAACTACGCAATGACCATTCTCTCATTGCCGTCTGCGCTCAATATGCGTTACCTGACGCCGGAATTTGAACGCTACGGTTGGAAATACACCAACTACGACCCGATGGTGAGGCTAACGAGCAAAAATAAAGTCGCAGCAACACTCAAAGATCGAGGCTACCGGGTTGTGCACTTCGCTACGAGTTGGCGCGCAACTCACAGCTCTGACTATGCGGATGTGACATACACGTTGGAACCGGAATTTCTGCAACGCGAGTTTATGGGCCTGTTCTTGCGAACAACTGCCTTTCGCCCACTTGCGCCCACAGCCGCCGATACACACGAGTTGATGTTCGAGAAACTCTGCGATGTGCCGAACGATCCAGCTCCGACATTCGCTTTTGCACACTTCATTTTGCCTCACCACCCCTACGTTTTTGATGCTCACGGCAACCGTCGATCTGACGTGTCACCTGAACTGAACTTTGAGCGTGAGAAAGGCGAAGCCAACCCATGGCAAGATAAAAAGTCCTACACGGACCAACTTGCGTACGCGAGCACGAGAATCCGTGACACAATCGATGAAATCATGGCGAAATCCGAACGACCGCCAATCATCATTCTGCAATCAGATCATGGTTCGGCTTCGCTGCGGTCGCGCGAAACGGTGGCCCGGCAGCAGCCATTCTTTGTGCGTGAACGGATCTCAATCCTCAATGCCTACTTCGTACCCAAAACGTGGCAGAAAGACCTTTATCCACAGATCACGCCGGTCAACTCGTTTCGTTTCGTTTTCAATCACCTCTTTGGCGACAGCTATGAAATGCTGCCGGATAAGCTCTATTTCTCTTGGTATGCCTGGCCCTTTAACGCCCAAGAAATCACGCAGCAGATAGAGGAGTTGGATGAAGCTGTTCGCAGCGGGCGAGCTTCGCCGACCAATCAGTGACGGCATCAGCGGCAACTACGCACCGAACTTTCCCAATCGTCCCGCGTTGGCCATAGCCAACAGCATGAGATACTTAGCCTCGAACTGGCCAAGACCACCTTGCACACAGGCAGATTCCGAGAATTCAGTACATCGATCAGGCCGGCAGGCAGCGGAAGCCAGCAGCGTAGGTACGGAATGCCAACTGTGGCTGCGGAGAAAGCTCGGTGTGCTGTGGTCACCGGTGATAATCAACACGCTGGGGTTCAGGGCAATTGCTGAAGGAACCGCCGCGTCAAAGGCTTCGATCTTCTTGACCTTTTCGCCAAAGGCACCGTCTTCACCAGTGCTGTCAGTGTACTTGTAGTGCAGAAAGAAAAAATCGTACTGATCATAGATATCTCGCAGCACGTCCATTTGCTCGTCCAACGTCTTGGCTTCACCGACAATATCCATACCGACAAGGCGCGCAAGACCTTTGTACATTGGATACACGGCAATCGCCGCCGACTTCAGTCCGTACACATCTTCATAGGTAGGCAAGTTGGGACGCTCCGCAAACCCACGCAAAGTCAGGCCATTGGCCTGGCGTTCATCTGCCAGCAATTCGCCAGCGGCGGCAACAAACTGAACCGCGATCTTGGCCGTCCGCTGACTTGGTTTGTCACGACCTTCTGGAGGCAACGGCGGAATACCAGTTGATTGCGGGTCAGTATCATTGACGCGATCCCCCAGCGCTAAGTCTCCAGAGGCCGGTCCGCGAAACACGACCACGAACCGGTGTTCGCGGACGGGCAGAACGATTACTTCGGTGCCTTCAATCTTGATTTCATTGAGCCGCTCCGCCAGCAGAGTACTCTCCGCAGTGGGAAGACGACCCGCTCTGCGATCCGAGATATTTCCATCCGTGTCGAGCGTACAGAAATTCCCTCGCGCGGCGACATCACCCGGCTGCAACTCAAAGCCAATGCCGGTCGCTTCCAAAGCACCACGACCAATCCGATACTTCAACGGGTCATAGCCAAACAGCCCCAGATGCCCGGGCCCACTCCCTGGCGTAATGCCTGGCTTGACGGGAATGCTGCCGCCCAAAATTCCCGTCACGGCCAGAGCGTCCATGTTGGGAGTAGCTGCGGATTCCAGTTCTGTCTTGCCGCCGGGCTCTAACGGTAATCCGCCCAAACCGTCAGCCACCAGCACCACGATCTTGGACTCGTTGCCTTCGCACAGTTCGCGTGTCAATTCGTGCATATCCATATTAAGAGCCTCGTTTCGCGCCGATGTGTCGTGGTTACGGTGGATTTCGTCTTTTGGTAGCACATCGGCATCGCCAGGGGAAGCGAGATGACAACGACGGTATCCGCGCGGACCACGACGCGGTATTCTCTCGGAATCTCTTCACGTCTAGAGCCACGGCATGGCGAGGACGTGTCCTTAGCACATTGATCAAGCATTGCCGCCCACAGAACTTTCATGTTGCGATACGATTTCCAAACTGCCCTGGCTGAAGGCCTGACGTCACCACGGGAGAACGCGCCGACTCAGGCAGCGCTCAATGAACTCTACCCGAAGCTGACCGAATCGCGAGACCGCGTGTTGGCTGACGCCAAGGTCTGGGCTGACGGCGGCGATGTTGCACAGATAGATCAACCGTTGGACGCTGGCTTTCACGAACTGCCAGACCGCATCTTGGCCGAGTTCGAGCAAGACACGGAACAGAGCGAACTAGGCCGCATCCAAAGGGTTGCCACAGAACTGACGGATGCTGTCGATACGATTGTCGTGCTCGGGATTGGCGGTTCGTACATGGGCGCCAAGGCCATCATGCAAGCCTGTTGTCACCCGCTGCACAATGAATTGCCATCTGAACAACGTTCCGGCCCGCGGTTGTACTTTGCTGGGAACGGCCTAGATAACGATGCAACATCTGCCGTGCTGGACATTGTCAGCACCTGTCGGTTCGAGCAAGACAACAAGCACGACCGCTATGCGGTAATCGTGATCAGTAAAAGTGGTGGAACCCTGGAGACAGCCACCGGATTCCGACTGTTCCTGCAAGACTTGCGGGGTAAAGTCGCCGACCGCGTTGGTGAGTTCATCGTGCCCATTACAGGAGCACAGGGAAAACTGCGAGATCTATCCACGGCCCTTGGCTGCCAGAATGTCTTCACCATTCCCGAGGGCGTGGGCGGACGGTTTTCCGTTTTCTCACCGGTTGGATTGCTGCCGGCGGCCGTACTAGGACTAAATGCCGAACAACTCCTCGGCGGCGCGGCCAGAGCGAACGAGCGTTTTGCAAATTCGCTACCGGGCGAGAACCCCACCATGGACTATGTGGCCATCTCGCAACTCTGGGAGCAGGCCGGCACGGATATCCGCGTTCTTTCCGTCTGGGCTGATGGACTCGAAGCCGTGGGGTTTTGGTACGACCAACTGCTGGCCGAAAGTCTGGGCAAACAAGAGCGTGGTCCGACTCCGTTGACAGTTGTTAACACACGCGATTTGCATTCTCGTGGACAACAGCATCAGGAAGGCCAACGCGACAAACTCATAACCAATTTGAGCATTGCGCGATTTAGTTCGCCATCGCTTTCGCTCCCGCAGAGTGACGTCGATCAAGATCAACTCAACGAGTTGGCTGGGATGCCTTTGCCTGACATGCTGCGCGCTGCCATGGAAGGGACGAATCAAGCTTATTGCGAAGACGGCCGCCCGACGGCCACTTTCACGCTGCCTGCCAAGGATGAGGATTCGCTCGGCGAGTTTCTACAAACCATGATGTTGGCCACCGTATTAGAAGGACGGTTGATTGGAATCAATCCCTACGGCCAGCCCGGCGTGGAAGCTTACAAGCGAAACATGAACGCCATTCTCAGAAAGTGAGCCAGAAGCAGCTTACCCAAATCTCGTTGCCTTTCGCACTTGGGGCGCTGCGAGTCCTGCGTCAATAACGCTAGAGGATTAGTGCCTTAAGGTTACAAGCTAGCCCGGCATGGGAACAACACGGCAACTCAACGGATATGCGACAGGCCCTGCTGCGGCGTAGAAATCTTTTCCAGCGCTCTTGATTTGATCAACCTTGAGTTCAGCGATCTCTTTCCAGCCCGACCAAACCACCGCACGACCTTGATTGTGAATGGTCAAAGCCAGTTTGACGCACTTCTCTGTCTTGTATCCAAAAACCTTCTGGAACACCTCGATCACATACGGAAATGTATGGTCGTCATCGTTGTCAACCATGACACCAAATTGCGGTTGACGCTTTGGCCTAGGTGGCGTTTGCCTGGGTTCGACTGGCGTCTCGACAGCCGTCGACCTTTCGAGATCACCCATGACTTTCTTCTGTCCTCTACCGAGAGACGACTTGTCAAATAGTTAGCTGGCGGTGTCGACCACTGCGAAGAAGCCTCAGCTAATCAAGATTAACTCTCGCGAATTCCACACGCAAGGCGGCGATATGTTCTGGCGTTGTGCCACAGCAGCCGCCGATCACCTTCACGCCGAGGTCTCGCCACACTCGAGCGGTGCGCGCGTAGACCACCGGATCAGCCGCGCTTGTGTTTCTCCAGCCGATTTCTGGATCTGACTGACCGATGTTCCCATAAGCGAGAAGGTCAACATCGGTGTGTGCTTCCGAAACTGCGGATTTGAGCAAGGTGAGTGCTGCTGCCATCCGAGGCGCCGGGGCGCAATTGACTCCCAGGAGGCGAGGACGGTATGGAAGTACGGCAGCGACTGCGGACGTCAAGTCCTCGCCGGAGAGCAAGTGCCCCGTGGCAGTGCAAACGAATGAAACCGCAAACGGAAGCTCCGTTTCTGCGGCCGCCATGGCCGCGGAAACCGCCTCGCGACAAGTCGGCATCGTCTCGATAAAAATCAAATCCACACCAGCGTCGGCGAGATTTGCGGACATCTGCCGATGTTCAACTTGGAGTTCACCTTCAGGCGGCGTCAATTCTGGGGAATAGCAATCTTCCAGGGGAGCCTGGGATCCGGCGACGAGAATCGGTTGACCGGACTCAGACAGAGGTTGTCGGGCACGGTCGCGGACAACTTCGTGCTCGGCAATCGCCGATCGGGCGATTTCAATTGCGTTTCGTGTAAGCTCATTTGCCTGATCTGCCCTGCCTGAGGAACGCAGATTTCTGGCGTGTGTGCGGAAGGTATTTGCTGTCAACAGTTTCGCACCGGCGGCAAGGTAGTCACGATGTACGCCCCCCAACACTACCCGTGAGTCTTCGTCAAGCAAAGCCGCAGTCGACCACAGTGGCAAAGGTGTGGAAACACCTCGCCGCTGCAACTCTGATCCGGTCGCGCCATCGGCAAGAACCGCAATGCCATGCTCCGAAGGATCTGCAAGCAGCAAAGCTTCAAGTTGATCGTGGTGGCTTGACATGGAAATCCGGAAAATCAGACGACGCTACGTCTTCCTGTTGCAGAGAAATCACTGGATTGCCAATCGTGGAAAACCTGCGGTTCAAACCATTGCTTTTTTGGAACCGTATCTTGAGCCAAATCAATGGGACGGCATGAGATACAAATGCCGTGCCCCATGTCAATTGTCTGCCGCTAATTGTACGGATACACTCTAGGGCTGCGATCGTAGGATCCGCGTACCATGTCGGTGCGTCGCCATTGCTTCCGTAAGCGCTGTGAAATTCCGGATTCGGCGCGCCCAGTGGCAACGTGCTATCGCAGGTTAGTGTGTTCCATCCTAGGTTCAGCAATCCGTGACCGGCGCGCATTCCAGCGCATCGACAATTGCGACCAACCGAGTTATTTGAAAGGGATCGTCTATGAGTGAGATGGCCAAGCTTCAGCTAGGTGATCGGCAGCTTGAGTTGCCGGTTATCGAAGGAAGCGAACAGGAGCATGCAGTTGATATCTCAGCGCTGCGCGCCCAGACAGGCTACATCACCATTGACGAGGGCTACGTAAATACGGGCTCCACCCAGAGTGCGATCACCTATCTGGACGGTGAGAACGGGATCTTGCGCTATCGCGGATATCCCATCGAGCAACTCGCGGTCAACTGCGACTTCGTGGAGGTCAGCTATCTGTTGATCTACGGAGAATTGCCAACTCGGCAACAGCTCGATGAATTTCGCCAGAAACTACGGCGGCACACGTTGCTGCATGAAGACATGAGCGCGTTCTATGACGGTTTCCCGCGAGATGCGCACCCGATGGCAATTCTCTCTTCGACGGTCAGCGCACTATCGACCTTTTACCAAGATTCGCTCGATCCACGTGATGACGAACAGGTGGAGTTGTGCATCTATCGGTTGATCGCAAAGCTACCAACGATTGCAGCGTACAGCTACAAGAAATCGATCGGGCAACCGTTCATCTATCCGCAAAATAATCTCAACTACTGTCAGAACTTTTTGCGGATGATGTTCGCCGTGCCATGCGAACCATACGAGATTGATTGCGACTTTGTCGACGCGCTCAACCTGCTGTTGATTGTGCATGCGGACCACGAACAAAATTGCAGCACCAGCACAGTGCGGATGGTCGGGAGTTCCAACGCAAACTTGTTTGCCTCGATCAGTGCTGGTATCTGTGCGCTGTGGGGCCCGCTGCATGGTGGAGCCAATGAAGCTGTTATTCGAATGTTGGAAGACATTCGGGACAACGGAGGCAATGTCAAGAAATATGTCGATATGGCGAAGGACAAGTCCAGCAAAGTTCGCCTGATGGGATTTGGCCACCGGGTCTATAAGAATTACGACCCTCGCGCGACGATCATCAAAGATGTTTGTAATCGCTTGTTGAAGAAGAGAAACATCCCCGACCCTATCTTTGAAATCGCTCAAGAATTGGAAGAAGTCGCCTTATCTGATGACTACTTCATTGAGCGGAAACTCTACCCAAACGTTGACTTCTATTCCGGTGTAATTTACCGAGCGATCGGTATTCCCATGGACATGTTTACCGTGCTGTTTGCTATGGGACGCATGCCGGGCTGGATTGCGCAATGGTTGGAGATGCACCGTTCCGAAAGTAAGCGCATCGCCCGTCCGCGGCAGATCTACACAGGGGAAAAGGAACGGCAATTCAAGCCATTGGATCAGCGTTGACAGTCGGGTAGCAGCTGCCGATTGCCTCTCGGACATGCGGCTGCCCACACATAAGGAGGAAATGTGCGGTCAACTTGACCTTCGCATGGGATATATTAGCGAAGGTCATCACCCTCTCTTTGCCGTGATTCTTTCGCAAGTCATGGACACGCTGCTGATTGCCGTCGGATCGTTTGTCGGTTTTATTGTCGCCTATCACACCTATGGGCGCTGGCTGGGGCGAAAAATCTTTGGACTGGACGAAAAAGCTCCTGTACCCAGCAGCCAACTGCGCGATGACGTCGATTTTGTGCCCACCAAGAAACAGGTGATCTTTGGGCACCACTTTACCAGCATCGCAGGAACTGGTCCGATCGTAGGCCCAGCGATTGCCGTGTTTTGGGGCTGGTTGCCTGCTCTGCTGTGGGTGGTCTTCGGCAGCATCTTCATCGGCGCTGTGCATGACTTTGGCGCTCTAATCGTTTCCATACGCAATCGCGGTCAAACCGTGGGTGAAGTCGCAGGGCGGGTGATCGCGCCACGAACGCGTGTCCTTTTCCTGACGATATTATTTTTCGCCCTGACTGTTGTCTTGGCGATTTTTGGGCTGGTAATTGCCACGATCTTCAACATGTATCCCGAATCCGTACTGTCGGTGTGGATCGCGATGCCGGTTGCCGTGGGCGTAGGGTTCTGGGTTTATCGCCGTGGCGGAGGATTGTTGGTTCCGTCATTGTTGGCGTTGGCCATTTTGTACGGAGCGGTTGTTGTCGGAGCGAATTGGCTGCCGGTTACACTCAATCCGATCTCGATGGCGGGGATCACACTCTCTCCGATCCTAATCTGGACGGGGCTACTGTTCGCCTATTGCTTTTTTGCGTCTGTGCTGCCGGTTTGGGTGTTGTTGCAGCCGCGTGATTACATCAACAGTCACCAGCTTGTTGTTGCGTTAGTCTTGTTGGTGTTGGGTTTGATCGTCGCTGGCAGTACCGGGGGGGCATCGATCACGGAAAGCGCTCCGGCGGTTGCCCAGGACCAGCCTGCCGATGCCCCGCCGATCATGCCTTTCCTGTTCATCACCATCGCCTGTGGAGCCATCAGCGGTTTCCATTGCCTTGTCTCTAGTGGAACCAGTTCCAAGCAAGTCGCGTGTGAGCCTGACGCACGGTACGTGGGGTACGGTGCGATGTTGCTGGAGGGCGCTTTGGCGGTGCTGGTGATTCTCGCTTGCTGTGCCGGAGTGGGAATGGGGAAGTTTAAGAAGAACCTATCCGGGGTTTATGAGGCGCAAACCGTGACCGCAGAAGGGGAGTATGCTGTCGCGACAGCCGCATCGCCTGCGGCCCACGGACGGGAGGTTTGGAACGCACGCTATTCGTCCAAGCAGCGTTTCAAGGACTTTGGCTTGCCGCAAATGGTGGGAGCGTTTGTGGAGGGCGGAGCGAACTTCTTGACCGCTTTGGGCATTCCATTGCGGCTGGGGATCGCGGTGATCGCTGTCTTGGTAGCCTGTTTCGCCGCGACGACGCTGGACACGGCTACGCGGTTGCAGCGCTACGTCGTGCAAGAACTGGCAACAACAGTTCGTGTCAAACCACTGACCAACAAGTACGCTGCCACAGGATTTGCTCTATTGCTCGCCGGCGTGATTGCGCTGATTCCCGGTCCCAAAGGCCCAGGAACCGGCGGCATGATCCTCTGGCCGCTGTTTGGTGCCATCAATCAACTGTTGGCCGGGTTGGCCTTCATGGTGACTGCGTTTTATCTTTGGCGGCGCAACAAGCCGGTCTGGTTCATTTTGATCCCGATGACAGTCATGTTAATCATGCCCAGTTGGGCGCTCGCCTGGCAAATGCAAGGTTGGCTGAACGCGGAGGAGCCCAATTATCTGCTCTTCGGCATTGCCACGGCGATTCTTGCTCTAGAAGCCTGGATGATCGCCGAAGGATTCTCAGCGTGGCGAAAAGCCAAAGGAGTCTTGGAGGAAGCCTTGCCGCCATTGGAGCCCGCTGGGGCCGCGGTGGGAAGCCAAAGCTAAGCACAAATGCCCTGGAGAGGAAGCAACCATTTGTATCCGTGCGTCAGAACTCTTTGGGACAGTGGCGAGCAACGTGTTTACAATGGAAGCGATGCTGACCAATCCAAACGGTAGCACAAAGCCGTCTTTGCTTTGAATCCCTGCCTGCACAACTCAAGACGCACGCAAGGTCGCCATAAGAACGTCATGAAGACACTTTCCAACCGACTCCCGATCATTGCACGACAATTACTTCAGCCGGGCGGGCTACTGCTGGCTGCATGGCTGGTCCTGATCGCCGCGTTGGAGATTGCCGGACGTTCGATCCAGTCTGACGTGGGAGATATTGGCGTCCTATTGCTTGTGGCGATGGCGGCGGCCGTGTCCGCGATTGTGCATTCGAAATTCCGCGCCGGATGGATCGAGCGGCTGCGTGGCGGCTTTCTTCGCATCTGGACTCGCCTACAACTGTGGCGAATGGAAGTCGGCGTTGATTTTCGCAAGTCCCCCTCGCTTCCCCAGGCGATGCCCCACCTGTGGTCCTACGGCATCCTCGCCGCATCACTAGTCCTTGTGGCTCTCGTGATGTTGCGAGACATCTTCCCCGTCAGCATTCGGGAATATCTTGCATCGGGCTCGTACACACTATACCTGGCCGTGTTGGCTCTCATTTGGTGCGCGATGGCGGCCATGGCTGCATTTATGTTGCTGCTGCCTGTCACATTGATCCATAACGAGCTTGTCAGCAGGCACGTTGGCCAACAACCCCGCTCTGTGCGTGACGAGTTCGTGGCTCAATCGTTGTTTCTGGTGATCCTACTGGTCGCAGGCATCTTCATGCCGGCTTGGTTTCCTGCTGTCGGCTTGATCGTGGCCATGTCTATCGTCCTGGTCGTACAGATGCTTCGATTGGTTCCCAGTCTTGTCTTGACCTGGAAGAAGCCCATGCTGCCCATAGCTTCAGGGACGAGCAAGCACTCCGGTGATGAATCCGTGCGCGTCATGGAATATCGCGACTGGATTTCAGCCCAGTTGATGGCAGTGGGCCTCATCGCATGCGCGCTAATCGTCATCACCCGCGGCAGCTTGTTGTTTTCAGGTGCGACTGGTGCGAGGTCCGGGATGGTTGTTACGCCACTGTTCGGGCTGTTCTTCTCGTGGTGTGTGTTGGCTGGATTTGGCGCTGTGCTCTATTTGCTGTGGCGACTGATCTGGATGGGGCGGTTTGCCAATCCGTCTCACTCGGTTCGGCCTGTTTTGTTCGTCGAAGGCGAAATCGACCGTCCAGCCCAACGTCAGATTCGTCGCGAGCTTAGCGGCGAGGGTTGGGACGTCAGGTTTTCCCCGGCTCGCGCTAATCCATTGGATGTAAAAATCAACGTTAGCGATGGAACCGAGCAGCATGTTGACATCGAAGGCCCATCCTGGCCCATGGAAGTTCCGTTTTGCCGACTGACTGCGGCTGACAACCTATGGCGCTACGAACGCCGCGATGAGATTCAAAAGCGACGCGTGCTGACTTCCGGCTTCAAGAAACTGTTCAAGCGGGCGGCGCGCCGCGTCTTCAAACGAGGACAAGGGTTTTGGCTCGGCCCGCAACATTGGTTCATCGTGGGCATGTCGCGTGACGTGCCTGAGGATGAGTTGCACGACGATGACTCATTATTTGACGAGATCATCGGCACTCCCTACTACCGTTTGTTCCCTCGCGAAGCCCGGAACCACTTCTTGCGGATGATGAACGCGCTGGAATTGGACATTATCTTCGTCGGAGATGGAGTGGGCTCGCGCCGCTTCCGCAAAGTGCTCAATTGCCTATTCGAAATCTATGATATGCACGGTGGAAAGCAGCGAGCGGAAGAGCGGCACTTTATTGGCATCCCCAAAACGCGGGTCGTCATCCTTGAATTGGAACCCAATAGTGAGCGTGAAGAGCGCTCCTTCCAAGAACCCGATTACGACCAGATTGGAAGAGCGCGCATACTGGAGATCTTCCGCGACCGTCCCGATCACGAGGAAGAAAGTGATGTCCCGCAGGAAGATACCAACGTGCCGGTTTTCTCGGGCGTATGAAGATCCAGCATCGCTCGCGTCATCCATCTGCATGGTACGTTGCGGCACATTATCCCGCTCCGGATGATTTTGTCTCAGTGGACAAGATCGACGATGAGCATGTCACGAAGAATGGCATCGAGTGATTCTGTCGCGACTTTCTTTACACTCCCTCTCGCATGCTTGATACTACCACTTCGCATGATTGATTCTGCGTGACGATGTCCCATCGATCCGGGAAGCAAGCATCATGCCAAGGATCGGGCGCGGACGACACGCAAGAAGTTTGATGCTCAAACCAGAAGAGCGCCGCAAGCGAGGGACTGTCCGATGGCGCAACTCTCGATCAATGAACTGACGACCTACCGCTGGACGTTTGAACAAGATGTCGGCCGGTATCGCGAGGCCGGTATTCCCGCGATCGGTGTGTGGCGACAAAAAGTCTCTGACTTTGGCGAAGAGCGTGCCATCAACTTGATCCAAGATTCGGGTCTCGCTGTCTCCAACGTGCTTTGGGCAGGCGGATTCACCGGCAGCGACGGGCGTTCGTTTGGCGATAGTATTGATGATGCGCTGGACGCCATCTCTCTGGCTGGCCGATTGAAGGCGGACTGCGTGGTTGTATACAGCGGTGGCCGATCCGGTCATACGCACAACCACGCCCGACGGCTGTTGGGTGAGGCGCTTCAGGAGTTGCTTCCCGCCGCCAAAGACAACAATGTCAAGCTTGCGTTGGAGCCAATGCATGAAGCTTGCGCCGCAGAATTCACATTTCTGACCAGCATCGAAGACTTGCTTGACCTGATCGACCAAGTTGCCGACGACAGTCTGGCCATCGTCTATGACACATATCAACTTGGCTTTGATGAGCGATCCCTTGGGCGTGTTGCGGAGATCGTTGATCGGATTGCTGTTGTTCACTTGGGTGACGCGGCGCAGCCGCCAGATGGCGAACAGAACCGCTGCCGACTGGGACAAGGCAAACTCCCTTTGAAAGAGATCGTTGGCGAGTTGCTTCGCGCGGGATTCAACGGTTACTTCGATGTTGAACTGATCGGCGAATCCGTAGAGGACAATGACTATCAAACGTTGCTACAGCATTCTCGCGACTTTGTAACCGAGTTGCTTTCGACGGCATAGTTTCATTGCCTCTTCCGTCATGCACGTCACCTCCTGTGGCGCAGCATTTGGGAGATCACACTTACTGCGGATGCTGTCGCGCGCTTTTTGCCCGTGTGGATGAATCACGATTGAAGTACATTGTCGCGGACGGTCTCAGGATCGTCTGATGAACGCAGAGACTGATGGCATTAACGACCAATGGGAATCGGCAAGCAGCGGAAGCAAGTTCAGACGGGCGAATTCTGCTTTGAAATCGCCCGCACGACCGGCGGTGTTATCGAAATCTGGGGAGACGATGACTTTGAGCTGGCCGCTGGAACGGGTTATGCCCATATGCATGACCGCGCCGTGCAAATGATGATGGTTCGAGCCATCGGCCAAGGTCGAGTTTGCGAACAATTGAAAGACAGCGAAGAATCGCTCCACATCGACTTGGCGATGCGCTCATTGGATTTCACCAAGGCGGCGGCAAACGATGTCGCATATCTGACCTCCGATGCGCGGCGATTCGCCGAAGCGTATTCCGCAGGCGTAAATCACTTTCTTGAGATGCAGCGGCTGCCGTTGGAATTTAAGCTGCTGCGGTGGAAACCCGAGCCTTGGCGACCGGAAGATTGTCTGCTCTGCATCCATCTGATGTCATATCTAGGGCTCGCGCAGAGCCAGCAAGATGCGGAGAAATTCATCATGCAAGCTGCTGCCGGAGGAGTTCCTGAGGAGACGCTCCAGTATATTTTCGCGCCTCATCTCCACGAGCTAACGCCGAGAATTATTGCGTTGCTCAAGGACATCAACATCCAATCCCCGATGATCCCTAAGGCGGTTCCGTTTTTGTCTGCCGCTTCACCAATGGCGGCCAGCAACAATTGGGCCGTCTCCGCAAAGCGGAGCGCCAGCGGATTCCCCTTGGAATGCCATGACCCCCACTTGGAAAGCAATCGGCTTCCTCCTGTTTGGGCCGAATGTGTCTTGCACACCCCGGATAACTATCGCCTAGGCGTCAACATGCCGGGACTTCCAGGTATCGCCATGGGCCGGACGCGCGACCTCTCGTTTGGTTTTACGTACGGCTATATGGACATGGTTGATTACTTCATTGAGGAATGCCGGGACGGCAAAACGAAACGGGAAGATGATTTCGTCCCGCTTGAATCTCGGACGGAAACAATCAAACGGCGCGGCGGTGCAGATGCCAAGGCAACCTATTGGAGTAGCGATCGTGGCGTGCTTGAGTGCGAAGCCTTGCATTCCGCGAATGAGCACCCAACGCGTCCCAATGGTTTGTTCTTAAGCCGAGCCTTCGCTCAACAACCTGGCGGCGCTGCGAGTTCGCTCGCATCGCTGTTTGAAGTGCTACAAGTTTCTCAAGTTGCTCAGGCACAAGATGTCCTGAAAAACGTCAACATCTCCGCTAACTGGGTGATCGTCGATTCATCCGGCAACATCGGATATCAGCAATCGGGCATATTGCCTGCCCGGTCGGGAACAGGATTGGCCCCGCTTCCCGCCTGGGACTCAGACACTGCTTGGTCTGGTTTTGTGCCTAGCGATCATTTGAAACGAGTGACGAATCCCCCAGAGGAGATCTTGTTCACGGCCAATGAAGATCAAAACCCGGAAGACGGACCTCTGGTTGTGAACCTGCATCACGGGTTCGATCGTTCCAATCGAATCAAGGACATGCTGTTGGAACTGGAAGCGGCAACCGTTGCGGACATGCAGCGGATGCAATGCGACCTTTACTCTAAACACGCGGAAAAATTCCTCAAACTCTGGCGACCGCTCATCGCCTCAGACACCGCAGCCGGGCGATTGCTGTTGGATTGGGACCTGTGCTACAACCTGGATTCCCAGGCACCCACGTTGTTTGAAGAAATCTACGCCGTACTTGGTCGGGAAGTGCTCGGACGGCGGGGTTTCGGCGAAGCCGCCTGGGAGGAAGTTGTCGAGAGAACCGCATTGCCAGCATTGTTTTATTCCTACTTTGACCGGCCGCTGCTCCGCGAAGGCGAAGGCTTTGATGAAACTGCCTGGTACGGTAAGGAGGGTTGGCGTCAAGTGACGTCTGACGTCATACAGCAGGTGCTGGGATCGATATCGTTGAGCGATGTACCCACCTGGGGTCAGCGACAACAAGTGCTGATGAAGAACGTTCTCTTAGGCGGAAAGGTCCCCCGGGCGTTGCGATTTGACTATGGCCCGGTGTCCATGCCAGGTGGACGAGGGACAATCGTGCAAAGCGTGATCTATCAATCCCACGGTCGCCAGACCAACCATTTTCCGTCTTATCGAGCAGTGGCTGATTTGGCGACGAACGAAATCCAAACTTGCAACGGTGGGGGGCCGTCCGGCAGAGCTTGGAGCCGGTACTACACAAACGAGATTCGCTGCTGGCTGGCTGGAAAGTACAAAATCTTGCAAGGATCAGAAACAAACGAAAGTACAAAGCACACGAGTCCGCAAGCTGATGGGTCGTTGGAGTGAAACTGATTCGGCATTTCGAAGACTTTCCGGCGGACTTGCGTGGAGGCGCGCTGACCGTCGGCAATTTTGATGGCGTCCACCGCGGCCACGCCCAAATCATTGCTCGGTTAATTGCCGCAGCACGACGAGTTGGCGGTCCCGCCGTCGTGTTTACGTTCGATCCGCATCCGGTCCGGCTTCTGCGTCCCGACGCCTGTCCACCACCGCTGACGTGGACTGATCGGAAGGCGGACTTGCTGGCAAAGTTGGGTGTGGATGCCTTGATCAGCTATCCGACCAACGAGCAAATGCTGAAGCTTTCCGCTGGCGAGTTCTTTGACACGTTCATCAATGGCAACCTGGCAACCAAAGCAATGGTCGAAGGGCCAAACTTTTTCTTCGGGCACAATCGCGAAGGCGACACGGCACGCTTGCGAGAGTTCTGCAACGCAGTCGGTATTTCATTAGAAATTGTCGACGCATTGCATGTCGACGACGCAATCGTCTCGAGTTCCCGTGTAAGAAAGCTCATTGCCGCTGGCGACGTGGACACGGCTGCCAATTTACTCACAGAACCTTATCGCATCCGTGGCATGGTCACCCACGGCGCCGGGCGTGGAGGGCAAATCGGATTTCCCACCGCCAACATCGATGCCATTGACACGCTGACCCCCGCCGCTGGCGTTTATGGCGGCGCCACTCTAGCCAGAGATCAAATCTGGCCGGCGGCGATCAACATCGGCCCCAACCCAACTTTTGGCGAACAACGGCAAAAGGTCGAAGTGCACCTGCTTGGATTCGAAGGCAATCTTTATGGGCAACCGTTGGAAGTTGATTTCCATTGGCGCGTGAGGGACGTTGTCGCGTTCGAGGGACCGGAACAACTGACGCAGCAAATCCAAGCAGACATTCACGCGATCTCCGCGCGAACCATTGACGACCAGAAGAACTAAAGCTCTTTCTTGTTGATGGTCCGTCACTAGCTTTGGGATGAATTCCTCTATTGCTACGGCGTTGGATGACACCAATTGCCAGCAGAACAGGAATCAACAAAGCGCTCGAGAACATCTCTTCGTCGGCATTCTCATGGCTTCACAGATGCGCGATGGAATCGCCGCGGCATTCCCCGCTCTCACGCGTACAGGCGAAATTGACATCGGTCAAGTTTTTCTCGCATTCAAGGGGTGGGCGCAAACGCTTCATGCCCAGCAATTAACCAGCAACGGCACCGCAAACATCACCGGCAATCCCGACGTTAAGCTTAGTAGCATGTTAACCATCAACCCCCTATGGCGCTCGGCAGCGCGCGTGGACGCCCGAAACACCCCTCACATTTGACCAATGTCAATTTCGCCCGTACGCCTGAAGGCAGGCCGTGTAGGCTCCTGTCGAGGGATGACTTGACAGCGTCCAGGTGAACTGAACGGCAATCGGATCGGCGCTCTCGCAAGTGAAGGAAGAGTCGCTCCTTCCGCGCCGCTATCGGACTTGTTGGGGGTCAACTATGATGGTTCTTGCTCAATGCCTTCTGGCTGAGTCACAAAATTCTCTCCACAGCTTGGTTCTCGTCTTACGAATTCATGTCTATTAATTGGCCGCGCTTCCAAGAGATCATCGCCGATCACGAGCGAATCATCCTAACCAGTCACATCCGGCCTGATTGTGATGCGCTGGGGAGTGAACTCGGTTTGGCCGGCATCCTAACCGCTCTAGGTAAGGACGTACGGATCGTCAACGCGCACGAAACGCCACCAAACCTGGCATTCATTGATCCGCAACAACGGATCGAAGTCCTAGGTCATTCCGTACAGCCAAACGATCTCGCTGACCGTGAACTGCTGGGTGTGTTGGATACGAGCGCATGGGCGCAACTCGGCGAAATGGGGGACGTTGTCAAAACGAGTTCGGCGCAGAAGTTCATCCTGGATCATCACGTCGGCGAGGATGATCTGGGGGCGGAACTCTTCAAAGACCCCACGGCCGAGGCGACCGGTCGACTCGTGCTCGAGGCGGCAAAGCATTTTGATGTCCGGGTGACGCCGGAGATCGCTATGCCGCTGTTCGCTGCAATCGCAACAGACACTGGTTGGTTCCGCTTCAACTCAACAACTCCGGTGACATTTCAAGCCGCGGCGCAGCTCGTTGAAGCGGGCGCTGACCCAGCGGCGATCTTCCAGCAGCTCTACGAGCAAGATTCACTGGCACGAATAAAGCTCCGGGGCCGAATCTTGGCTCAAACGGAGTCTGACCTTGGTGGTCGACTGGTTCACACGCACGTATTGGACGAGGATTTTCAATCAACTGGCGCTCTGCGCAGTGATACAGAGGACGCCGTTAACCTCACGCTAGCCGTAGCGGGGACAGAGGTTGCCGTGATCTTTGTTCAAGTTGGAGAGGCTCGGTTCAAGATCAGCTTCCGCAGCCGCAGTGATTTCGATTGCTCCGCAATGGCACGTCAATTTGACGGTGGCGGTCACAAAGCAGCTGCTGGCGCCACCGTTGAAGGTGTGTTCCCGGACGTGCAATCGAAAGTTCTTGACGCTGTGCGCGCGGCGATGCGATAATCGCACCCCACCTTGTTCGATCTTGACTGATTGAATGCGCTCTTCGCGGTTGCCAACGCAATCCGTGATCGATGAAATTCAATCAAACAAAGATCTGCCATTTGCCGTGTTGGAATGCAATGTCGCCACCCTCTCGCGAAGGCACTGACCTGACAGAACTTGGTTCAGAGCAAGATCGTCGCGGATTTATCAAATGCTTGGCTGGGTTCATCGGTTCGCTGTTGTTTCTTGCCCCGCTCATCGCCGGCGCTGTGCCGATTCTCGCACCGTTGTTTCGCCGACAAAGCTCTGAAGACGGACCCGGCTTTGACGTGCGAGTTGCACCCTTGGCGCAGGTGCCTGAAGATGGCACTCCCCGCAGCTTCCCTATTTATGGCGAAGAGCGCAACGTCTGGAACTACCAGTCGAACGTCAAAGTTGGCGAGGTGATTCTTGCGCGGAACGTGACTGAAGGCGGCGAGATTCGCGCTTTCAGCACCGTCTGCCCTCACCTGGGATGTTCCGTCGCTGCCACAGAAGATACTGACCTCAAAGCTACTCGCGAGGCGGAAGCAGCTGACGAGGAAGGCAACACAGAAGGCGATCAGCCAGAGAAAGACCTCGCGCCTGCGTATCTATTCCATTGCCCATGCCACAATAGCGTCTTTCAACCCAACGGAGCCAAAGCCGCTCTGACCGAGGGTAAGGCTAATCCGTCACCGCGCGGGCTGGACCAACTGTTGCCTCCGGCAAATAAGCCAGACGGAACGCTCAATGATCAGGGAAAGTACACGTTTGCTGATGACGAGGGGGTGGAGTTCGTATTTGTCCGCTACCAGGAGTTCTTCACCGGCCGCTCCGAGAAGATCGCCAAAGAACTATGATCCACAGCTTAGTGAATTGGATTGAACACCGCACGGGCGTGGGAGGCTTGATGCGGCACGTGTTGTACGAGCGCGTGCCTGGCGGCGCCCGTTGGCGTTATGTCTGGGGAAGCACGCTGGCATTCGCCTTCTTTGTGCAATTGGTGACCGGCGTCATCCTCTGGGCCGCTTATAGCCCCGCTACAACAACTGCTTGGGGAAGCGTTTACTACATTCAGCACGAGATGACCGGCGGCTGGTTCCTTCGCGGCATTCATCACTTCATGGCTCAAGCCATGGTGGTGTTGCTGGCCATTCACCTCTTGCAAGTCGTGTGGGATGGCGCATACCGCGCGCCGCGCGAAGTCAACTTCTGGATGGGCTTGGTGTTGATGCTGATTGTGCTCGCACTCTCACTCACCGGATATCTGCTGCCATGGGACCAAAAAGGGTATTGGGCAACTCGTGTGGCAACCAACCTGGTTGGCATCACGCCGTTGGTTGGAGAGAAAGCTCAGGAGTTGGTCGTCGGGGGAACAAACTATTCGCACGCTACACTGACTCGGTTTTTCGCGCTGCACGCAGGTGTGCTGCCAGCACTCCTGATTGGTTGCTTAGTCGTTCACTTGGCGCTTTTTCGGCGGCATGGCTTGTGTGCCAAACTGCCACTCAAGAAGTCTGATGGCTACTTCTGGCCAGACCAAGTGCTGAAAGATGCCGTGGCATGCCTCGCGGTGATGGCTGTTGTCGGCGGACTGAGCTGGTATTTCCACGGGGCAGAGTTGACCGCGCCGGCCGATGGTGCGCGACAGTACGAGGCCGCGCGGCCAGAGTGGTACTTCCTGTTCCTGTTTCAATTCCTCAAGCTGTTCCACGGTGAAACCGGCGAGATCATCGGCGCGATTGTCATTCCCGGCCTGCTCATGGCCGTGCTGTTTGCCATGCCGCTGCTCGGTCGCCGTCCAGTCGGGCACTATTTCAATCTCGGATTCCTGTTCGCAGTCTTTGCCGGAATTGTCTACCTGACGGTCGCCGCCTTCCAGGAAGATGCGGCCAACCCCGAACTGAAAAACGCGAAGTGGGCTGCCAAGTTGGAAGCTGAAGTGGCGCTTGATTTGGCAGGCGCCACCGATGGCGGGATCCCACCCGCCGGCGCCAGGGCCATGATGCGGGAACACCCTAAAGCTGTTGCCATTCAAGTGATCACTGATCAGTGTTTGAAATGCCACAACTACCAGGGCCCAAATGGCGAAGGCTACAACAACGCCAACCCCACCGCTTCCAATCTCTGGGGATTTGGGCGACAAGAATGGGCGCGCGGAATGCTGGACCCGGAACGGATTGTCTCAGAGGATTTCTTTGGGAACACACCGCTGGCGGCTCGCGAGTATGGAATGGTGATGGAGTTTTTGCACAAGAGCACAGAGGGAGGCAACAACCTGGAAGAAGGTTCCGGAATCGTCTACACACGAGACGAATTGGACAAAGTTGCCTGGGCTCTGCACGCAAAAGCTGGCATGGACATGAATGAAGAACAAACCAAACTTGCCAGCGAAGGAGAAGCGCTGATTCTCAAGGACGGCGGTTGCACCAACTGCCATCTCTATGGCGATGCCGGGTACTTGGGTGCGCCTGATCTAACAGACTGGGGTTCTCAGGCGTGGGTTGAGGAAATGGTCAGGAACCCCAAGCATGAACGCATGTATGGTTACCTCGCCGGTTGGGACGAGGAAGACAAAGCAACAATGCCGACCTTCGGTATCGAGGCCAACCCCAACAGCGGTTACAGCGATGAAGTGATCGCCTACATCGCCCAGTGGGTACGCGGAGAGTTGCAGCTGGGCCAAAAACAAGAATAACGGCGAGATGGACTGCTCAGCCAATCCCTAAACAGCTACGTGCACCAGATGCTGATGCAGTGAGAGAGTTCTCGATTATGCCGCGCCATACACAAGCCGCCGGTGAGTGCGAGAAATGCGGTGAGGGGACTATCAACTGCTCTCACAATCATTTTGCTGACGAGACGCAGACGATCGATACCTGGGAGCACCGCTGCACCAGTTGTGCGTATCGTGAAACCCAAGCTTTCCGTGTGGATGCTGAGAATCCCCAACCAGAAGGCGATCCGATGATCTGTCCACTGTGTGGTCGACGGGGTCAAATCCAAGCGTAGCCATCACAGAATATCACCGCTGTGCGAGCGGACCCTCGCCCGAGTCGCTGTCGGCTGTTAATCTGGCGGAATCCGCTACGGTTACCACATCGTGGATATCGTCGCATCTCACCCCAGCTCGAACGTCAACTGCCCTTCGTTGTCTAATCCTGCAGGAACACATGGCTTGCGCTTCGTTCAATTCGATCCGTGACAAAGTCCTCGCTGGTGACCGATTGACCAGCGAAGAAGGCCTGTTCCTCTATGGACCGGACGTATCGCTGAATGAACTCGGGGCGCTGGCCAATGTCGTCCGTGAACGCCACAACGGCAATCTGGCCTATTACAACATCAACACCCACCTCAACCCCACCAACGTGTGTGTCTATCGATGCGTTTTTTGCGCGTTTCGGTCGGACCTTCGGGATCCTAAGGGCTACACGATGAGCGATGAGCAGATCATCGCGCGGGGACAAGAAGCAGTTGACAATGGATGCACGGAGATGCACATCGTCGGTGGGTTACACCACCAGAGACCCTACGAATGGTACGTCAACATCGTGCGGATTCTGCACGATGCCTTCCCTCGCCTGCACCTGAAGGCTTGGACCGGAGTCGAAATCAACTGGTTCCGGCACATGACGGGAAAGTCCTACAACGAGATTTTGCAAGAGTTGATCGACGCCGGGTTGGGCAGTATGCCCGGCGGCGGAGCGGAAATCTTCCACCCGGAAATTCGCGACCGGATTTGCGAACACAAGGCCGATGCCGCTGAATGGATCGACATCCATCGGCAAGCGCATCAGCTTGGGTTGAAGACCAATTGCACCATGCTCTATGGGCACATTGAGAACGCCTATCATCGGATTGATCATCTTTGCCAATTACGAGAGCTGCAGGACGAAACCGGCGGCTTCCAAACATTCATTCCCTTGGCGTTTCATCCAGAAAACACCGGATTGGATCACATTAAGAAGCCGTCCGCATTTATGGATCTGCGGACAATGGCCATCAGCCGGTTGATGTTGGACAACATCCCTCACATCAAAGCTTATTGGATCATGCTGGGAATCGGCACCGCACAAACGGCGCTCTCCTACGGCGCGGATGACTTGGATGGCACGGTACGGCACGAATTGATCTACCACGATGCCGGCGCGACAACTCCGGAGATGCTGACCGTCGATCAAATCCGCCATCTGATCGAGGAAGCAGGACGGGAACCCGTCGAACGAGATACGCTCTACCGCCGTGTGGCAAGAACCGATGATAAGGCTCTCAGTCCCGAGTGGACCATCTCAACGCCAATCGAAGCCACCGCAGGCTAAACGCACTTCAACGCTGGTCCGGTTATCCGGATTGTTAGTGACTCCAAAGCAAGCGGCTTTCTGTCGCAAAATCCAGCCTGGACCCGGCCCAGCTGGCTCCGTAACATGCGTTGACAGCACGTGGCGAGCAGTTCCATGCGCAGATCGCCGTAATCCTGAGTGAGGGATGACTCAGCATGGAACTTGAGACATTGCTTTGCGTCCAAGTTATAGGTCGGTCGTTCTGGAGAACTCGCTCCGGAAGCGGCCATGACGGTCACCAGTTTCTAACTCTCGGGAGCAGCGAACCAAATCGCAGAACCCATGTCATCTTGGCGCGATAATCCCGACGTTTCCGCCTACCTGGACAATCAGGTGTCAGAAGCGATGCGCGGAGAAATCGAGCAAGCCGCCAACGTTGACGGTGATTTGAGTGGATTCCTGCAAGGCTGGCCTGACATTCAAGCAGCGTTCAGAGAACTTCCTCAGTTCCGACTGACCGATCGCTTTACTGACGAAGTGCTTGAAGAGATCGCCTCCCAACAGAACATCGCCGCACCTCCAGGCATCCTCCTTGGTCCGGCCGTTCGCGATGCCGCCTCTCACAAGACGTCTTCTGAGCCGACCGGCAGTGACGCAACAGCAAATCGCATCGAGGGAAATGGAAGAAAGAAAAGGCATACTACCGCGCTACCTGAGTCACTTCCCAGGGCCAGTCGCTGGCAAGCACCTGCTTGGATCGGGATTGCCGCGGCGGTAAGCTTGGTTACGTTGATTCTTCTCCCGCCAGGCAGCACGTCTCCGCATGTAGCCATGCGTGACAACATTGCATTGAGTCATAATGTGCCTAGAGAATCAGCGGGGGTGCGTATTCTAGGAAGCTCCATTCAAGCTCAATCGAATGCAAGCCACCCATACGATGTCGAGAATCGCCAGTCGGTTCAAGCAGAGGTCCGCGCGGAGCCCGAAGCGAAAAACACGCCGGAAGTTGGTCTTGAGTTCCGATCTGCTGATGCCGACTCGCCTGAGCATCAGATCGAAATGTTAGGACGCAGAAGTAGCAACGTCCGATTCGCCCAGGTCACTTCGGATGATGAGAATGACGAATCTGCTGACGATACGCAAGCCAGTCTCGACGTTCTCAGCATGCTAGATCGCCTGCAACAAAGTTTAGCGGAGTTTGGCGAACCTCCGGACGGCGCCGACTACATCACTGCGCAACCACAATGGCAAACGGAGGTTTTGTATTGTGATCTTTTCGTGCCAGAGGGGGTTTCAGAAGCGGAGATCGCGGCGGCGTTTGAGTCTGCGCTGAACTCAGACCCACAAGATGCACAAGGTGAAACGTGGGCGTTCTTTTCGCAACGCCGAGTGCGGCAGCTGGCAACTCAAGAAGATGAGGCTGTCAAACGCGATGCAGGTGAAGGCCACGGACAGGACGGCGATGCCAGAGCGCAGCAAATTGCTACGAGTGGACAAGTCGAAAAGAACGACTCAACTCTCGCTTTCGCTGATGGGCAATTGGGCATTGAAGTGTTTTTTGTTGAATCAACACAAGGTCGGATCGATGCCGCAATCTCGGGATTAGCTCTTGCTTCAACACAGCCCCCTCTCATCAGGAGATTGGATCCAGCTACGAACTCGCCAGCGGAAGAAAAAGAGTTGACCGAAGAAATCAGTGCTCAATTGTTCAGCCAGCTTGGTCAGTACTTCTATCAAGATGGGGCTGGTAATGGTGTTGTCCTAGGGACATCGATTGATCGCTTTGCACACCAAGCGATCGACGGGAGTTGGTTTAGGGGCGCACTTGTGGAAGGGAAACACGGCTCAGAAAGCACACAGTTCGCTCGCAATTCTTCTCCAGACAAAAACGTCGAACGTGGTCGAACAAATACCGAGCCCATGCCGGTCTCGCAAGGTTTGGCTGTTCGTCTACCTGTTCGTTTGTACCAACAATGGCCAATCGTTGAGAAATCAGATTCAGTCATAGGCCTCTCGGATGATCAAGCGGGCTTGCAAGATCAGCAAGTAGGCGGTGACACAGTGGTTTCCGAAAATAGTAGCTCCACGGCAGACGAAAACGTGAACCAACGTCGCGGAAATGTTCGGTCGCGCGCCCGTGCAGGTCGCGGCAAAGGAAATCATGGCAACGCCGATCTCGACAAACTTGCGGGGTCGCCTGGACTCGGCGGGCGACGGCGGCAGGGTCAGTCGCAGCGCGAACACCATCAAGCAAGTGCAGGACCAACGAACGGGCAGGTCGGAGGGTTGGCCGCTGTTGATCAGCTATTCGATCATAAGGTTCTGAGCGAAACGCCGCGTCGTGCCGTCGTGATCTTGCGAATCAGACGAGAGAACGCATCTTCTGCAAACGGCGATAAGCCGCTCGTTGCGCCCCCTTCGGCTAAAGACCGTAAATGAGCCAGCACAGCGGCACGCGTTCTTAGGATACAGTCGCCTTCAATGCGTACCGCCCTTCCAACAGCGCAAGCCTGTCAGCCACCACTGACAGGCGGAATGCACGCGATCTCCTGCTCTTCGGTCAGTGTGGTTTCGTCTGTGGCATAGTCCGCGTTCACGGCGAACTTCAATTGCCCCACGATCCGTTCCAAAGCCGGGTGTTGCGCTGCGATTGCAGTCCGTAGGGCTGAAACGGTGGCATCCGCTGGCAACGCGACGTCTATCGTGTCCGCGCCGGCCAGTTGCCGGGCAACGGCAAACAGCTTGACAGTAATCTGCATGAAACTGGAGTGAGTGTCGATTGCGTGGGGATTAGTCAGGCTGGCGGCATAAACTGGTCAGTCAAGCAGGCAAATCTTCACCTTGATTGCTTACGGCAATCTGCGCCCTCAACCAGTAGCTTCCATCGCCAACGTCGCTGACGTTTCTGTGTGGATGGCATACTCATCTGCATTTGACATGTTTTGGCAATTCCTAGAGGTATTCCTGCCAGCCGTTTTCTTCGACCATTGCGACAAGCTTCCGGATCGACTCTTCACGGTTCTTGTCAGCGACCAGCGTAACATTGGGGGTGTGGACAACCAAACAGTCCTCAAGCCCCAGCGTCACAATCAGATGCTCCCCTTCACTGCGAACAATGCACCCGGATGTATCCTCGGCCAGGTGCTTAGCGATCACGGTGTTCCCGCGCTCGTCTTGATTTCGCAAGCGAGCCATTGCCTGCCAGCCGCCAACGTCATCCCACTCAAACGGCGCTTCCACCACCACAACGTTCTTCGCGTGTTCCATCACGGCATAGTCGACTGAGATACCTTCAATCGCGGCGAACTCCCGCTGAAACACTTCGTCACGCTCGTTAGTCTTCCATGCTGACACAGTCGACCGCAAATGCTCGACCATGGTTGGCTGATGTTCCTCCAACGCCGCCATAATAGTGCTGGCTTTCCACAGAAAAATCCCGCTGTTCCAGTAGTAATCTCCGCCGGCAAGATACTCCCGTGCGGTTTCCGCGCCAGGCTTTTCACGAAAATTGGCCACTGCGAAGGCCGACATCCCTGATTCTTGGTCGGAGATCGGTTCGCCCCCCTGGATGTATCCAAAGATCTCAGCTGGATATGTTGGGCGAATCCCAAACGTCGCGATCTCGGCATCGCCAGAAGCGACCAGGCTTGCAGCAAATTGCACGGCGGACTGAAAATCTTCCTCAGGGCGAATCACATGGTCCGCCGGCATCACCAGCATGACCGCCTCAGGATCTTGTTCGAGCAACAAGAGTGCTGCTAGTCCAATGCAGGGCGCCGTGTCACGCTTGCACGGCTCGCCAATCACTGACATCGCAGGCAACTCAGGTAATTGCTCCTGAATTGGCTCCACTAAACGCTGGTTCGTAACAATCAACGTTTGCTCTGGGCCAACCAGGCCCTGCAAGCGATCAACCGTCATTTGGATCATCGTCCGCTCGCCAGCCAATGCGATCAGTTGCTTGGGTCTGTCGCGACGGCTAACCGGCCAGAAGCGTGTGCCCGAGCCGCCAGCCATGATTACAGCGTGCAGCATGATTGCAAATCCTCCCTGATATGAACGTGTGAACAACTCAATGCCGAGCTCGCCGGTCCCTTCAGGACGAGTCAGCTCCCAAAGGAGGTGGACAATGTTGATCAGCGATAGTTCGCTCCAAGAGCATGCTCAATTTGTTCGAGTGCTCGACGTACTCTGTGCGGTGCGGTGGTCCAGGCGCGAAAAGGTACCGGCGTTCGGACGGAACATCGGAGAGAGTGATGACCGTCGAAGAAACCGTCCCCCGATCTGAACCTTCAATGACGATGGAGCTTTCTTGCGCAACTTGCAGCTGACCAGGCGCATGCCCACAAATTTTCCGCGCGGCATCCACAAACTCATCCACAGACTTGTAGCCAGCGTTTGCGAACATCTGCCGCGCCAATTCTTGCCGCTGATCTTTGGCATCGTCAACGTCACCGTTGGTCAACAGATGCATGCCCGACGAAAGTTCGATCCGATCGATACGCTGACCTCCCTGGACGACGAACGCCAGATCCCGGTCCGCAATAAAGAAATTTGCACCTTGGTACCTACCCGAAGCAAGTTCTTGTTGGGCCAGATCGACCGCCGCGACAACAGATGTGCAGCGCAACAAGTCTCGACACAGAAGGCCGCGTGACCTGGACTCGGGGGTACCTGGCGGCGCGGAGCTTTGTTCTCCGTGGCGATTCGTCACACCTACAACTAGCGAGACGGCGTTGACCCCCAGCCAAGTGCCGCCCTGGAGTACGTCGCTGCCGCATAGGACTGGCGGCTCATCACGAAAGATCTCCGGCGGTCGGCTCGGTCGCGAATAGAACTCCTCCCGATTTGCGGCCAATAGGAGCGGCACATCGGGACGAAATCGAACATGAACGGCAAGCAAGCACATGCGATGGGATCAAGAAGCAACCAAACAGCACACAATAACTCTTCAGCACAAGCTCCGTTTTATGGGAATTTCCACCCAGCGGATACCCGCTCGTGAGAATTCGCTGTGCTGGACATTCGCCAGGTGGTGTCGAGAATGAACGCGGCGAGGAAGAGTTGGTTCCGCACAATCCACGGCGTTATCGCACCGGGAAACTCCATGTCCATCACGTACGGAAAATACCTCAAAGTTACCGAATTGCTCGGACTGCAGGCACCACTCAGCGAGCCGGAGGAACATGACGAACTACTGTTCATCACCGTGCACCAAACATATGAACTGTGGTTCAAGCAGTTGCTGCACGAGTTAGACAAGGTATGCCAAGATTTCTCAGAGAACCGCTTATTCGCCGCCATCGCCACGTTCAAAAGACTGCGGATCATGATGAAGGTCTTGGTCGCACAACTGGATATCTTGGAGACGATGACCCCGATGTCCTTCACTAGCTTTCGTGACCGATTGGAAACTTCCTCTGGATTCCAGTCGTGGCAATTCCGCGAGTTCGAGTTTCTGCTTGGGTACAAACGCCCTGAAGTACTGAAATACGTAGATCCTGAAGAGGGTGATTTTGAAACGCTGCGCAGCCGGCTTAGCCACCCGTCACTGATCGACCACTTCTACAAGTTCCTTGACCTCAACGGAATCACGATTCCTGCTGAGATCAAGAACAAGGACGTTGAGCAATCCACGGTCGCCAACGTGGAAATCCAGAATGGCATTTTCTCTTTGTACCGCAATGATCCGCGGATGGAGATCTTGTTTGAATCGATGGCTGACTTTGATGAAGGCTTGCAGGAATGGCGGTATCGTCACGTGAAAGTCGTGGAAAGAACAATCGGCGCCAAACACGGGACCGGAGGATCACTGGGTGTAGAGTTCCTCAAGAAATCGCTCTTTCAGCCAATCTTCCCGGACCTGTGGGCCGTCCGTCATCGGTTCTGAGCTGGGATTGATCGCGATGGGCCAGACGTGCATCGCTTTTCAAAATCCGCAAAACGGTCAGCCCATTTGCTTCTGGACGAACTTGGCCAATAAGTCTGTTTCCAGGTTGACGGGATCGCCCGGCGCAAGTTCTCCCAACGTGGTCACGTCGAGCGTATGTGGGATCAAGGCCACGCTAAAGCGATTCTCCGTGACTTCAACCAGCGTCAGACTGACGCCGTCGATGGCCACGGAACCCTTGGCGACCATATGCCGCGCCAGTTCCTCCGGCACGTTGAACCAGAAGGTGGACCATTCGCCGTCATCTTCGCGAGAAGCCAGCGACCCTAAACCGTCAACGTGTCCGGTGACAAAATGCCCTCCCAGACGGTCACCCACTTTGAGTGATTGCTCCAAGTTGACGCAGGCGTCAACGGTCAGCTTGCCGAGATTCGTACGAACCAGCGTTTCCGGTCCGGCTTGAAAAGAGAGCTTGCTGCCGGCGATGCTGACCACCGTCAGACAACATCCATTGAGCGCTATGCTCTCACCCAACTTGGCTTCCACCGCAATTGCGGGAGCTTCAATCACCAGCCGCACGCCAGGCGGCTCCTCAACAACATCCACCACACGGGCTCGTGTTTCGATAATGCCAGTGAACATGGTAACTAGGTTGCTAAATCAAGTGTGACGTCGCCAAGAAATGCATGCAACCAGAGTGAGCAGACCTACAAAGAAACAGTGCCCGACGCTAGAGAATCCTCGCAAAGAATCGATATCGGCATCGAGGTGCCCCTCTCTCATTGGCCAAAATATTTTCGGAAGACGGGCCTGTTCCTCGACTTCCTGTGACAGTGGACGACGCATGAACTCTGCGACCGTTTGCGGCGCGCCCTGATCATCAAGGAATCCGTGACAGATTTCGTGTGCTATGGAAAGCAGCTTGCTTGTCACCAAATCATCCCAAACTGGCGGTAATGCAAGGATGAATACCATTACAAAATAAATCGTGCCGAAAAATGCTGCGTTGCGGTAGTTCTCTCTTGTCGATTTTTCAGTTCCGTTGCTCCACGACATTCGCCACAGGTAGAGCAACAGACACAAAGTGATGAAAACAGTGACATCTACCCACAGGCTCTGTGGGTAAGCGAACCCCATTGCCAAAATCGCACAGAACGCTGTTACAGCAAAAAGTGCCAAGAGCGAGTACCTCTGTCGAATTGGTTTGTGGCCGTCCATCCGTGTGCTCCTGAAAGCGATGCCAGAGGGTCCCAGTTATTCTATCGCGATCTCCAAAATGTGATCACCATGGCGAACCTCTCTTGGCGACTATTCAAAGATCGCATCCTCCTCCGTCCGTGGTTCTCCGCGTCGAGCAAGTTCCCGCCAGGCCAATCGCGCCGGGCCTGTGAAGACAAACAGTGTGAACAGGATCGGTGCCGCGTAGTGCCGAATGAACACCACGACAACCAAAGCAAACACTAGCCCCACCACGTGGGCGAAGCTGCGCTGGCCGCGGAACAATTGATTGGCCACATGGGGATAACGGATGCGGGACACCATCAACAGCGCTACAAACAGCGCGAAGAACGGCAATGCCGTCTCCGCAACCGAATTGATTGTTCCCGCATAACGGAGCCGGTCCGGGAAGACTCGCAGCGCATAGAACATAAATGCATAGCTGGCGATCGCCGCGCCACCTGCCGGCGACGGCAGCCCGCTGAAATCCATATGCGGATCTTCTTCTTCCGTCTCGACGTTGTAGCGGGCTAACCGTAATGCAACGCATGCCACAAACGCCGCGGCAATGACCCAGACCTCCCATCGATGCTCCAAAGCAAAGTTGGGGCACATCTTCACCAACAGGAACGCCGGCGCAACGCCAAAGGTTACAAGGTCGCACAGGCTGTCCAACTGGCCGCCAAAATCGCTGGTCGTCCGCGAGAGCCGGGCTACGTGGCCGTCTAACGCGTCAAAGATCATCGCCAGGAAGATCAGCGAAGCGGAAACCATCAGATTCCAAGGATCCGCTTCACCCATGATGTTTTCGATGTTGGGCTTGTCGATACGGGACGCCACGACGATCGCAAAAAACCCGCAGACCAAGTTGCCCAACGTGAACATCGTGGGCAACACGGCAATGGCGCGGATTTTCTTGCGCTTGGACATACGGGACTATTCGTCGGGGGACGCGTAGCGGGCCATCATGCTTGATCCAGCTTTCACCTTCTCGCCGATCTTGGTCAAAATTTCTAAGCTGTCATCTTGAGGAATGATCAACTCTGTGCGGCTTCCCAACTTGATCATGCCGAACTTACCACCTCGCTCCCAATCTTCACCGATCCGAGCGGCGCAAACGATACGTCGAGCAATGGCTCCGGCAATCTGCCGGACGACATAGTTGCGATACGGAGCCGCGTTGTCTTCAAAGAGGATCGTCAGGGCTTCGTTTTCCAGGGCGCTTTCCGGCTTGAGCGCATTGAGATATTTCCCAGGCGAGTATTCAAGCCCAAGACAACGCGCCGCTGCCGGCGATCGATTGATATGTACATTAAAAATGGAGAGGAAAATGCCAATCCGCACAGCCGACCCACCGATCAAGGGATGGTGTTCCAATTGCGTGATCTCCACAACTTTTCCATCCGCGGGAGAGACCAACAGTCCGTGTCCATCCGGAACAATCCGTGGTGGATCGCGAAAGAAATACACGATCAGAGCTAGGACCACGCCTGGCACAACGCTCAACCACCAATAAGCCGTGAATGCCAGGACGATGGTAGCCGCGACCAGCGGATAGCTCATCAGTTGCAATTCGGCCAGCCCCCAACGGGCAAAGGGAATCCGCTCACGCCATGAGAAGGGGTCATCCTTTTCCGCCCAATCCACCGTACAGAGATTGCGACAGTACTTGAGATCGCGCGGGTCGAGGATCTCGTGAGGAGCACCTTCGACTGAGCCAGTCCGCAATTCGGCCATCCGCTGAATATACCCGCGCCGAAACGCCTTCAAATATGCACGCCGCAAAGATCCCCAAGCCAGTTCCAGGCGATAACAGATACCGCCACCGGGCTGAACGCTGTCCAGGTTCGGCGGCAGTGGCCGCAGAGCGTCTCGCTGTCCGGTCTGATTGTCTGAAACGCTGGTCACTGGAAGAGAGAAACAGGAGGGAAAATCGGTCACAACAGATTGTCGAACAGCCATCGTAGCCGGAGAGTCTGCCGTTTCCTACCACGCTCAGTCTGACCTACGATGGATAATTATGGGTCAGCGCCCGATATCCGTCGCTGAATTTCCTGCATCGGAGAGATTGTCAGCCGATGGCCGGTTTAGCGCCTTGGTAATTCACCATCGATCGCTGAAAATCGAGTTTCGACGCGGAGATCCCCAAGGAACTGAGGTGTTCGCTTCATCCGTAGATCACCTCCAGGTTACCCCCCGAGAGTTTACCTGTGACCAACACGCTGTACTTGCCCGAAATCCGCGAGATGTTGGCGGAGAACAATGCGGTGGAGTTGCAGGAGTTTTGCCAGGCTCTGCACCCGGCTCGGACCGCCGAATTCATGGAAGGTTTGAGAGCGGATGAATCCTGGAATGTACTCAAGCACGCGGACAATGGGAGTCGCGTCGAAATCTTTGCGTATTTTGATCCGTCTAAACAAGTTGAGGTCATCGAAACAGCCGACGAACACGATGTGGCGACGCTGTTGGAGCGGCTTCCCAATGATGATCTCGTTGATCTCTTGGACCACGTCTCTCCCGACCGCGTGGCCACGCTGTTGCCACTGTTGCCCAATGCAATGCGGCGCGACGTGTTGCGGCTTCGCGCCTACCCGGAAGATTCCGCCGGCGCGGTGATGACAACAGAATTCGCCCGACTCAAAGAGACAGATACCGTCCGACAAGCTTTGGCGGATGTCAGTCAACAGGCTGAAGGGCTGGAGACCATCTACTACCTGTACGTCATTGACGAGGAGGACCACCTGCGTGGGACGGTTTCCGCCCGACAACTTGTCTCCGCGATGGGTCATCCCGACGTCAAGATCGTTGACTTGATGGAGCGCGACGTTGTTTCCGTCGAAGCCGAAGACGATCAAGAGGAAGTGCTGCACAAGGTAGCTCGGTATGATCTGATGGCAATTCCGGTCGTCGATCACGAACATCACATGCTGGGAATCGTCACACATGACGATGTGATCGACGTCGCCCGGGAAGAAGCGACCGAAGACGCGCATCGGGTCGGTGGTATTGACCCGTTGGAGCACGGCTACTTGGAAACGAAACTGCCGCTGTTGATCTGGAAGCGCGGCGTGTGGCTCGTAATTTTCTTCTGCGGAGCCTTGCTGACCACCGTCGCCTTGCAGGAACATGAATCAACACTGGCTTCGGTCACTTGGCTGGTGTTCTTCATTCCACTGGTCAATTCCAGCGGTGGCAATACGGGTAATCAATCGGCCACGCTTGTGATCACAGCTCTGGCAACAGGTGACATCACCTTCCGGGACGGCTGGAAAGTCATCCGTCGAGAGTTTCTGATGGGCGTTGCTCTGGGAGGCATCCTTGCCGTAGGGGCATTTGGTACTTCGATGGTCTTTGATGAACCCGGTTGGCTTGGCTCGACAGTGGTGGCCACTTCGCTCTTTCTGGTGGTGTTGTGCGGCACGGCGGCGGGAACGTTGCTGCCATTGGCATTTCACCGGTTGGGGCTCGATCCCGCCTTGATGAGCAATCCGCTGGTCGCATCACTGATTGACTTCCTGGGGATCGCCATCTATCTGAACGTAGCGCTATTGCTCTTGCCAAAGATTGCTGGTGGGTAGAAGCGAACAGGTCTCGACTTAGCCATCGTGCCACCAAGACAACAGCGGTTTCCCGAATTGATATCCATGCTCTCGGCAGAGGAATTTCACGCAATTGTCAGTGGCCAGCGACGGGGATTCTGCGCTGGCGCATGGCGCTGCGCGCTGCGAGTAGTTGAAGCTCCCTACGCCTGGGCGATGCGCTGGCGCAACCGTCGCTACGACCGCGGAAATGCGGAGAGTTTTCGCGTGGACGTGCCGGTCATCAGCGTTGGCAACATCACGCTAGGTGGCACCGGAAAGACTCCGGCGGTGGAGTGGATCGCTCGCTGGCTGCGTAGGCATGATGTACGAGTGACAATCGTCAGTCGTGGCTACGGAGCCGAGGATGGAGCGCGAAACGACGAAGCGCTGGAATTGGAACAGAAGCTCCCAGATGTGCCCCACTTGCAGAACGCGGATCGCGTCGCCGCCTCGCAGATGGCCATTGAGGAGTTTGAAGCCCAATGCATCTTGCTGGACGATGGCTTTCAGCATCGGCGGCTTAAACGCGACCTGGATATCGTACTACTGGATGCTCTTGAGCCGTTCGGCTTCAGTCATGTTTTCCCCCGTGGGCTGCTCCGCGAGTCGCTGACGGGACTTGCGCGAGCCGACGTGATCCTGCTGACTCGATGTGACGCTGTGACAGAGGACAGTCGCAACGCTATTCGCCAACAAGCAAGCAAGTCCACAAAGAGCAATGTGCTTTGGCTTGAGGCTGCGCACAAGCCGGTTTCATTGTTGGCCGCTTCCGGGAGCGAATCTGCCCTACAGGTTGTCCAACAACAGAAAGTGGCAGCTTTCTGCGGGATCGGCAATCCGCGAGGGTTCCGGCACACGCTCGAATCGCTGGGAACGGAGATCGTGGTGTTTCGCGAATTTCCTGACCACCACAGCTACACGAAATCCGATGTCGATGACCTCACGCGATGGGCGAACGAATCGAGCGCAACGGAAGTCCTTTGCACACACAAGGACTTAGTGAAACTAGGCGTGGACGCATTGGGTGATAAACCCCTTTGGGCCGTGCGCATTGGAATGGACATCCTGAGGGATGCTTCTTCACTAGAGAGCAGGCTCCAAGCCTTGTTCGCGGGAGTCGATTATGAAACTACCTTTGGCGGACAGAAGTAATCAAAGGGCTTAGCAGCACGGCAGCGCCTTCAGAATTCCACAACCGGGGCAAGTTCTTGCGTCCTGTTAGTCCGGTCAAATGGGTTGTATGGCTGGTATGCGCTCATGCGGCAGAGTCGCTAGGTTTTGCCACTTTGCGGTGTTACATTTGACAGATGGGCGGCAACGCCGTCACCGCTCCTACGGCGCATTGGATTGCCGTACACCGTCGCCCTTTAGTTCCTTCCTAACCTGGGGCCATTCACGCGTGCTTGATCGTTTCCTTAAATCGAACTCCGACGAAGATGGCGGCATGTTCCGCGACATCAACACACCCGTGTTTGCATTACGGATGTTGTTTTTGTTTGTGGCCAGCACGCTTGCGATTGTCATTTATGGACAAAGACAAGAGCTCGCCATCCAGGACGGCAAAGAATGGATGGTCATCAGCGGCATCATAGGCCTGGCCATTCTGGTTGTCGTCATCGACACGTTCGTTCGCAAGAAGCGGATTGACACGATCTCGTCCGTCTACTTTGGCTTGATCGTTGGGCTTTTTCTTACGTACGTCGCAGGGCTCGTCCTAAGCCCATTTATGGAAATTCCTGGTGCCACGCCGGCTCTCAAGGCCAACCGGCTGGGGGCCATTCAACTCGTCATCGGCGCCATTCTCTGCTATCTGTGCGTCAGCATCCTGCTGCAAACCAAGGATGACTTCCGATTCATTATTCCGTATGTGGAATTCGCCAAGGAAGTCAAAGGGGCGCAGCCGTACCTGCTTGATACCAGCGTGATCATCGATGGCCGGATCATCGACGTTGTGGGGACCGGCGTCCTCAGTCACCAGATCATTGTGCCGAGGTTCGTGTTATCCGAGTTGCAGAACATTGCCGATAGTTCTGACCGCATGCGTCGCGGGCGGGGACGTCGTGGATTGGATATGCTCAACAAGCTCCGCAACATGGAAGGCGTCGATCTGCAAATCTACGATCGGGACCATGTGGAACTGCAAGGTCAGCCCGTCGACTTGAAGCTGGTGCTGCTGGCCAAGACACTCAGCGGCCAGGTGATCACCAATGACTACAACTTGAATAAGGTTGCCAAGCTGCACGATGTGACCGTGCTCAATCTCAACGATATCGCCAACGCGCTCAAACCATTATTCCTCCCCGGCGAGCAAATCAACGTGCGCGCGGTCAAGCCAGGCGAAGAACCGCATCAGGCGGTTGGTTATCTGGACGACGGAACGATGGTCGTTATCGAAGGTGGGCGTGATCACATCGGCAAGGAAGTTCATCTTTCCGTGACCAGTGTGCTGCAAACCAGCGCCGGCCGAATGATTTTTGGCAAGTTTGAGTATGAAGTCGGCAAGAGTAAAGAGAAGTCAGCCTGAGTCGTCACCCATTCGTGTGATCTCACGGAATCCATGTATTTCAGACTACTGTCAGCGCTGTTTGCGGTGCTCGCCGCGTTGCTTCCGGTCGCCAGGTTGGCCGCCGTCGAGACAGTAACGTTTCGAGATCAAAACCGGGAACAGACGGTCGTTGGGCGTGTGTTAATCGAAGCGCAGGATGGCGGCCTGTTGTTTCAAAGCCGTGACGGTGCAATCTACAACATCGAGCCTGACAACCTCTTGGCGCGTGAATCTGATGATGCCGCGTTCGAGCCGATGAGCCAGGAGGAGGTCGCCCAAAGTTTGCTGGCAGAATTGCCGGAAGGATTTCAGGTTCATACGACGGCCAACTATGTCATTTGTCACCAGGCATCCACGGCTTACGCCCGCTGGTGCGGCGGACTATTCGAGCGTTTGGCCAAAGCGTTCGATAACTATTGGTCCCGCCCGCCGCGAAGCATCGAGACTCACGAGCCGAAATTTGTGCTCGTCGCTGTCGTGTTTCCGAACAAAGATTCGTATGTGCAATTCGCCCAGGATGAAGTGGGCGCAGCAGCGGAGAGTATGATCGGCTACTACAGCCAAAGAACAAATCGCATGGTGCTGTACGACTTGACAGGCATTGCCGCTGGTTCGAGCAGAGAGCGGCTCTCGCAACGCGAGATCGTGCGGATCCTTGCGGCGGACCGCGGAGGGTTGACGATTGCCACCGTCATTCACGAAGCCACGCATCAGATCGCGTATAACTCCGGAGTTCAGCGACGATTCGCGGATAATCCCGTCTGGCTGACTGAAGGCATGGCGATGTACTTTGAAACACCGGACCTGCGGAGCAGCAGCGGATGGCGAACAATTGGGGCCGTGAACAAGCCCCGGCTGAATGGATTCAAAAGTCAAATGGGCAGTTGGACCACTGCCGACCTGCAAAACATGATTTCTTCGGACGCAGCTTTCCGCCAGACGGCGACCGCGCGCACCGCGTATGATGTCGCCTGGGCGTTGAGTTTCTATCTCATTAAGCGCAAGAGCAAAGCCTACTGTGACTTCCTCAAAGCGCATTCGCTAAAAAACCGCCTGGACTGGGATACTCCAGAAGAACGGCTGACAACGTTTATCAAACATTTTGGCGAGTTAGAAAAACTCAACACGGATTTCTTGAGGTATATCCAGCGGTTGAGGTGACGAGGCGGTGCTTTCCGCCCCACCGCAACTTGTACTCTTGCAGATGAATCGACCGAAACCGCCGCTAGGCTCGAGACAAGTTCTGGAAGCCTCAGTTCGCTCCTGCTGTGCGTAAGCTGACATTTACTGTTGTGGGAGTACGAATCGCCCACCTGACGTAACTCATTGATTAACATGAAGTTGTGGGCTTCGGTGATTAACTGAAATCCTCACTCATCGCCGGTGAACGGACGACGACCGTATAATCGAGGGTTCGTTAAATTGGAATGGTTCTGGGGCCAGCGGACCGACCCTCGCTTATTTCAATGGTTCTCAATGACTTCTTGGGGCGACCCCTGGTCATCTTCGTGGAGTTTCAAATGTCTTCAATTCGTGCTGCGGTAGCCATCGGGCTTCTGCTGGCTTTTGCTTTTCTTACGCATGCTCCAGCCACCGCGCAGGTGCGCGGCGTGGACGTGGAGGCGTTCGTTGGCGAGCCGTACGGTGTGGCCAAGATCGTGGTTCGATTTGCGCCCAATACAATGGACAAAGATGTGCTGCGGTTCTGGATTGAAGAACGCAATGATCGCGTGCACTATCCCACCTATGGCAATCCGCCATTGCGGCGATTGGTCCGCAACTTGTTTGATCTCCGCCCGGAACAAGCCACGGCCTATTTCCTTTTCAAAGGGGGACAACCGTTTAGTGTTCGATTGTTCGCCGGTCAGCCGATTGATGTGCAGGTCCGGCCGCGATTTGCACCGTTGCGACGCGCACGTCTCCTTGACGAGTGGTGGCAGCAAATGCGCGCCGGTGCGGGATTGCTGGATAGCTCCGATACAGACTACCCGCAACAGATCGATAACTATCTGGCTTCGTTGCTCTCGCTGCGGCTGAACCTGCCTTGGCGAGATCGCCCGCAAGGCCCGCTGGCAAACTTATTTGGTGATTCCAGCATGGATCGTACGCTGGGGCCGTTCTTGGGAACGGAAGAACAGCGTATCACCATCGAGCGCGACATCATACTGGGGAAGTATGTGAATGCCTCGCCAGCTTCATTGCCTCTTCCCCCACACCAACCTTCGCCTGCTCTAGCGTTTCCACCGTTTCCCGGCGCGGAACCGAATGTCGAACCGATGGCGATGTACGTGCCGCGTGAGTGCTTCTATGTTCGCACTGGTAGTTTTGGAAACTTTATCTGGCTACGAAAGCTGATCGACCGCACCGGCGGTGACATGCGTAATTTGATCGCTGTGCGCGGGCTGGACTACCAGACTGACGCTCGCATGCAAACACGACTGGGGCTCCGTGACTCGAAATTGTCCGCCGTGCTCGGCCCGTTGGTCGTCTCAGATGTAGCGCTGATTGGATTGGATTCCTTTGTGCGAGAGGGCGCCTCCATGGGCCTGGTGTTTGAAGCCAGGAATTCATTCTTGTTTGCTACAGAGATGAATAGCCAACGGCAGACAATCCAGGAAGAAACACCCAGCGCGACATTGGAAGAGGTCACCATCGGCGACAAAACGGTCACCCTGCTCAGCACGCCTGACCACCGCGTGCGTTCGTTCTATGTCGCCAACGGCGACTACCATCTAGTGACCTCGTCCAGGAAATTGGTGGAACGATTCCTGGAAGTACACGGAACGTCAGATGCGTTGGGGGCGACGGCCGAGTTCAAGAATACGCGCTGGTACCTGCCGCTAGACCGCCAAGACACGATCTTCGCTTACATGTCTGACGCGTTCTTTGAGAACCACGCCACGCCGCAATACCGTATCGAAACCATGCGCCGGCTGCGCGCCACGGCCGAGATCGAACTGTGGCGGATTGCGGAGCTGGTGGCCAAGCGGGAAGGACAGCCTTCCGGGTCAATCCGAGAACTGGTCCAAGGGGGCTATCTCCCACCCGGCTTCGGCACACTCCCTGATGGCAGCCAAACCGTGCGAGAAGGTGATCGTTTCGTGAACACACGGCGCGGTTCACGCGGTTACTTTGTTCCTGCTGCGGATGTGGAAATTGAGTCGATCACTCCTCTTGAAGCGCAAGAGTACAATCAGTTTCTCACTGAGTTTCGCAGCTCAACGGGGCGTGTAAATCCGATCGCGTTTGGCTTGCGACGCTTTGCGAGCGGAACACCGACGCCTGAAGGTGAAATCCCAATTGAGCGCGTGGAGATTGATGCGTTCATCACACCGTTCACGCAGAGCAACTCTTGGATTTCGCAATTAGGCGCGCCCGATGGATGGCGGCTGCAACCGCTGCCGGGCGATCTGGTTTCCGCGGAACTTGTCCTCGGTGACAGGCACTGGTTCGCGGGCCTGCGAGATCTCAATCCGCTTCCATCGCCTTGGCAAGGCGCAAACGGTTCTGAACCTCAATCTCTGTTTGCATATTTGCTCAAGTTCTTGTTTGGATCGCCGGGTGAATACATCGTCGGATATCTGGGCGCAACGCCCGCGGTACCTGCCGGACCACTGTTTACGCCCTGGGGCAACTCACCCCAATTTGGGCCGCCCGATGCTGGAGGCTACGCACAGGGCGGTCCGGTTTGGCGTCGTGACTATGGCGACTACTCGATGTTCTCGTTCGACCGAGGATTGATCGAACAGATTTCACCACAAGTGCTGCTCGTCCCTGCAGAGCGACCGGCCCAAGGACGATTGCACATCGGCGATCCGCGGCAGACCGCCGTTGCAGAGTTGTTGGATTTGCTGGGCCTCATGCAGGCTTCGCGGACCAGTGATGCCAACACCCGGTTTCTGGATGTGCTCTCACGACAGTTGGCCGTCCCCGATGATCAGGCAATTGCCATCGCAGAGGAATTACTGGACGCCAAGATGGTTTGTACGTTGGGCGGACAGTACGAACCGAATCCCGACGCCTTTGGTCATCCCACTTGGCGAACATCTCTTTCAGCACAGAGTGCCTTGCCAGACTATCGTTTTCCACCGCTGCAATGGTTTCGCGGTCTGGATCTCGATTTCGCGATTGTCGGCGATGTGCTTTCTGCCCACGCCACGGTCGACTTGCAACTCATCGACGAGCCAGGCGTTCCGCCGCTTCCCGCCGAGATACCACCGGAGGTTATTCCGGCACTCATCCGCGGTGCTGAAGAGCTTCCGCCGCCACCGGATCGCTCAAGAGGCGGAAAAGGCGATGGAACGCAAACACCTCCGTCACAGCGCAACAGTGGCGGAGGCAAGAGTGGTGGTCGCCAGAATCACTGACAGTGGCGGTTGACTCTCTACGAAACGGGTGCTCGTCGCGCATGCCGCGCGCGTTGACGCATTCGCACCGTGCTGTTAGGGTCTGTAGGCAAACCTCGTGCGTTCGTGAGCGCGATAGCCGAATTCCCCGGGTTTGGAACTCTATCCCGGACCCGCAGCCCGTAGCGTATTCATGTCTACGACAGCGCCGACCGCGGATTTTGTTTCGCGCGCTCAGAGTTTGCTTACCCGCTTTCACACTGTTCGCGATTGGTCGCGGCAGCTCGTCGCCTCGCTGCAGCCGGAAGATTGCGTCGTGCAATCCATGCCGGATGTCAGCCCCACACGGTGGCATCTTGCCCATACCACATGGTTCTTTGAGACGTTTGTGGTCAAGCCACGTCGCGAAAATCATCAGCCGATCGACCAAGCCTACGAGTACCTCTTTAATTCCTACTACAACACGGTAGGCAGGCAATTCCCAAGATCACAGCGAGGCTTGCTCTCCCGACCGACCATGACGGAAGTGATGGACTATCGCGGTCAGGTTGAGGAGATCGTCACTGAAATTGTCACAGAAGCAATTGACCAAGATACGGATCATGCAGCTGGTGAATTGCTATCCGTGATCGAGTTGGGGATCCAACACGAACAACAGCATCAAGAACTGATGCTTATGGATATCAAGCATGTCTTTTCCTGCAATCCTATCTGGCCTGTTTATCGACCGTCCGTTCCACTGAACGATCGTGCAGAGTACGCGGCGGAGATCGGCTGGCATCGCTACGAAGAAGGCACCCATTGGATTGGGCATGACTCCGAGGCCAATAAATTCGCTTTCGACAACGAGTCGCCACGACATCGCCAATTCGTGCATGCGTTTGAGCTGGCGGATCGACTGGTGACCAACGCGGAGTACTTGGCATTTGTCGAAGACGGCGGCTATCAAGACTCGCAATGGTGGCTGTCCGCCGGTTGGCAAACTGTTCAGGAAGGTTCCTGGCAGGGCCCGCTGTACTGGGTCAAAGGCGCTCACGGATGGGATGAGTTCACGTTGGCCGGCCTGACGCCGCTTAACCCGCAGGCGCCAGTGTGTCACGTTAGCTATTTTGAAGCGGACGCGTTCGCTCGCTGGTCGGAAAAGCGGCTCCCCACAGAGGCAGAGTGGGAAGTTGCCGCAGACTCTGCTGGAATTTTCCCAATGAAGGGATCGCCTGACGGAAACCTGGCCGAGAGCGAACTGTTCCATCCCAAATGCGCAGACGCTCCACAGCAAGACGCACCGAGACAGATGGCCGGCGATGTCTGGGAGTGGACGTCGAGTTCGTACGAGGCATATCCCGGTTATTCTCCACCGCATGGCGCCTTCGGCGAATACAACGGAAAATTCATGTGCAATCAATATGTCTTGCGGGGAGGCTCTTGCGTCACGCCGGGCAGTCATGCACGGGCAACTTATCGCAATTTCTTTCCACCTGATGCCCGTTGGCAGTTTGGTGGAATTCGCCTGGCGAAATAGCTCAAAGCGATATCTCTTAGTCCCGTCTGTGCCTATGATGGGAGTTCGTCGCCGTTGAGCGGCTGCCGTCATAGATGCCACGATGAACTGGTTGACCACTGCGGTGGTGACCGCTTGGAGTCTCGATCTTCAGGTTCGGTCAGGGCGGACGGATCCCGAATGGCTGCTCTCAAGTCTTTTCCGTGCCCACGACAAATTTTGAACTGAGATGACGACGTTTCGAATTGGAATCCCCAGCAAAGGCCGCCTGGCGGAGGCGGCCGCAAGTCTACTTAACGAAGCCGGATTGAGCTTTCGGCGTCAAGATCGCAGCTTATTTGCTCGCTGCCGTGACACGAATGTCGAGATCACGTTTCTGCGAACAGATGATATCCCAGTGTTGTGCGCTGAAGGTGCGATTGACCTGGGGATTTCTGGGAGTGACTTAGTCGCCGAGTCCGGCGCTGATGTTGACATCCGCCAGCACTTAGGGATTGGCAAATGCCGTCTGGCCATCTGCGTTCCGCAGGACTCACCCTCCGGGGGCGTTGGTCAGCTTTCCGGCAAGCGTGTGGCTACGAGCTTCCCACAAATCACGGAAGCGTTCCTACGTGATGGCGGCGTGCAAGCTCGGCTTGTGCCGCTATCCGGGAGCGTGGAAGTCATGATCTCGCTAGGTGTGGCCGACGCGATTGTGGACCTGGTGGAAACGGGAAGCACATTGGCTGCTAATCGGTTACGGATTTTGCAAGATGTCGGTCACTATGAGACAGTGTTGATTCAGAATCGCCACCGCAACGAGCCGGAACTTGCCGACCGGATTGTCCGCCGCGTGGAAGGCGTGGTCATCGCCCGTAGTTACTCTCTCTTAGAATACAATGTCCCCCGAGAAAAGTTGGCCGAAGCGGAACAGATTACGCCGGGGTTCAATTCACCGACAGTCAGCTCTCTGGAAGATTCCCAGTGGTGCGCCGTCAGGGCGATGGTGAAGCGGGGCGCGGTGATCGAAATCATGGAGCAGTTGGAGCAACTGGGAGCATCGGCGATTCTGGAAACTCAAATCCGCAATTGCCGTTTGTGAGTTCTTGGTCTCAAAGAACTCTCGCCACGCATACGCGACGTTTCGCTTACTTGATTGATGAACCTGAGCGCGCTCACACCGCCGATGTAACTCACTGACTTCCTGTTGCAAACCTTACCTGCGATATGGGAGATTGCACTCCAGGCATCATTGTGGCACGAACTCATTCTCAAACTGACCGTGGCTGAATCCCCCCTTTCTCGTTCCGGCGTTTTCTCCAAAGGACCCGACGCGGCTTTGCGTCGGTTCACGGAAAGTGTGAGCTTTGACCGTCGATTGGCCGAGTACGACATCCAAGGCTCGCTCGCTCACGCGGAAATGCTTCAACGCCAGGGGTTGATCTCAGCGAATGAATGGGACGTCATCCGCCAGGGCTTGGCGAAAATTGGCGACGAGATTGCGGCCGGCAAGTTCGCGTGGCGGGAAGAACTGGAAGATGTTCACATGAACATCGAACAAGCGCTGATTGAGCGCATTGGCGATACCGGGCGGAAGCTGCACACAGCTCGCAGTCGCAATGACCAGGTTTCTACCGATATGCGATTGTGGGCCCGCGCGGCTATCGAACAGATCAATGCCCAATTGCTCGCTTTGCAGCAGGCGTTTGTTGAACGATGTGCTGCTGACCTAGACGTCATTGTGCCGGCTTATACCCATTTGCGTCGCGCACAGCCGGTTTCCGCAGCGCACTACTGGCTCGCGTATTGCGAGAAATTCGAGCGCGATCGCCAACGGCTGAATGATTGCCGCAAGCGAGTCAATCAATGTCCGCTGGGAACCGCGGCGGCGGCAGGGACGTCAATTCCCATCGACCGGCAAGCGACTGCGTCCACGTTGGGCTTTGAAGGGATCGTGGCCAACAGTTTGGATAGCTCCAGCGATCGCGATTTCCTGGTCGAATTCGTGTTCGATCTTTCGCTTGTTGCCGCGCATTTGTCCGGCTGGGCGGAAGAGTGGATCCTGTGGTCCGGTGTCGAGTTCGATTTTCTCCAGTTGCCGGAAGAATTCTGCACGGGATCTTCCATCATGCCACAGAAGATCAATCCTGATGTGCTGGAGATCATTCGAGGCAAAACAGCACGGGTGTACGGGGCACTCTCATCCTTGTTGATGCTGGTGAAGGGCTTGCCGCTGGCCTACAACCGGGACCTGCAGGAAGACAAGCCACCGGTGTTTGACGCGTTCGACACCGTGCTGGATTCCTTGGAGTTGGCCGCGCCGCTTGTTCGTGGAGCGGCGCTAAAACCAGAATCCATCGCCGCACGATTGGACGAAGGCTATCTAGACGCGACAACGTTGATGGAATTCTTGATCGCGCAGGGGATTCCTCAGCGAACTGCTCATCACCAGGTCGGTGCGCTGGTCCGTCAGGCGATGGCCGCCCAGGTTCGCCTGGCAAACCTGCCATTGGCCGACTTTCAGGCGATCGATCCCAGCATTGATGAAGCTGTCTATCAAGCCTTGGGGGCGAAAAACGCAGCAGCGGCATTTGTCAGCACTGGCTCTGGGTCGCCTGCGGAAGTTGGCAAGCAAGCGGCACTATGGAGAGAGCGACTGGCCAGTAATTCCGGCTATTCATCGGCAGCATCTGGCGACTGACGGCCTTGTCGTCCGCAACTCCACCTAGCGCAATGAATGCCGATGAGCAATGATATGTCCGTTCAAGAATCGGCGATTGCGGTAGCCTACAGCGGAGGTTTGGATAGCGCGGCGCTGATGGCCATGCTGGCTGACGAGGGCCGTGAAGTATGGCCGATGTACGTACGTTGCGGGCTGCTATGGGAAGCTGCCGAATTGGAATGGGCAACGCGATATCTTGATGCCTTGACCGCTCCTACCGTCCGCGCGATGCAGATCTTTGATCTTCCCTTACAAGATGTGTATGCGGGACATTGGAGCTTGACCGGGAATAACGTTCCCCCTGCCGGTTCCGAAGATGAAGAAGTCTACCTGCCGGGCAGGAACCCGTTGCTCTTGATTAAGCCAGCGATTGCTTGTGCGCAGATGGGAATCCGAGAATTAGCGTTGGCATCGCTCTCGGCGAATCCATTCGCTGACGCCCAGCCTGAATTCCTCGCGAGATTTGCCGAGTTGATAAATCACGCTTGCGGGTCTGAGTTGCGAATCACGCAGCCATTTGTGTATCTCTCGAAAGCGGAGGTCTTGCACAAGGCGCAGGACGCGCCTTTGGAGTTGGCGTTGAGTTGCATTCAACCCGTTAGCGGTTTGCACTGCGGCGTTTGCAACAAATGCCATGAGCGTCAAGCTGCGTTCCTCGCCGCGAAGATTGCAGATCCAACTCAATACGCAGTGACGTAGGAACTGCCTGGACTTGCCGAGCCAAGGATACCTGGCCAGTCAGGTTTGTTGAGACTGTCCAGCGGTGACTAACAACTCATCAGCCTCCTCGATATACATGTTGCGTGCTGCGTTTCGTGAATAATCGGAAAAATACTCCAAAGAGAGGCGTGAATTCAGGCCGATAGTTATTTCTGCGTTCGCAGGGAAGCGGCACACCCGGCATTGAAGCCGGCGACTGGAGCACAGTGGCGCAAGAGGCGCCTGCGAACTGCCAGGGACGGCGATACATTTTCGTGCTCCCAGGGGGGAAAGAACAACAGTCCGGCGGCCTCAAGGGGCCGTCCGGACTGTTGGCGTTTACACACACCCCAACCAGATCAATCTGTCGCGCTTGCAACTGCTACCAGCAATACGGACCGGCGTAATATCGCGAGTACACCGGCGCGCGATAGTAGTACGCTGGCACGCGGGGAGCGTAATAACTGCGGTAGTAGCCTGGGAAGTTCGAGTAATAGAAGCTGACACCTGAGCGGCGTGGGGCAAAGCCATACCCATAGCCTCCGTATCCGCCGCCACCAACGCGTAGGCTGAAGCCTTGGGCGTGCGCGGTATTCGGCGCAAGACAAACTAGGCCTGCGATCAAGACCGCAGGCGCGACAATCCACTTCACAAATTTCGACATAGATTCCTCCGAAGAACCGAGTGGAAATGGCACAACCGCCGACTGGGCCCAACACACCCAACCCCGGAAGCGCTCTTCTTGTTGACCTCTTCTCTGTTCAGTTAAGTAGATAGCAGCAAGTGTGCCAACGGTGTCGACGGACAAACCAAATCCTTAAATCATTTATTATCAATGCGTTATGGACAACTGTATCGCTTGACCCGGTATCCACTCTGCATACAGCGCCATCAAAAAGATAACACCCTGTCGTCTAATCGATTCTGAGCTAACTCCTGAATGTGGCTGCCTAAGCTCGCCCATTGCCAAGCGTATTTTCGATTGCTGGCGCAACAGGAGTTCCGCTGCGTTAATGGCTAAGTTGGTCTAACGCGACTCGGTCATTCGGTCCTTCACCTGGTCCACGTTCACAGCGGCCGAAAACAGACACCGAGTACTGTGGTATGCTGCGTCCCAAACAGCGTTATGGGCGAAAAAGTGTGGAGGGTGTCAGGTTGCAGAACAGCAGGGCAGAAGTTCAATCCACAGAGCAACAGCCACTCTCCCGGCAAGCGGAGCATGGTCAGTGCATCCGTAGCTATAGCGTGCGACCGAGCAACCGCCGCTGGTACCAGCGCCGCCGTCGCCGACAATCGACCAAACAGCCAGTTTGGGAACGGCAGTTCTCGCTCGCCCGCATGATGTGCATGGTCACGCTGTTCAGCGCCACGTTGAGCGGATTGTTTCTCGTTCGCAATGATCCGCTGGCGAGATTCATGGGCGCCAGCGCCATGGTTACGCTCTTGGCAGTCGTCCCCAAAGCCTGGTGGAATACCGGCGGCGCCGTGCTGGCCATCATTGGAACCGTGATCTTCTGCCTACTCGGCGGTGCCGTCCTAACCTGGTTCGTGTCTGCGAGGTAGTTCTTTGTACTGGCTTACCATCATGCGGACGGCAACTTTTACCAAACGCGCGAGCGTTCAACCCTCTCGAATGTTTGCCGCCCGTCCATCCCCATCGTCCTTACCGCAGATGAGAAGCTCAGGCGTTCTTGCAGATCGATGCCAGGTCCACAAAAAACTCCGGATAGGTCTTATGAGTGCAGTCGGGGTTGTTGATCACAACGCCCGGCACGCGCAAGCCCGGTAGAGCGAAGCTCATGGCCATGCGATGGTCATCGTAGGTGTCGATCGCGGCTGCCTGAAGTTGACCGGGCGTGATCGTCAGACCGTCTTCGCGTTCTTCGACAGTGCCGCCGAGCTTGCGTACCTCCGTGGCCACTGCCGCGATCCGATCAGTCTCCTTATGGCGAATATGACCAATGTTGTCGATCTTGGTTGGCCTCTCGGCAAACAAGGCCACTACAGCCAACGTTTGGACTGTGTCGCTAATGGCATTCATATCAACGTTCACACCCCGCAGCGCGCCGCCTCGAACGGTGATTGACCTCTCTCCATACGTGACGTCACATCCCATCTTCGACAGCACTTCAACGAATCTCGTGTCACCTTGTAAGTTGTGCTCACCAAGCCCTTGCACAGTGATTTCACCACCCGTAATGGCAGCGGCTGCGAAGAAATAGCTTGCCGCGGACGCGTCCGGTTCAATCGCATAGCGACAACCTTGATAGACTTGCGGGCGGAGGTGAAATTCATTTCCATCTCGATCAACACGCACGCCAAAGGCCCGCATGACCTCCGTTGTCATCGTGACGTAAGGTTGTGAAACCAACTCGCCTTCCACCTTGAACGTCACGACGCCCCTCGCCGCAGGCGCGGCCATGAGCAGGGCACTCAAAAATTGACTGGAAATGTCTCCGCGCACGCTGGCCTGCCCGCCAAGCAAGCCTTCGGCACGAATCGTCAGCGGTGGACATCCGGTTGGTTGATCGCAAGCGGCGTTCGCACCCAACTGCCGTAACGCTACAAGCAAGTCTTCGATCGGACGCTGCCGCATCCGCTCAATTCCGTCCAAATGAAACTCGCCACTTCCGGTTGCAAGCATCGCGGAGAGAAATCGAATGGATGTTCCACTGTTGCGGCAGTCAAGCTGAATCGCCCGATCCGCGGCCAATCTTCCTGCGGCTCCTTGGACTGTCAATGTCTTCCCAGCGTCGCGTTCAGAGACTTCAATGCCGATAGCTTGTAGTGCAGCGCTCATCACTTGCGTATCTTCGCTACGGAGGGCGCCCGTCAGAGTTGTTGTCCCTTCCGCGAGTGCCGCGCAGATGAGCGCGCGATTGGTAATACTCTTAGAGCCAGGGGGCCGCACGTTGGCGCGGATCGGACCACAAGTTTTGATCTCGATAGAATCCACAGGCTGGTCTGATAACGTTGACAATCTCTACGTAGTGGAGCGAGCGTCGCGCCCCAGACTGCGAACTGCGCTCTCGGCAACCATCAGTCTAACATCCGCCCATTTTGTTTTCGACGGTATCTCGCGACCACACGCCCCTCAGCCTCGACGGCGCTACGCAACAAGATCGGCAACAGACCAACGTTCCCGATCAATCCACCCAGCATGGAAAGGCCGACTAACACACCAAAGTAAATTGTCGGAACAAAGTCACTCAAGCAAAGAACGGCAAATCCAACGATCAGGGCCAGCGTGGAGAACGTTACGGCACGGCCGACGGTTTGTTGCACGCCATGCAGAGCTGCCGCAACATCCTGCCCACGCTGCTTCCGGCGAAGAAAATCGCTGACATAGTGGATGGAGGAGTCGACTGAGAGACCCACACTGACAGCCGCGATCATGGCTGCCCCCATGTTAATCTTGATACCCAACCATCCCAGTGCACCAGTGACCAGCAAGATCGGCATGATATTGGGAATCACAGCGGCGACAGCAACCAGGGGGCGACGAAAGGCTATCAACATCATTCCCAGGATTGCCGCAGACGCGATGCCAAAGGTCATCCACTGGTCTCGCACCATGCTCTCGATCAAACTCGCCAATAACACGAAGAAGCCCGTCACTCGGGCGGCGGGCATTGACTGCGTAGCGGGGAACTCTTCCTCGCTGATTTGGGTGACTTGCTCAATCAACTCCCGTTTCGCGTTGGCGGGTTGGCGTTCCTTGGCTCGCAACATGATTCGGGCAAAATGCCGACCAGGAATTGCCGAATCTTGTCCATAGAAAGACCGATAGGCGTCCGGCATACTTCCCCGAAAAGTCGCAATCGCAGCAGATGTCAGCGCTGCATCATCCACAGGCAGGAAAGCCGGCAAACTGGCTTTCGCCTGTCCGACAAAAGGGTCAATCACATCGGCCATACTCATGACTTTTGTCAAGCCACGTGCGTTGTTGCCGCCGGCGTCCGTTGCGGCAACTTCGTTACGTAAACGGTCACCCAGCGCGCTAAGTTTGGCCAAGAACTCGGCCGAGAGATCGTCTGGCGGAGGCGCAGGGACAAGGATATCCCAAACTCCCGCGCCGCCGAGCCCCTGCTCGACAAACTCGTACGAGCGAACAAGCTCGCTCGTTTGGCGAAAGTTCTTGGTGAAATCTGTCTCGACGCTGATTCGCAAACAGCCCCAGATTGCTCCCACGATGAGAATCAGCGCAAGCAGCGCGATCGACCTGGGGCGGGTTAGTGCCAGATCCATGGCGCGCTCCAGTCCGCGATCCAACCAATCTTCGCCCCAGGCTCGCTTAGGCGTGGCCGGTAACGGAGTGTTGAGCGCAAGTCCAGGTAGCAGCAATGCCAAACTGAGCAAAGCGACTAGCGATCCGGCCGACATCATCACTCCAAAATCGGCAACCGGGCCAACGTTTGCCGCCAGCAAAGAACCAAACCCGGCTGCATCCGTCAGGCAAGTCCAAATCACCGGGATAGTCAGCGCCAATCCAACGCTGCGAAGGCAGGCGAACGCGGATTGCTCAAACTCACTCTCTTCGCGATAGCGGACGATGACGTGGATGACCGTCGCAATTCCAACAACGGTGACAATTGCCCACAGCATGGAACTCACCATGCTAAGTTGAAATCTCAACAACACCAGCGCCGCTTTCGTGAAGATCAGCGTCGCATTGACAATCACCAAGGGCGCGATGACCCACCGAACGCTACGAAAACAAAAGATGATCGTGCCCATCAACAACAACGTGGAGACCCAACCTAATCGATCGCCATCCTCTTCGATCAGTCGAAACCCCTCGACAACCATCACCGGCTCGCCGGTCAGCACACCAGCGGGCTGATGGTTTCGCATCATCGCCCGAAGCTCCTCGACAGTCGCATTGCGCTCTTCACTAGGCGCGCGCGGCGTCAGAATGCAAACCAATCCAGCCGTTTGACGATCTTCGCTGATCGTGAAACCCTCAAAGAGTGTGAGCAGTTGTTCATTGAGACTGCTTTCTTCGATGATGCCAGTGCCGAAAGGAGTTTGCGTCAGGCTAATAACGGCTCGCACACCGCTGACCTGTCGCAGGCGTTCCGTCAATTTCTCAAGGCGCTTGATTCCCTCGTTTGTCAGTAGAGCAGGGTCACGGTAGGCGGCCAAGGCAATCTCATTGCCGCCGAAGGTCCGTTTCAGCTGTTCATAGGGAGGAAGCAGAGGGTTGTCTTTCGCGAACATGCTTTCGATGGAGCGATCGAAGCTCAGTTGGCGCGAGGGAATCCATGCCAGCGCCAGGAGCACCGCGCCAACAGCCAGCAGCCACGTTCGCCAACGAATGGCGAATTCAACCGCGCGGCCCACGAGAGATTCCATCATGCAAGCAGAACGAGGCAAGTGAGTTTTGAAACTAGGGTGTCGCACGGTGGCGATTGCGCGCCAGCCATTCTAACGTTCGACGACGCTTCGCCCATCACCGCCAGGCAAGGCGACTAAGAACGGAACTCACAGCAAATTCAGACGACAATCAGCTCCGGTCAAAACTTGCCATCTTCTTCTCGAAATCCGCAACCTGCGGAGGCTTCTTCCCTTTGCCGGGAATGATTGAGAGGCCTTCTTGCTGGAGACGCCGAGATTGCGCCGCAATGCCGCCGGGTAGCTTTTCATTCAGTCGACCATCATCCGAAACAACACGCCAATATGGCGTGATCCGCTTTTTGCCCGCTGCCAGATCTTCTTCAGCCGCCTCGGCGACAATTCGTAGAAAAATGCCCGTTGTAATCGGGCACGTGGCTGTCGCCCCAGCTGCATGGGCCAAATTCTCACGTAGTTGCGATTGAGATACCAACTTCCCTTTTCGCACACGGCGAATCAGAGCGTCCAAATCCAAGGGACGAGGAATCAACATCGTTCCTTCGCCAAACCGCTTGTGCCAAATTGGCGGGATGGGCCGCAAGCTGCCGTGGTTGGGATGCTCCTTGTGCAGCTTGTCTTTCCAAGTTGTACCCGCTTTAGGCTTCCACTTAATTTTGGTGCTCTTGGCCTTGGCCATGGGACTCTCCAACGGTCGTCGCGTGTCCAAGTCCTAGGTAAGCATGCAGCCTCCGCTCAACGCGCGAAGCTCGAACGGGCTAATTATGCCGGTTGTGGCGAACGGACACCATCAGTGAGCCGTTCCCTTCCCAACAGACTACGAAACGCCGGCGTGTTTCGGATGAAATCGGCGAAGCCGCTGACTAAGCTGGAAACTTGTGATCAACTAACACAGCTTGTCTTTCCCACGGCTCTGTCCTTCGCCGGAACCTTGCTATGCGTCGACTTGTTAGCAAATTTTTCATTGCGATTTTCCTGCTGACATCAGCTTCTCCTGCCGTGGCAGGCAACTGGATCTTCGCGCAGAGCTACTATAGCCACACTCCGATCCACCCCGTCAAGATCGGCACGCCTACCTCGTCACGTTCCATCGCACCGCAGTACTTCCGCGCCTATGTGCAGGGCGGCTACCGCTACACCGGCGGATCGTATAACCTGCGATCAAATCAATTCGGCTTCGACCGGTACTTTGAATCATGGGGCCAAGGCGGACCGCACAACTAACAGTTGATCCCACGATGACGTGTGCTCTTCCACTCCGGAAGTGGAACGCCAGGTAGCTCCGCCCACTAGTAGTAATCAACCTTGAGGCCTGGGATGGCCGCTTGCAGCGCGTTGACGCCCTCTTCCGTAATGCCGCCTGAGGAATACTGGACATTTAGATATTTCAGATTGCTCAGGCCGTGCAACTTGGCGAGCCCTTGATCAGTGATGAAGTTGTTGGCGATGTTGAGCGATTCCAGCTTAGAAAAGCCTGCAACCGTGTCCATGGCCGCATCGGAAAGGCCGATGTTGTCCAGATTGAGTTCCTTGAGATTCTTGAGACCGGCCAAGTGAATGAAACTCTCATCATTTACACCGGTATTCCACAAGTTGAGCTTCACCAACGATGTCATTTTGCCCAATGCTTCTGGGCCTTCTCCACCGAACCCGAAGGAACTTTCAGCGAGTTCTAGTTCTTGCAGATTCTTGAGCTCAGCCAGGTGTTCAAAGCCGCGACCGCTGAGGCCTGTCTCGCGCAGTTTGAGAATCCGCAACTTGGGAAAGTTCTTAAGATGTGCCAGACCGTCATCGGTAATCTGTGCGTTGTAAAGGTACAACTCTTCCAAGTTGACTAAGGTTGAGAGTTCAGCCAATGCCTCATCCGTGACTTGGGCGTTATCCAAACCCAACACAACGAGCGATGTGACGCCTTTGAGGTTAGGAATCCCCTCCGGGCCCATCGTCGCGCCGCTACCCTGGCAACGGAGGTTCCTGAGGTTGGGTAAATCTTTCAACAGGGCGAAACAGCCGTCGGTGACCTTAGTTCCCCGCAAGTCCAGGCGTACCAGCGCTTCCATGTTGGAAAGGTGAGCAATGCCTGCGTCCGTGATCCCGGTCTTCACAAGTCGAATGTCCCGAATTCCCGGCATTTCCGCCAGGTACTTGAGAGCGTCATCAGTAATGGCAGGCACCTGACTCAAATTGATCGTATTCAGTTTTTCAAGCGGCTTGAGAGTGGCAATCCCATCATCAGTCACGTCCGTCCGCGAAAGATCGAGATTGCGCAGACCAGGCAGTTTGGCGACATGAAGCAAATCGGCGTCGGTAAAGGTCGATCCGTAGAGCTTCAAACGGGCCAACGCAGGCAGTTCTGTGAGTTGAGATAATGCCTGCTTGAATTCCGCTGTAGGGGAGGAAAGGTCAACTTCGACGACGTTGCCATTGGCGTTTCGCAGTAACGCGCCCCCAGCTTCCTCAATCAGCTTCACGGCATCAGCGTTATCTTTTGGTGGGGCAGCACTTCCGCCGGGAGTTTCGTTCTCCGTCGAGCTGTCGGAACAGCCGGTGATCATGAACAACGTGAAGACGACACAGAGGCGAACAAACATGGCAATTCGTCCGATTGAGTTGCGAACCATACCATTGCTGGGTTCGGTGGATTCTTCTCGCCAGTCTAGATACCACAGCGCCGCTGGCAAGGCATCGGAGCCGCATGCCCCCCGTTGGGGAGAGCGAACCCAGGCGTTACATTAGGAATCCAAGAAAAGGAACTCGCTGCAGATCGACCTCAGGACCGAGTTTCTCTCCCGACCATGTTGCACTCATCTGGGGAAATCAAACCCGGCTCTCATCAGGGAAATTCCCATGGAAATGGAAAAGCTGGTTTCGCTCTGCAAGCGCCGCGGTTTCCTGTTTCAGTCCAGCGAAATCTACGGCGGACTGAACGGCTTTTGGGACTATGGCCCCCTCGGCGTGGAGCTGAAGCGGAATATTAAAGACGCCTGGTGGCGCGACATGATCACCGGCCACGATGATCTTTCTGTTCTGACGGGAGCGCCCGCTAAGTACCAGATGGTCGGACTGGACTGCACTATCATCATGCACCCTCAGGTATGGAAATGCTCCGGCCACTACGATCTCTTTCATGACTTCATGGTGGATTGTCGGCAATCCAAGAAGCGATATCGCCATGATCAGGTGCGAGGTCGATGGGTCGAGGCCAAAGGCAAGAAGATCTTTGTTTCCACAACGGCCGAGGCCGCCGAAGAAGAAGCCGAAACCGAACGCAAGGCGCTCAAGTTTTTCAAACTGCGGAGCAAAAACGCGGACGAACTCTCGTGGACAAGTGATTTCGTTAGTTTAAGCGCGATGAGTGATTTTGCCGAAGTGCTAGGCCCAGACGCCAATGAATTGGGCACGTTGACACCACCCCGCGAATTCAACTTGATGTTCAAGACGATCGTCGGCGCTCTCGGCAGCGAAGATGATGCCGCCTTTCTTCGTCCTGAGACAGCTCAAGGTATCTTCGCCAACTTCAAGAATGTCGTTGATAGCTCTCGGGTGAAAATCCCCTTCGGCATCGGTCAGGTGGGTAAGAGCTTTCGCAACGAGATCACGCCGCGGAATTTCACGTTCCGCTCGCGGGAATTCGAGCAGATGGAGGTTGAATTCTTTTGCCGGCCGGAGGAATCGCAAGAATGGTACAAGTATTGGCGCGATCGCCGCTACCAATGGTATCTGGATCTCGGTTTGGCAGACGAGCGTCTACAGTTGCGGGACCATGATTCCGATGAACTGAGCCATTATTCAACTGGCACGGCGGATATTGAGTACGCCTTTCCCTTCTTGCCATCAGGTGAGTTCGGCGAGCTGGAAGGCATTGCCCACCGTGGCAATTTTGATCTCCGCAGCCACATGGAAGGAAAGCTCAACCCCAACACCAACCCCTTGGAGTTGGAAACGAATGAACATGGCCAGCCAAAGCACCGCGGCAGCGGCAAAGACCTTTCCTATCGTGACAAAGAAACCAATGAACGATTCATCCCACACGTAATTGAACCGTCCGCCGGCGCTGACCGTGCGGCGCTGGCGTTTCTCTGCGAAGCTTATTGTGAGGATGAAGCACCTGACGAGAAGGGCAAGATGCAGTCCCGGACAGTCCTTAAGCTCCATCCAAGGCTTGCACCGATCAAAGCTGCAATCTTTCCACTGGTCAAGAAAGATGGCCTGCCGGAATTGGCCCAGCAGATCTACCGGGAATTGAAGCAAGACCACAACGTTTTTTACGATGAAACCGGCGCTGTCGGCCGGCGATATCGACGGCAGGATGAGATTGGCACGCCTTTTTGCATCACGGTCGACAGCCAAACTTTACAAGACAAGACCGTCACAATTCGTGACCGTGACTCGTTGGAGCAATCACGGATCAACATGAACGACTGTGCGACTGAAGTTGCAAGGCGGATTGCAGGCAAGGGTAAAGTTTGCTCAGAAAATCCGTCCTGAGTGGGAGTTGGTGCGAGAATGCAAGGAACCGCGTGCGCATAATGGGAAAGTGAACGTCGATAAGAGCGGCAGGTGACACGCCTAACAACTGAACCTGAACAAAACGCAGCCCGACAATGACGCCTACCCTTGAGTTTCCTTTGAGTCGTCGTGCCCAAAACGCAGCAGGGCAGCCCATCAGCAGTTTGATGCAGCAGGCCTTGGCGCACCCGGAATTGATTTCCTTGGCTGCCGGGTTTGTTGACCAGGCGTCGCTGCCAGTCGAACTCACCAGCGCCGCGGCCACATCCTTGGTAAGTGACCCCGTGCGCGCCCGCGAGGCTCTCCAATACGGCACCGCCGCCGGTCATCAGCCGTTGCGAGAGATCGTCCTCCAAAGACATCGCAATGATGACGGGCTTCCCGCCTGTGAAGATCAGCTCTCCGTCGAGAATGTGGTGTTGACCGCAGGCAGCAATCAGCTTTTGCACCTGGTTGCCGATACGATCCTCAATGAAGGCGATCTCGTGCTTTGTGGCGCGCCCACATATTTTGTGTTCATGGGCGCGTTGGCAAATTTGGGTGCACGCAGCCACGGAGTCGCCTGCGATGACGGCGGACTCATTCCCGAGGCACTGGAAGATGAGCTGCGCAGAATCGAGGCCGCGGGAGAGTTGGAGCGCGTCAAAGCAATCTACGTCGTTAGCTATTTCGACAATCCAAGCGGCATCACACTCGCGGCGGAACGCCGGCCACAAATTGTGGAAATCGCCAAGCGGTGGTCAAAGAAGCAGCACATCTATGTGCTGGATGACGCCGCGTATCGCAGTTTGAGATACTCCGGAGAGGATGTGCCGAGCTTGCAAGCGTATGACGAAACCGGGGAAACGGTGATCGTCGCCCAAACGTTTTCTAAGTCGTTCTCTCCAGGCATACGTGTTGGCTGGGGAATCCTGCCCTCGGCACTGGTTGAGCCCGTGCTGAATCAAAAAGGGAACATCGATTTTGGCTCACCCCATTTCGCACAGCACCTGATGGCCCAAGTGCTGAGCTCCGGTGAATTCGATAACCATGTGGCCGTCCTGCGGGAGAGCTATCGAGAAAAACAGACGGCCATGATCAAGGCGGCAAAGGAATTCTTTTCCTCGCTGGACGGCGTGCACTACGTCAAACCGCAAGGCGGGCTGTACCTTTGGATGCAGGTTCCGGAATCCATCGATACCGGCATTGACGGCAAATTGTTCGCCGCGGCACTGCAAGAAGGCGTCATGTACGTCCCGGGAATTTACTGCTACCCGATGGAAGGGGCCCCTCGCCGACACAATTTGATGCGGTTGAGCTTTGGCGTGCAGACGCCGGACGGTATTCAAGAGGGAATGCAGAAGCTGGCAGCCGCGGTACGACAAGTCCTCTAGCAACCGCAACTGAATGCTTGCACGGCAAGCGGTGCTAGTAACATTCCGCCGCCAGGGCGATCTTGTTCGCAAATCTAACGCGGACTATCTTTGCGACGGCTGTGCGCAAGCAGCACAAACAGGACAAGCTGCCGAGAGCTTGGAGCGCATTTGAGCCGCTGGAATGCGGTTGTCCACACGGTCAGGAAGACCTGCATGGCGTTTGGCATCGTAGATCGATTCTTGCTGAAGCAGTACGTGATGACGTTTGTCGTCTGCTTTGTCAGCATGACAGGGCTGTACATCGTCTTCGACGCCTTCACCAATCTCGACTCGTTCTTTGAAGCCGCCGAGGAGCATGGCAGCCTGTGGGATTTAATGGGGCAATACTATCTGTTCCGCACCATTTTGTTCTTTGACCGTACAAGCGGCGTGCTGGCCTTGATCTCGGCCATGTTCACGATCACCCAACTGCAGCGGCACAACGAAATGACGGCTCTGTCTGCCGCGGGTATTTCCAATGTTCGCATCGCCGCGCCGATCATCATCGCCGCGGGGTCCATTGCTCTGCTGGCAGCCGCGGACCGCGAAATCGTCCTACCGCAAATTCGCAACGAGCTGGCACAAACTCCTGACAAACTGGTCGGAGATCGAGCGGAAGAATTTCGTGCGCGCTATGACAACAAGACCGATGTCTTCTTCCGCGGCAGCCACATCTACGCGGCCAAACAGCAAATTCGGGAACCCAACTTCCTTCTGCCGTCCGGATTGGATCGCTATGGATCTGAACTTATTGCGGAAGACGCTGTTTATCAAGAACCAACAGCCGGTCGACCAAGCGGCTACTTGTTGACTGAAATTTCTCAACCCGCAGGCTTGGGCGATAAGCCATCCCTGCCAGGCGCCGAAGGCACGCTTGTTCTCTTGACTCCCTATGACACGCCGTGGTTGGAAAAGAATGAATGCTTTGTTGTCAGCGAGATCAACTTTGAACAACTCACCGGCGGCGGAGGCTGGAAAAAATACTCGTCCGTCGCGGAAATGGTCCGCGGGTTGGAAAACGATAGCCTGAGTTTTGGCGCTGATGTCAAGGTCGCCATTCACGCGCGGGTGTTGCAGCCGTTCCTGGATTTGACGCTGCTCTTCCTGGGATTGCCACTCACGATGACGCGGGCTAATCGAAACGTTTTTGCCGCAACTGGCATCTGCGCCCTCGTGGTTGGAGTATTCACCATCGCCATCTTCGGCGCGCAATATCTGGGCGAAGCGATCTACATCCCGCCGCATTTGGCGGCTTGGCTGCCTTTGCTATTGTTTGTTCCGGTTGCTGTTTGGATGTTTGAACCGCTGAGGCGATAGGGATTATCACCGGCAGAAGCAACTCTTCAATCAATCCTCATCTCGCACAAAGCCGCTCCATCAAAATGCGACTCGATCACCCAGCAATGACGCGATTTGTCGGCTGGTTGGCAGCGCGCGGAATCAATCGCTGGATGCACACGCTCGACTATCGAGTCGCCTATCACGATGAAAGCGTCGATCCGGTGAACGCCGAGTGGTCTGGACAAAAAATCTATGTCTTCTGGCATGAATACATCTTGTTTCCGCTCTATCTGCGGGGGCATTGCAACCTGGCGATGCTGCTCTCTCGCCACCGTGACGCGGACTTGTTGACCCAAGTCGCCCGTCGGCTCGGCTTTGAGTTCGTTCGCGGCTCAACCACGCGGGGTGGGGCGAGCGCGTTGCGGGAAATGCTCGATCGATCATCGCGAATGAATCTGACCATCACCCCAGATGGTCCAAGAGGGCCGCGCCGTCGTTTGGCGCCCGGACCACTCTACCTGGCGTCAAAGTCTGGGCTGCCGATCGTGGCGATGGGCTTTGGCTATGACCGCCCTTGGCGATTGCGCAGCTGGGACAGATTCGCAATTCCTCGCCCGTATTCACGGGCGAGAGCTTGCGTTAGCCCTGAACTCCCAATTCCCCCCAACCTTTCACGCTCTGGATTGGAACACTATCGTCAAATTGTTGAGGACTGGATGAACCAACTGACGCAGCGTGCAGAGGATTGGGCCGCGTCTGGAAACCGCATGCGGAACGAGCAGCCTTTGCGTAAGGCGCTCATCGGACAGCATCAGCTTTGTGGTGATGCCACAAGATTGGAGCAAGACCCTCACGGTAAATCGACGCGCCAAGAGCGTCCTCTCGCTGCTGCATGATCGCTTAGCCACTCACGTTGAATCAGATGCCGTTCTTTCCACATCGATTATTGCGACGAATCTGGTGGCAGCCCGCTGCGCAGGACGTGGGTGCGCGGGGCTTGAAACTGCCTGTAGCATCTCAGGATGAATCGAGTGGATTGCAACCCATTCCCGCATCGACAGCGGTTTGGCTAGGTTTGGCCTTCCTTGGATTGGGGCTTGCGCTCCGGTTAGCCCGTTACTTGTTGGACTTTCCACTGTGGGGCGATGAAACCATGCTGGCGGTCAACTTCCTGGACCGTGGGTACCTGGATCTTGCATTGCCTTTGGACAACCTGCAGATCAGCCCGCTTTTGTTCTCATGGATTGAACTTTCCGCAACCAAGATCTTCGGGTTCTCAGCTTCATCTTTGCGGCTGTTTCCCGTCTTATGCGGATTGGCCAGCCTATCGGCTTTCTGGTGGCTGGCGAGGCGGTTTTGCAGCGGAGCAGCACTTGTCGTGGCCGTCGCAGTCTTTTCGGTTTCGTACTACCTGATCCGGCATGCAACGGAGATCAAACCCTACTCGTCAGATCTTTGTGCCTCATTGCTGTATCTCGTCTTGGCGGTGAAGGTCGCATCTTCTTGGCGAGCAAAATGGTGGGCTTTGCTCGGCGTGCTAACGCCTGCGCTGGTCATGCTCTCTTACCCAATCGTGTTTGTCGCCGGTGGGGTCAGCCTGTTTCTGCTCGCCGCTGCTGAAGATCGCACAAGCAAATCATTCTGGTTGCCGTGGGGGCTCTTCAATCTTGCCTTGGTTGGAACTTTCCTGGGCAACTATTGGCTCATCGCCTCCGCGCACTACGTGCGGACATATACACAAGGCGTTGGAGCCATGTGGATTGAAGGTTGGCCGCCAATCAGCCGCCCTGGGGAACTGATTGTCTGGGCCATACGCGAACATACGGGACGAATGTTTGCTTATCCCATCGGTGGTAAGAATGGTGGAAGCGCAGTGACATTCGTCCTGTTTCTGTTGGGCGTCTGGCGCATGTGGAGCTGGCGAGATCACCGAACCTATCTGGTGTTGCTGCTATCGCCATTTTTCCTCGGGTTTCTGGCGGCAGCCATGCAAAAGTATCCCTACGGCGGCAGTGCAAGAACCATGCTCTACCTCGCGCCATCCATCTGCCTGCTGGCTGGCATTGGCGGCGGCTGGCTGCTGGAGCGCATCACGTGTTCGATGCGAAAGAAGCGCATGCTTGTCACCGCGTTTGGCGTCCTGACTGTACTCGGCGGAATCAACTTCGCGCGTGACCTGATCCGTCCATACAAAACCATCGAAGACCAACGGCTTGAAGCTTTCGCACAATGGCTCTGGACGGACTATGGACAAGATTGCGAACTCGTTTGTGCCGGAACTGACTTGGGATACAGCCCTTACGGAAAAAACTGGAATGAAGCCGCGCATGATTATCGTTGCTGGCAGCGGTCCTATTCTGCTCGCCACCGAGCCAGACAAGCTCCCGATTGGGATTCCGTGTCCCCAGAAAGGCCACTGAAACTGGTCATGTACCATGTGACTCAAGCCGAGGTCGACCTTGCGCGACTGCAATCGATGCTCGACGAGTTGGGACGAGATTATGACCTCGTTGGCCGAGAAACGCTTCCGGTCAACCCTCACGCGGATTCCGTCTATGCGCGACAGTACGATATCTACACTTTCACACCGAAGAGCCGTTAGAGCGCTTTTCTTGTTGGCCTTCCGTCGCCCAACGTTGACGAACCCAGATGCGTTGTTGAGGTGTTAGACGACCCTCAGCTTGCGAACCGAACAGCCATCAACAAAACGCTTGAGAACATCTCCCTGAGGTGTTCTTTCGTCGCAGTCTCCATCGCTTTGCGGACGCGCGATGGAATCCCCGCGCGCCTTGCTCTCACGCGTACGGGCGAAATTGACATTGGTCAAGTTTTTCCCGCCTCCAGGGGAGTGGTGCAAACGCTTCACACCTATACAACACACCAGCGATGCCACCGTGAACATCACCAGCAACTTTGGCGTTAAGTTCAGTAGGGTGCCTACCGTCAACCCCCTATAGTGCTCGGCAGCGCGCTGACAGCACGAAACATCTCCAAAATTTGACCAATGTCAATTTCGCCCGTACGCCTGAGAGCATGATGTGTGGGCTCCATCGAGGAGTGACTTGCAGCGTCCGTTCGGGCGAGCGGACCAGCAATCGGACAGGTGCTTCAGCCGGTCGGAATGTGCTTGAGCTTCTCGTTGAGGGAGTTGACCGCTGTCCAATCGGTGGCGAAGATTGGATTGCCTCGCTTGGTTTTCGAAGCATAGAGCTGGGACCGATGGCCGCGCAGAAGCGAGAGCAGTGACGAAGTCATCTCCGCTCACCTTGGCGTGCGCTACGATGCGCTCCTCATTTTTCGCCCCACGAAACCCACACCGCGAAGACCGTTTGTCGAAAAACAAGTCACGCAAGAAAGCACCGAAGCAGGAAGATGACGGCCGCAAAATTGTGGCCCGCAATCGCCGTGCGCGGCACGAATACGAAATCCTGGAAACGCTGGAATGTGGGCTCATGCTGGTCGGCAGTGAGGTCAAGAGCCTGCGAACGGGCAAGCTTTCGCTGGATGAAGCTTATGGGCGAGTAAAAAATGGCGAGGTCTGGCTCATCGGCAGCGACATTCCAGAATATGTTGAGGCCAATCGCTTCAATCATGACCCTCGACGCCCTCGCAAACTCCTCATGCACCGCCGTGAGGTCAATAAGTTTGCCAACCGTGCTTTGCAGGACGGCCTGACGCTGATCCCCTTGTCGCTCTACTTTAACCGCGAAGGCCGAGCCAAGGTGCTGATGGGCATCGGCCGTGGTCGCAAACTTCACGACAAGCGGGAGAATCTCAAAGCGAAGGAAGCTCGCCGCGAAATCGATCGTGCCGCGCGACGAGGTCGGTGAACATCTCGAGTTCTGCCGTGTTTCTGGGCGTTCTGACCGCGCCAGCTGCTTGTTCGCGCATCTTTCGCCAATCCGTGAAATCGCGCAAAACCGTTGAGTTTCCCTGATCCGTGAACTTTTTGTTTGCTGCGCTCGATTCTTCAAGCTACACGCACTGTGGAAGCTTGTCGCTTGACGGTGACATCTCGGATTGTTGCGACTAGCCGGACTGTACTGATCCGAGAGATTTTACAGGGGCCGCAAGCAGCTCATTGAGAACGCCACGATGGCAGTTCTCGGCGGGTTGCTCGGGCGACAGCGTTTCCCGGCGGACATCATCCCCCCGACATCACTTGCAACGGAGAAGTTGACGTGGCCAAAGCTGCCAAGAAGACGACCAAAAAGACGCCCACAAAACGCGCGAGCACCACGGCAAAAAAATCGACCAGCAAGAAGAAGGCAACTCCCAAGACGGCCACGGCAACGATTGATCGGCGTCGCGAAGACCGTCGCAAAGAAAGCCAGCCCGCCGAGGCTGAGCGCCGCAAGATTGAGCGACGCGCCAAGACGCCCCGCCGTCGCCAGATCGATCCCACCACCTGCGAGCGCGACTATTCAAACGACGAAATCGAATTTATGAACGCGCTCGATGAGTATAAGCGCAAGAACGGTCGAATGTTTCCTACTTGCAGCGAAGTGCTGGAGGTCATCAGAGGGTTGGGCTACCGCAAACATACCGAACCTGCAGTCGTCAACACAGAAGCAGATGCCCCGAGTGCGCCGCCGATTGAAATGGAAGTCAGCGCCGACGCTCCATTGACAAATCAATTCAGCTAGAGAGCTGCTTTGGGTCTGTGGACGGGCCGAGTGAGTTGCCTTGAGTCTGCTCACGCGCGGCGCGAACGGCGACGAACTTGACCGAGGATAGTTTCGCTCGTACGTGTGAGAGCGGTCGATGGCGCCCTCAGCGCTACCGAGTGCATCAAGAAAATCGGCGTGACAAGATGTGCCGGTAGCAACCAGCCTGGCTATTTCGTCACCGGTTGCGGCAGAGGGCTTTCATCAACTTTCCTGTGCGCCGCGAGCGTTTCGTCAAGTGCCTGCGAAACGTTGCGCTGAGGCTTCCAGTTCAGTATCCGTTCGGCGGCATTTCCAGAGAAGGTACGATTCGCGGTCGCGGACTTCACGCGATAGACGGACAAAGGTGGATCACGGCGCAGTAACCAACACAGCGCTTGGATGCCGAAAGCGCCGCAATAAACCAAGGACATCGGAGCGCGAAAGACGCGCCGACGATCACCTGTGCCTGACTGGTACCTAGCCAGGATCTCGTTCTGCGAGAGCGACGTTGAGTCGACGAGGTGCAAAACGGTCCCGAATGAGATTTCCTTCTCCGCGGCCGCCAAGATCCCCTCGACGACATCCTCGACATGGACCATGGGCACAACGGTTTCGCCTCGGCCGAAAATGACCAACCGACCTGCTGCCTGCAACGCAACGCCTGGAGACAAGAGAGGCGCACCGTGACCGATGACTTCGGCTGGTCTGAGAATGACCGCTGGCAGCCCACGTTCTTTGACCGCTTCATCGACGATTCGTTCTGCCGCAAGTTTGGTTTGTGTATAGATGCCACGGTTTTCCGCGCGAGGCTCCAAGAGCCAAGATTCATCAATCGTCTCGCCGTGCTTGCCCGCGGACGAATGCAGCACTGAGAGCGAGCTGACGTAAACAATCTTGTCGACTTCATGTTCGAGCGCGGAGTTGACGATGTTGCGCGTGCCCTCGACTGAGCCTCGGCGGAATTCATGTGGATGTCCATGTACAACGCCTCCGACATGGTAAATCAGCGCTGCGCCTTTGACGGCCTGATCGACGGCTCCAGGATCACCGAGATCGCCAAAGACCATTTCTAGATTCGGATGGTCGCGGTGTTCGGCTGGCTCGCGCCGCGTCAAAATGCGGACACGCTTTCCTTCAGCAAGTAGTTTGGCAAGCAGCCGCCCGCCGATAAATCCTGTGGCCCCTGTGACGAGAATTGGAGCTTGGGGGCTTGTAGTAAACCTCGAAAGCGCAGCTTGCTTAGCTGAGTCAGCGTCGGCCGCGGCGCGTTCCACGAACTCCAATGTTCGGCCCGCTGACGATGCAGACACGACCGGCGAGTGCCCCTGTTCGATTCGCTGATAGAACTCGGCCACCATCTCCTGCAAACCGTGGTAGCGACGGATCCGCTTGGCCAGGAACTTCGCCATATTCAGAGGAACTTGCCAAAGGGGCGACCAGCCCTCTTTCATGGCATTGAACACGCGCTGAGGGTGCTGCGGGAGCCGCGTTTCCCACTTCATGGAAACGGACATTCCAAATAGGTCCAACCGGATGACGCCTCGCGTCCCTTGAATCACCAACAGGTCTTGCAGGGGCCGGACATTCCAGGAAATGTAGAGACTCCCCGTGCCTCGCTGGCAGCGGACAGACATCCGCCACTCATCGTAGAACAACAGCGGATCGTGCCCGCGATGCTCGAATCTCCAGTCGGCGTCACAGACAGGGCCGAGGAAACTTTCGATCAGGTAGAGCGAGTGGATTCCCAAATCACGAAAGGGAAACCCGCCAGCTCGATAGTGCGGCGGCAACGGTCCTTTTTCGTACGGTGGATACTCCTGGCTGCGCAGACAATCGACGGCAATCACATCGCCAATCTTGCCTGACTCTACGATCTTTCTGACCTTGGTGACGAACGGATCTCGCAGGAGCGAATGATCAACGCTAACAGTCTTACCCGCGGCTTCGGCAGCCTCCGCGATCTTTCGGCAATCTGTAACACATGTCGCCAGCGGTTTCTCGACAAACACATGGCACCCGTTTGCGAGCGCCGCTAGCGTGATGCTGGCATGACTCTCAGGCGGTGTGAGCACGTGCACCGCGTCAGGCTTCGTCGCCAGCAATTCATCCAATGAAGTGAACACGGCCGGTAGTTGATGCCGGCGAGCAACGTCTTGAGCACGCGCCGCGTCCAGATCGCAAATGCCGATAATCTCAATGTTCGGCAAGCGACGCAAACCGCGAATATGAAATTCGCAGATATGACCCGCGCCGATGAGACCGACTCGAAACTGTTGGCGATGTTCCTGTTTGTGAAACGCGGCTTCTGTCATCAAAGTTGTCTATCAATCTCCAGGGATGCATCCGCCTGGGCGGCGTTTTCAACGTGAGCCAATGCGAGCATGAATCTCGCGCGGATCGCAAATCGCGTCGTTGTTCCGCCCCAACTTTGGAATCCCACTCCTTAAGGATTCATGCAGCTCGTCAACTAATTCAACAGCCGGTTGTGATACGTGTTCATTTGAGGGTTACCCGCGATCGACCAGCAATCCGATGATAGAGACCTTCAAATCGGTCGATCATCGCTTGGGTACTGTAATATTCTCGTACACGGGTCCAAGCGGCTTGCCCCATCTCGTGACGACGTTGAGGATCCGCGACGAGCTTAAGCACGGCCTCAGCCAAGGCTTGAGCATCCTGTGGTGGCACCAGCAAACCGATGATCCCGTCTTGCACGATCTCGACATTACCCCCCACCGCTGTCGCGATCGTTGGCGTCCGGGATGCCATATACTCCAAGATTGCGTGCGGGAGCCCTTCATTCCTGGAACAAAGTACGGCCAGATCGATGTGCCGCAAGAACTCAGGCACATCACCAACCATGCCGTGCAACTCAACATGCTCGGAAAGATTGAGACTCTTGATCTGTGCTTCCAACTCCGTCCGCATGGGGCCTTCCCCCGCGAGGTGAAAGATGACATCGTCGCGAGTCTTCCGGACAATCGCCGCCGCCTGTACGAGAAGATCATGACATTTCTCCTCGCGCAACATCGCAACGATTCCGACGTTGAAGGGCCCTTCCGCACGCGCTTCGACATCTTTCTCCGCCCAGCGCCCATCTTCATAGGCAGCGAGCGAGATCCCGTTTTCTACAACGTAGATTGGCTTGTTCTCCGGCCAACCGTCATGCAAGACGTCTTGACGGCAAGCTTCACAATTGGTGACTGCGGCGGTCAATCCTTTGGCAGCCAACAATCGATTCGCCCAACGACCGACCGTCCTGGTCAACAACGGAGCGTGTGTGAAATCATCACCGAAGTTGGTATGCACGACATGGGGAACACCGGAAGCCACTGCGACAACGCCGCCATAGTTCAAACTATCCGGAAAATGTGTCTGTAGAATGTCCACACGGTGCTCGCGCAGGAAACGTGAGAGCTGGCGAGACCTCGCCCAGTCACGCAAACTCTTCAGGCTCTTGACCCCAAGCCTTGTGACAGGGCAATTCTCCGGTTCCAGTGAGCGGGAGAGATTGTCTTCTCCGTCCAACAAGCACAAGCTGGGAACGACTCGACTTCGGTTCAGGTGGTGAATCAGCCGCAGCACCCAATGCTCGGTTCCGCCATGACACAAACGGTCCAGCATGAAACAGACCCGAACGGGTGACGTGGTTCCCAAAGAAGTCACTGGGAGATCCTCATCCTGACTAGTGACTGCCTGATCGATATCGCAGTTGCCGTCGACTTGCGAATCAAATGCATTATGCTCTGCTGCGAACTCACCGACATGCCCGTCGTCTGCATTCACAAACGTGGGCGAAAGGCGTGCGGATTGTGGTGGGGAGTTTGCAGGCACAGCTGAAAATCAATGACGTGAACGAAGAGGACAGTAACGCGCAATCACGCTTTGATCCGGGTGCGGGACTGAAGATCTTGCCAGACGCCTGGTGCACGTTCATCAAGCAGCCAGGCGATATTGCGACGCAAGGATTTGTTCTGTTGCCATTTATGATGTCGTCGATCAGTGGGCATGGAGAGACATCCCCAAATGCTATAGACTCTTGCGTGAAATTCGCACAGCACGAGCAACGGCCGGGAATAGACTTCTTGGGACGCGTATCCGTACAAGAACCGTTGCTGGACATCGCGAGCGCGGCGCGGACTTGTCACGATGCTTTGCGACTCGTGCTCCAAGAAATACAGCACGTTGATAGCATCAAGCGGTCGCGGCTCGCGTGCATAGCCCATGAAATCAAAGACCACGATTTCCCGCGATACGTCCCGCCCTGATGCCTGATCATCGCTCACGATAGAATTCCAAGGTCCGAAATCACCGTGCCGCCCGGCGATGGGAATCGATTCTCCAGCAGCTTCGTCCAACAGTGATTTCAAACGGCGTTCAGCCGTGGCCACGAGATGCGATGGAATGCGACGATCTTGTGCTTGTTGAATTCGCTCCAAGCGCAGACGAATCCGCCCTTCAATCCCCTGCAAGTGACTTGCATCGCCTTGTTCCGGCTTGGTGAACTCTTGAAATTTGGCCAACCAGGTTCCCAAGCGCTGGTAGTCAGATCCCATCATTTTGAAAGCAAGCCGCGGCGAAAACCACCGCAGTGCGGAGTGGCTTTCGGCCAGCAGACTCCCCGGCACAAAATCCATGATGAAGGTGTCTCGCTCCGGGAGAACGCAGATGGGTCTGGGTACGGCCAATCCTGGCAGCGGATCAAAGCGAGCATGTAGGTGCTCAAGGATTTCAAACTCCACAGATGCTTGAATCTCGCGACTCCAACTGGGTTTGTTGATGGGGTCGCGCACGGTGCTCTTGGCGACAGCCTGAGCTCGCCCGGCGGGAGATTGAATCTCTAAAACGTGGACCTGTGAATAAGACCGCTTGATCGATTCGACAATCTCGCAACCCTCGAGTTTTCCTCGGCCTAACGATTCCCAAGCTACGGCCATTTCGGCGCGCACTTCCTCGAGCCATTCCGGCGAACCCGGGGCGCAGGCGCTGTCATGCAGGTCAGATGCAAGGGAGGAGGTCATCAAAAGAACTGACTGACGAAGCAAATTTCAAGATCACGAAAAAAGGCACATACTACGATTCGACGGAGACTTTGTCTTCGGCAAAGCCGTTGGGGTGCTGGGAATGCCAGCGCCACGCCGTTTCAACAATGGACTCCAACGATGTGTACTTGGGTTGCCAGTTGAGCTCGCGCTGGGCGAGCGATGAGTTAGCGACAAGCTCCGGCGGATCTCCAGGGCGTCTGGGTCCGACGACGGCCGGGATTTCGTGCCCTGTTACCGCGCGGCAGACGTCAATCACTTCTCGAACGCTATACCCGCGTCCAATGCCCAGATTCATAAACAGCTTTTGCGGGGCAACCGCTTGTGAGTCGCCGGGTGAGCAAAGGATGGATAACGCTGCTTGATGTGCGGCCGCGAGATCATCCACATGCACATAGTCACGGATGCACGTTCCATCAGGAGTCTGATAATCATCGCCAAAGATGACGATCTGTTCACGTTGTCCCAGAGCAACTTGGAGCACGATTGGAATCAGATGCGACTCTGGCGTATGGTCTTCTCCAAGGTCTCCATCTGGGCTCGCTCCCGCCGCATTGAAATATCGCAAGGCTGCAAAAGAAAAGCCGTACGCGGACTGGTAGTCCGCCAAGATCTGCTCGACACACCGCTTGGAAAACCCATATGGGTTGATCGGCGCCAAGGGCAACGACTCGGTAATCGGCATCATTTCGGGCGTCCCATAGACGGCCGTTGTGCTGGAGAACACAATCCGCGTCACACCGACGGCGCGCATCGCCTCAAGCAGGCTTAAACTTCCGGCGACATTGTTTCGATAATAGATGTCCGGTCTTTCAACAGACTCGCCCACCAAGGAAGCGCCCGCGAAGTGAACGACGGCTTCGATGCCATTTTCAAAGAGCGCCGCTTCCAACTTGTTGGCATCCAGCAAATCGCCTTTGATGAACTGATCCGCTGGCACCGCTTCTCGATGGCCGCGAGAAAGATCATCATAGATCCAAACACGGTCGCCACGTTGCGAAAGCCAACGCACGGTGTGGCTGCCCACGTAGCCGGCGCCTCCAGTGACAAGAACTTTCATAAAGTCGCTCGAAGGAACTAAGATGTCTTGAGTTCTTACGTGCCCCGCGAGGCATCGGTCTTGCGGCTCAGCTTATGGATCAAACTGACGCACGACCTTGCACGCCCGAAACTTGTGACTGCTCTCGTGCTTGTGGTTCCGCAGTTCTTGAGCTACTGGAAAACTGGTTGATGTGCGTTTCAAGCAGTGGTTCCGTGTTTTCAGCTTGAGGTTTGGCGAACGGGTTGCGGCCCGGAAGGATTGCTTCTCGAATCAAACCCCAACCCGTGGCGACATGGATCGTGACGAATACGATCGGCGCCCAAAGCGTCATTCTCCAGTCTTGGGTGAACGCAGCCAACCCCAGGGAAACCGCAACCACGGTAAACGCGTACAGCCCCAATACACCCCAATAGATCCAAGCCAACGGAACCGTGACAAAACTCAGTGGCAATCCAAAGACCAGCCCCAGCAAGAAGATCGCGGGAACGAGCGATGCCACAGACAACGTTTCACTGTGCTTGCGCAGCAGTCGAATCCGTCCTCTTCCATAGCGAACGAGTTGACGGAAGAGCCCGCGCAGCGAACCACGCGGTTCGTAGTGGACGGCAATCTTGGGCGTGAACAAACAACGGAGACTGGCCTGATCAACCCGATGGTTCAGTTCGACATCTTCGCAAGCATCAAATGACTCGTCGAAGAGACCAACTTCATCAAAGACTTCTTTGCGATAGGCAACCGCCACGCTGTGTGCCGGAACAATTTGCTCCTCGGATGAATAAATGAATGACGCAGGGTGATGACCAAGCCAGGATGAGCGCGCGGCGGCGATGGCCTTTTGCAACGGGCTGGCGTTGTGGACGTCCTGCGGTTGGGGACGCCCTAGGCAATCTGCACCGCTTCGATCGAACGCGTCGGCAACCGCATCGAGCAGGTGCTCATCCGGAATATGGCAATGGCCGTCAACGATAAGGAGTAGCTCTCCCTGGGCAGCTTGAATGCCGACGTTCCGCGCAGCGCTTGACCAACGCTTGGGATTGGTGAACAACCGGATTTGCGGATGCTTCCGGGCGAGAGCTTCTACGATCGACCGTGTCTCATCAGTCGATTCGCCATCGACCACCAACACTTCAAAAGCGTCCGCTGGATAGTCCTGTTTGATGATCTGCGTCAGCGTATCATGAATGTGGTTTGCCTCATTGCGCACCGGCATGATGACGCTGATCATCGGTGCGTCCGAGGGCGTCGTCGTTCGCGTGACTTGGGGTGGTTGAACGCTGGTCGTCATAGAGAAGTGAAGGGTACTCACGGCAATCCAGCCATTGCTGCCAGATTGCCGATCGACTCATCCCGAAGCGGCATTTATCTCTGAAGGTGCGGCAAACGCCGCGAATCCGCTTTGGCGAAGAACATTGGAAAGCGTGTTAAAGGAATAACAAGACAAAAACCGGGAGAGCTTATCCTCTGTGTGTCTTAGGTTGACATAGTGTCGAAAGCGGGCAAGCCGGCCAGCGACTCGAAGTCGAGGCTGATCCGGATCAACCTCCCAGGGATGAATGTAGAACATCCCTGGCAGTCCTTGTTTGGCAAGCCGGTTCCAGCCACGCCTCACCAAACCCATAGGGAAGAGACGGAAGTATCCGCCACCCGCTATCGGAACATTCAGTCGAGATAAACGATAGATCGATGGAGGAAACTCGCAAATGAGGCCCACAGGTGTTTCGCGCAAATGAATTTCATACTTGGCGTCTGCGACGCCGTAGCGATCATGTCGCACGGGAAAAATGCTGGAATCGACGCGAAAACCTTCCTCGACAAGAATCTCCAACGCCCACATTGATCGCTCAATGACGGAGAAGCTTGGCGCGCGGTAGGCAGTCACAGACTGGCCAGTAATCGCTTGGAGTTCGTCACGTGATTGACAAATGTCAGCACGAAACTCTTCACGCGTTTGATTGTAGACCAATCGATGCCAGAAGCCATGTGAAGCGATTTCATGTCCAGATTCGGCAACCCGTCGCACTAGGCCGGGGAACTTTCGGGCAACCCAACCCAGCACGAAAAACGTCGCCTGCACACCGTGTTCGGCCAAGAGATCAATCAATCGTAGCGTGCTGTCCTCAACGCGACACTCGAACGCATCCCATTCTGATCGGTCAATGCCACGCTCGAAGGCCGAGACGTGAAAGTAGTCCTCCACATCGACAGTGAACGCGTTTAGCTGTGGCTCATTCGATTTGAGAACCTGGCGCATCGGTTTCCTATCGAACGGGAGCAATTGAGTGAGGCGGCGGCGCATCATCTTGTTGGCTTGAGCCATTAGCGGAGGGTTCCGCATTGTTTGCCGGTGCACTGCCGAGCGGCAGCTCATTGCTGACAGGAGCTGCATGCGTGGAGCCTGTGGGACTATTGAGTCCCGCGCATCCACAATTAGCTTTGACGTCGTTTGCCTGAGAGTCCGTCATCGAAATTTGCGCGGGTGTCACATGCAAGGATGAATCTACCGACGCGTCCGGAAACACATTAGATACAATCTTACCCACATGTTGCGTGCATGGCACGGGAATCTTGAGCAGGCGAACACCCCAGGAGCGCGTGATTTCTGTGGCGCGGAGCAACGTGCATATCATAATCCGCCAATCAAGCCACATGTTTGCGCTTTGGGCATATTCAAGATCGTAAACCAATTTGCGGCGAACGCTGTTCATGTCCGTATCCGGCCCTTGGTGAACCTGAGCCAAACCGGTAATGCCGGGACGAATGCAAAGCCGTTGATGGAACCCCGAGACATGCTGCTCGATCTTTGCAGCAAACTCCGGACGTTCGGGTCGCGGTCCCACGAGTGCCATCTCACCGCGAACGATGTTGAAGAGTTGCGGTAGTTCGTCCAGATGCAGATTGCGCGTAATCTTTCCCAACAACGTAATCCGAGGGTCACCGGGCTTGGCCCACACCGCACCTGTTCCCGCTTCAGCGTCCAGGTACATACTGCGAAACTTATACAACGTAAATGGCTTGCCAAACCGGCCCAACCGCCGTTGACGATAGATTGAGGGTCCAGGAGAGGTGATGCGAATCAGGAACGCGATCAAGATCATCACAGGTGCAAAACTGACCAGCATGATCAGCGCAAGCGGCCATTGCCACAACATGGCGCGATCGAAATAGCGCGCCGGCGCCATGAACGAGGGGGAAACCCGGTGTGCGGAAACAAGCGGGGCACGGTCCTGCGCACAGCGGTTTTCACACTGCTGCCCCGGCTTGGAGGTTGATGACATTCCGACTCAGTCCTTTATTGAACACAGATGGCATCGGTCAGGGCACTTCCGTGGCTAACCCGCCGGAACAGCTTGTTGAATCGTCTTGCGCAACAAGGGAAGAAATTCTTTCAAGAATTCAATCGAGCGGTTGTCTTCGAGCCGCGTTTTGCTCCCGCTAGGCATCGCCAATTGAACTTTGTAGAGATAGGGTTCGCCGAGATAGGCGAGCCTGGGATAGTTCGCCGCTGTACAAGTTCCGTCCGTCCCCCATGCATGGGAAACAATCAAGGAATTGCTGCGGTCAGAACTCTGGAAAACGCTGGCTTTCTGAGAGACGGCCATAGTCCAGAACTCGTGGCTGACGCCTCCAGTATCTTGAAATTCGATCCGTCTCCGCGTGCCGATGCCTTGGAAGTCACCCGCTGCATAGCACACCTGTGGATCGTGCGCCGTGATGCGGCCAGGTGATCCGATGAAAACGGCCACCGTGATTTGTGATTCCCGCAGATCCCCCATATCCGCCGCTTTGAATTGATAGACGCGGCTAACATGTCCGGTCGACCGCAGCATCTCAATGACGCCCTCGGAAATCTCTACATCTCGAGAGAACTCCCAACTTGCCAGCGATTCCGGCGGCATCTGGGAAATCACATCGCCGACCTCCCTCAACCCGCCACGTTCATTCCAACGGTTGGAAAAGAAACCGTGAGATACAGCCGCCACGGCGGTGATGACGAAAAGGATTCCCGCCATGCCTCCAAATCGCTTGACACTGGCACCAAGCTTGACTTGATGCCAGAGCGGAACCTTTCCGCTCTCACTCTCCTCGTTCGCAGGCGTGGTTTCCACAGCGTCACTCTGCTTTGCCTGAGCGCTGATTGGATCAGAAGGGGATTGCGTCATTGGACACTCTCCTGCGGTGCTTGTTTCAGCGTGATCTGAAGTTCCGTGCGAAGTTTTTGGAGTAACCGCGCGTCATTCGCCGTGAGCACGGACTGATCGACCTTGTTCTCCTCGGCCGATTCCAAGCTACGTCGGGCAGCTTCCCGATCGCCCATCTGCAATTGGCATTCGGCCAAGTGTAAGTAATAGACAGGATTACCATCTTTCCGCAGGACAATCCGCTGCATGATCGCCAAGGCATCGCCGTACCTGCCCAGCGAAATTAACACGGACGCCTTGGTGTCCAGCAGTGCTTCATTGTCCGTGCCACGTGCATTGATCGCTTTGTTGATGTGCCGGAGAGCTTCTTCGCCACGTCCTTCCATCTCGGAAAGCAGTAGCGCCAAGTTGTTGAGCGCCGTGATGCTGGATTGATTCGAACGCCGCAAGGCACGCTCATACAAAACCACCGCTTCCCGTGGCTTCCTTTGGATTTGTCGCAATGTCGCCAGCGCAATGAGGAAATCCACTTCATCACCGCTCATTCGCGTGGCCTGATCCAAGACGGACTTGGCTCGCGCCATTTCAGCAGCCGGCGCGCCAGCAACCGTCAGCGTGGTCAGCAAGCCGATCATTGAGGTCACGTCTTGCGGTTTCGCATGCGCGAGCGCCAAGTCAACCGCTTCGGAAGTGCGCTGCTGTCGTGCCAGCCAGATGGCATAAGTCGTGAATGTCCGCGAGGACAATTTCAGGCGCTTTTTGTGCCAAATTTCCGCAGCGGCGTGACGGTCAAACGACTCCGAAAGGTCAGCCGCGACCAGCATCATTTGCCCTTGCAGCGGCGCATTGTCCTGCTGCTTTTCAATTTCCGGTTGGATGAAATCATTGATGATGTCATCAATCTTTCCTTGTTGGCCGCGCGCCTGGGCAATGTCACAGAGGGCATGCAACAAGAACCCTCGTGGGACTGACGCGTCTTCTTGCATCTTCGTGAGTTCCGTTTCTGCTTCTACGAAGTTCTCAGCCTTGATCAACAATTGGACAAAATACTGCCGAGCGTCGAGCGATGGTTCAGGCTCATTGAGGATGTCGCGCATCTTCGCGAGGGCAACATCAAGATCTCCCATCTTTTCATGAATTTCAGCCAACAACCGCTGATCTTTGGGGGACTTCTGCGTGCTCTCGGCAATGACAGCTTCCATGATCTTGGCTGCCTCGTATTGCGAATCTTTGTTTCCCCTGCGGAGCATCATCAAGGCAAGCAATCGCCGATCGTCAAGGTGGCCCTGCTCGCCTGATTCTTCGGCCAGCAATTTCCAAGCGCGTTCCCAATCGTCGAGCGTGCCCGCCTCGCTGTACAAGACAGCCAGTAAGCGTGTGATGTCATTCGCATCCGGCTCTCGTCGATTCGCTTCTTTAAGAAGCTCAATGGCGAATGCGCGATCCCGGCTTGCGAAGAAGGGCGCCGCGGTCCGGATCATGGTCATGTCTTTATTGCCGTTGATGCGCAAAGCTCGGCGGTAGTGTGTTTCCGCCTCGTCAAATTCGCCCAACAGCTGATGACATTGCGCAGCCAGGAATGAGAGCGTCTCGGGAGCGGTCTCCGCGTCGCGCAAAAATTGCTCAAGCGACTCTTGTGCTCGCTTGAGATCCTCATCTTCGCCAGACTTGCGATAGATGGTGATACGGCAGCCGACTAATTGCATCAGCGCCTGAGGGTTCGTGGGCTCAAGCGCGAGTCCGCTCTTGAACGCCTCTTCCGCATCATCCAACCGATCAGCGAACACCAAGGCACTGCCATATCGCAGCCAACTGCTTAGGTTCTCGCGGTCTGTATCGAGTGCCGCTTCGGCATACCTAACCGCCTGGCTGAATTCGCGTGACCGGAGTGAGGTGAACAGTCCAATCTCACGGCTTTCTGGAGAGATTTTGCTCAGGAATTTTTCAGCGTCGGCATATCGATTTAGCTCGCTGAGTAACTCATAGATCCTGCTGGCAACAGCCGGGTTTCGTTCGCCAAAACGAACAGCATCCTGGTACGCAAGAACGGCGTCAGCCATGCGGTCTTCCTCTTCCGCAATCAAGGCTTCCAGGAGTTTCACCGGAGACCAACGCGTCCGCATGCCGCGCAAAGATTCCAGACCTCGTTTTGCAGCTGCGATATCTCCGGTTTGCAGGGCAATCCGAGCTCGGAGGTAAGCCACGGTGACGCCGTCTGCGCCTTCGAACTCCTCAACATTGGCGAGATGCTCCTTAGCTTCCTCAATCGCATCCTCGACAATCGCCAATTCAACCAAACGTCGATTAAGTGCCAAGTTTGCCAAGGGCGACCGGGCTACAACCGATGCGAGTCGCGCTCGTCCTTGTTCTGGCTTCCCTAATCTTGTCAGTTCAAATTCCGCCAGCATCTGTTCCAAAGCAAGCTGGCGATCGCCATCAGAAAGCTCGATCGCTTTTAGCAACTCGGCTTCTGCCTGCTCATCATTTCCGCGTCGCGCGTGAAGATCAAAGTTCAAGGCATGGAAACGCTCAGGAGATTTCTCTTCAAGCTGTTGTGCATATGCGTCGGCTTGCTGATTGTTTCCAGCTGTAGCGGCATTTCGTGCGAGAGCCTCAATGATCCGAGGGGAATTTGCGAACTGCTTTTGCGCTTCTCGCAAAATCTTTCCGGCGCGATCATAGTCGCGCTGAGAGATTGCTGCTTGTGCGCGAAACAGAGTCCATTTTTCACGTTCCTCCTGCGGAAGCGCCTGCATGTCCGGAAATTGTGATTCAAATTGATCCCAGTCAGGCTGTTGACCTGAGGCCTTAGTCAGGCTGAAGACAACGCGGGCGTAACCCTCACGCGCAGGGTAGTACACAGGGTCTCGCGTCAAGGCCAGCGCATAGTGCCGCATGGCTGCGGAGATCTTGCCTTGTCGCTCGTCAAGATTCCCTCGGTAGTAATCCACACGCGAGTTATTGCGCATTGCTTCACCGGCTCGATCAATTTGCTGTCGCGCCTTGTCGAAATCCTGCAGAACAACGTAGCAATCAGACGCGCTGAGATGGGCTTCCATGCGCCGTTTAGCAACATCGTGCGTTTGAATCGATGGCCCCAAGGCAATGACATAGCGATCCCAGGCTTCAATGGCATCGTAGTATCGACCTTCCGCTTGCAGCAATCGCGCCTCGAGTCGCAAGAGAACGGCGGCAATCTCGTCGAGATCGCGCGTCTCCATCAAGTAGGCGTTCATCTCGGCGTTGTTGCCATATCGGCTCTTGAGCCGATCTAACGGAGCCCAAGCCTCCTTGAATCTCCCCGTTTCCGTAAAAATATCTACGAGGATCATTTCCGGTTGGAAGTCCATGCCTTCCAACATTTCTCGCGCTGCGTTCAAGGTTGCAATCGCATCTTCAATCTGACCTTCACGATACTGCAGCGCGGCGTGGTTGGTGTAAGACTGGCTCAGGATCAGGCGATCATCGACAGACTGAACGGCATCAATTGTCGAAGGAGCAACGTCGATGGACTTTTGAAAGTACTCCATGGCACGATTTACATCGTCTTCTGCCACGGCAAAGAGACCCGCCCTGGAAAACACGACAAAAGCTCGATCACTCGTGCTGCCTTCGATCAGTTCGATGGCCTTATCGATACACGGCTTTGCCTGAATGCGGTTCTCAGAGTCCATGTAAAACATAAATCGCGCCAGCCAGGCGAAAGGGTTTTGAGCGTGATTCATCGTGAGCTGAATCAGCAAGGACTCAGCATTGGCCTTGCGTTTCTCCTGAGTCCAACTCGCAGCATCCGAGTTCAATCCGTCTCGCTTGAATCGAGCCAACTCCAAGCACATCTCTGCGTTTGCAGAATCTGCTTCGTATGCGACCTTTACTCGTTTGTAGAGTTCCTCGGGGTCGCTTTTTTGCGGATCGAACTCACGTTTCTTGAGGTCGCACCTCGCGGTTAATGCAAGTACCTCGGGTGTCTGATGGCAAAGTTCGAGGATACCAAGCGCTTTGTTGAGATGCCCCGGCCCACGGGTCGCTTGACCTCGTTGAAAGAGCAGATCGCCGGCCAGGTATCGCATCTCATTGATGCGCTGAGCAATGTGAATTTTTTTGGCTTCCGGATCATTGAGTAACTTTGCGATCGCCTCTTCGCAGCGTTGAATCTTGACGTGTGCCGGCGATTCTTTCTTGGAAGCGTACAATTCGGCGTAGTCTGCATAGGCTTGCGCGTCATCTGGACTCAGAGTCAGATACCGCCGGTACGACGCGAGAGCTTCCGCATCCTTTCCGTCATTGCTTTGATTTTCTGCAAGAACCAGCAGCGCATCAGCTTGCTGTTGCACTTGGTATCGACCCCAGAAATAAAGCACGGCTAAGACAACAACGACCACGCCTGCGGTAATCCCCAGCAGCCGGAAATTGATGATCCATCGCTGCTTGTTCGGCTCAAGCGGAGGACGACGCTCAGGCCTGCGAACCTTTCGCGGCTTAGCATCGCGGGAAGATTTCCTGGCCTGCTCTGTTCCTGTCTTGATCGCCATGACTGTTTCTTTTCAGCAGAAAAAGAACTGATGAGGAGATCGCCACCATCAACCCTGCCGGGGCATCACCTCAGGCGGATTCCCCCGAGGTGGTGTGACCAGGATGGTCCCAATCGTCTTCATCAGGGAGTTGCTGGGAATCGACTGCGTAGGCCTTTGCGTATGTTCCGTAGTGATTCAAGTAATCTCTCCGCGGAATTCCGGAAAGGACGCACCCCACAGGTGTGCCGCCTGCGTCTCGCACACGACTGACCGCTGCCGCAACTTGCGATGTCCGGCTCTTATCGCGCATCGAACAAACGAGAACGCCATCGGCCGCTTTGGCGATCGCCAAGGCTTCGCTGGCACATAAAATTGGCGGAGTGTCGATCACGACGTAGTCGTAGCCGGCGGCCAACTCCTTCAGCACGGCTTGAAACCGCCCTTGGCCGAAGATCGCTTGAGGGCGATCCGAAAGATATCCTGCCGCGAGTAAATGAAGCTTGGGTTGCCAATCCGCAAAAATCGCCTCGCGAGGAGAGCATCGGCTGGAAAGCACTTCGGACAGGCCAGGCGACTCATCGATGTGAAACAGATTGGCGATGTCCGGGTCTCGCAAATCACCATCGATCAATAGGACACGTTCGGAACAAGCTCTGGCCAAACTCATCGCAAGTTGAGCGGCAACGCTTGTTTTTCCTTCACCGGAGACAGCGCTGCACACGGCAAAGATCCGCATGTCTTCCGTCTGGGGCGAATACATCAGCGTGGCACATACCTGATCAATGCTCTCTTCGTAGATCGGCGTGCCGTCCAACTCAGCGTCAACATCCAATCGGCGTGTGGGAAACTGGGTAATTTCGCCGATGACGTTGATCATGCTACTGTGCTTGATGTCGCGTGAATTGGAAACACGCTTGGTCCAGAACTCCCATGCCATCGTGACTCCAAAGGGCAGGCACAAACACACCAGCGATGCCAAGAAAATGTAGGGCCAAGCTGTGCTCACGCTGGCAGTGGGAAGTAACGGCGCGGCCTTGAGGTTGACCTGCTCTGGCGCGCCGCGCTCGGTTTGCAGTTCCGTCCGGCGAACGCTGAGCCTCGTTAACGCACTATCCTCGATGTCTCGCCGACGAATGGCCTCTTGCAACTCCAAGCGAGTTGCCCCCAAGGCTTTGAGCTCTTCTTTTTTCTTGTCAATCTGTCCTTTGAGAACCTTTTCATATTCGTCAAAATTCCGCAGACTTGCTTCGATATCAGCCACGCGCTGAATTCGCTTTGACTTTAACTGGCCGGCCATCTCATTCCGCATATTCTCTTGAATTTCCGGACGCACTTCTGATCGCAACCGGTCCAATTCATCCTGCTTGTCAACCCACTCATCCTTGAGCTGTTCAACAACCGGAAGATTCGGTGCTTTGGCGAACGCGTCGTCATAGAGACGTTTGGCTTCATCAACCTCAGCAACTTTTACGAGGATTTCTTCGTCCGCGTCCACCGCAGCATCCACCAATTCTTCAGGCGGTTCAGCGGGCAATTCATCTACACCCAACTGCAATTCTCGCAGTTCGCGATTCATGATGGCCTTGTCCATCAGGGTGTCCAAACGTTTGGCTTCGAGCACAGCTAACGGATTCGCTTGCACCATTCCGGAACCTTGCTCATCAAAGATGCCCGGATCGAGGCTGGGATAGACTTGGGCGAACAGCTTTTGGATTTCCTTCTGGATGAGTTCTTTGGCTTCCTCGTGATTTGCCTGCTCCTCATCCAAACGTTGAAGCAAATCGGTCTCGCGTTCTTTTCGGTCAACTTCTCTGCGGTAGCGCAAGTACTCCTTAACAATCAGTTCGACGACGTTCCGTGCCATCTCGGGATCATTGGCCGTAAATGACACTTTGAAGAATTCAGATTCGCCCGGCGACGCAACAACGACGCGCTCGCGCAGCCACTCGATTTGTTGATCAATGGCCGGTGGCATGACATCGAGTTCGGAAGCATCCAGCTTGTTGACGACCGGGTGCAGAATGACCGGGCTCTGGATGAGCTGAGCCTGCGTACCCCGAAAGCGAGCCATCGACAATCGGTCTTCAAGGCTCGACCCTTCAAACGCGAGAAACGGCTTGGCCGAATGAATCTGCAACCAGGCGTCTGATTGGTACTCCGGCTTCTTAAGAAACCAAATTGCCACCGATGCCCCGACCGCCAGGATCAAACCCACCGGAAGGCAGAGTTTCCACCAACGTCTTAGTGCGGCGGTCACAAACGAAAGAGAAAATCCAGCGCCGGAACCAGTCACCTCCACATCCATGGCCGCGGGATAGCCGTACCCGTAGCCAGGACGAATATGGTTCTGTTGTTCTTGTCCATCAGACGGGATGAGTGCCTTGTCGCTCATCAGTTCCTTCATTCCTTGTAGACCAAAGCCGTTTGATCGTTGCTATTTCGAGGAGTGCAACATGGTGCTGACGTCAGCCGACTCAACTTCAACGAAGATCTTCTTCAGATACCAAACCAGGGCGCCCATCATTGCCGCAGCCACAAAAATGACGAAAAACCCCGCCATGTCATGAATCAGCTTTCTGGATGATTCCGCTCCGAAGTACTGGTAGCAAAGCCCTGTTCCGGCAATCCGCAGTGAATTTGCCAAGACCGCAACGGGGAGCACGCTCAGTACGACAATCCCTTTTTCCCACCATGGCCGCCGCATGATCACGCAATACGCCGCCGCTAATGCGGAGATGCCGAGAAACATTCGCAGTCCCGAACACGCTTCTTCCACGTTGAGTACGTTTTCTCCGAGCACGATGATATTGCCTGTGGTCACCGCTGGCTGACCGACGACCTGCAACATCCAGGCGCTCGCGCTGGTCGCCACGCTTTGCAGTGGATAGCTGAGTTGGCTTTCGATGGAATAGGGAAGCGGCGCCATGAAAAACAAGAACGCAATCGCCGGCAGGCTCCAGAACATCCATCGCAGCCCACACAGCAGCCAAACCGAACCTGCCAGCCAGATGGGAATGGTCAGCGCGTCCAGCGGAGCGATGTACAACAGCACGCCAGTCAGTCGCAGCAAGAGCGCGAACGCCAGCAAGCCCACTGCCGCATATGATGGTGCCATCGGATGATCAAACGGCATGCGATCTCGCCGCAACCATAAGAAGAACACCGCGAGCGGGATGACGAAAAAGCCGTGAGAATAATCCGCTTCACTTGACCAGGTTTCAAACAGCCCTTGCAACGTTGGCGCGTACGACCAGATAAACGCAAGCATCAACGCAACCCCGCCACCGAAGATCAACCGGCGATCTTTTTGCGGCACAGCGGCCAACGGTGTTCCGCTTGGTTCGTGTAACGAATCGGGAACTCGTCGCGGATGTGGCATCTTGTTGCGGTTGTTTTTCGCCATCTAGCCCAAGTCACGTGTGTCGTCTTGAAGTCGGCGTTCACGGCCGACGGGATCGTGACTATCCTCCATCTTCCTTCTTAAGGTTCACTGCGCATGGAATCGTACTCACAAACCTGGCAAGCCGATCGCGATGACTTTGCTTGACCGGAGTTGGAGGGACAGTCCCCCAACGAGATCAATATCTGGACGTGCGCTGAGATCGAACGGCTCGTTGGCTACGCGCAACAGGGAGTGCCCCGCGTTGGACGTGCATGGAATGCGCGCCAGTACATCAGCCGATTCAAACCACGAACCGGACAATGCGCACCCACCGGCTTGCTACCGACAACCGCCACCACCGCGCACCCGAGTTGGGGGATAGTGTGAAACGGACACCGGACCTAAAGCGCGTCAGGGAAGATCGCATGTACAACGAAATTGAAGCTCGATTACGGGGTTAGCCGCCTGTTCCTCCTCAGCACTCAAGAGTGACTGCCTTCCATAACGTGACCCGCTACGCCATTTGTGGCGCGGCGACAATCGACCTTCCCTGAAAGAATGGGTACGGCTGGCTGGCCCAACATTCAGACAAATACCCTAGAAGCCATTCATTGAACTTCTTCATCTGTCAAAACTGGATTTCAGCCTATATGCGTCAAGTCGAAAGTCAAGACTTGTGGCCGATAGGGCAGAGCTGGCGATTCTGCACCCCCTGGTTTGCATATCGGATTTTGCGATATTAAGGGTATTCGCTCGGCCATTGACGAGTAGACAGTTCATGACACTTTGCCGCCGTAAAATACAAAGGGTTCATTTATGACTATTGCTGGGTCCCTGAAAAATCCACCAATTTTCTAATTGACCTCACTTGAACTTCGGGATCCGACCATTGCCGATTAGCCAATGAAAATTCACCACACCACGATTCTCACCGTCCGTCACAACGGTTGTGTTGCTATCGGCGGAGATGGTCAAGTCACGCTAGGGAATGCCATCATGAAGGCTGACGCTGGCAAAATTCGGAGCTTGATCGATGGCAAGGTCATCACGGGCTTTGCTGGAGCCAGTGCGGATGCTTTTGCCTTGCTGGAACGTTTTGAGGCGAAGCTGAAAGACTTTCCCGGCAACATGCCTCGCGCGGCTACAGAACTAGCGAAAGATTGGCGAACGGATCGGGCGCTAAGGCGGTTAGAAGCACTGCTCACAGTTGTCGACGCCAAGAATACCCTGCTGATCAGCGGCACAGGTGACGTTATCCAACCTACCGATGGAATCCTTGGGATTGGCTCCGGCGGGAACTACGCAGTAGCGGCAGCCCGGGCTCTGGTCAAACACTCCACGCTGACGGCGTCGGAAATCGTTCGGGAAGCTCTCACCGTGGCGTCAGAAATTGACATCTACACAAACGGCAAAATCGTCGTGGAGGAACTCGAGTGCACGACCTGACACCGCGCGAAATCGTCGCCGAGTTAGACCGCCACATCGTCGGTCAAAATGATGCCAAGCGAGCGGTGGCGATTGCGTTGCGCAACCGCTGGCGCCGTAAGCGACTGGACGAAGACCTTCAAGGCGAAGTCGCGCCCAAGAACATCCTCATGATCGGACCCACAGGTGTTGGCAAGACCGAAATTGCCAGGCGCCTTGCTAAGCTCACGGGCGCTCCGTTTATCAAAGTCGAAGCCACAAAGTATACGGAAGTTGGCTACTACGGACGCGATGTCGAAAGCATGGTCCGCGAATTGGTGGACAACGCCATCAACCTTGTCCTTGAGGCCGAGCGAAAGAACGTGGAAGAAGAGGCACGCGTCCGCGTCAATGATCGCCTGCTTGATCTGCTCGCGCCCGCGCCACCAGCTTCCTATCCTGTCAATGACGAAAACGACGATCAGCGGCAGCGACAAGAGCGCACTCGCGAAAAGATGCGAGCAATGCTTGTCGCCGGCGAACTGGAAAACCGCAAGGTCGAATTGAACATCGAGCAGCGTGCCGTGCCCATGATGCTGACTGGCGTCGGAATGGAGCAAATGGACTTTGACCTCCAAGGTATGCTCGAAAAGTTTGTGCCCAAGCAAAGCTCCAAGCGTGAAATGACCGTCGCTGATGCTCGCAAGGTCCTCTTTGAGCAAGAGTGCGAAGGACTGATCAACAAAGAGAAAGTACATGCCACGGCTATCGATCTGGCCCAGGAATACGGCATCATCTTCGTGGATGAGATCGACAAAGTTGTCGCTAGCGATGGCAAGGGCGCTGATGTCTCCCGCCAAGGCGTACAACGTGACTTGTTGCCTATCGTTGAAGGCACCACCATCCAAACAAAATACGGATATATCAAAACAGATCACATCTTGTTCGTCGCCGCAGGCGCTTTCCATCGAGCGCGTCCGGCGGAATTGATGCCTGAACTGCAGGGTCGGTTCCCAATCCGCGTTGAGCTGACCGATCTGACCAAGGATGATTTCAAACGAATCTTGACCGAGCCCAAGAACGCACTGACCAAACAATACACCGCTCTCATGGACGTCGAAGGCGTGAAACTTGAGTTCGCTGAAGACGGCATTGATTCGCTGGCCGAGTTCGCGTTCCAGGTCAATCAAACCACGCAAAACATCGGCGCGCGACGGCTCTACACAATCATGGAGCGTCTGCTCGAGGAAGTCTCTTTCGAGGCACCGGACATGAAAAGCGGGAAAGTGGTCATCAATACCCCATACGTAAGCGAACGTTTGTCACAAGTCGCCGAGGATGAAGACTTGAGCCGTTTCATCCTGTAGAAAGATCATGGAGCGGGTGGCACTTCCCGTCCTTGAACAATCATCTTTGAACCGCGCCATGGCCACGATCACGCGTTGCGAAATTTGTCGCGGCATGCTGGACGAAGAAGACCTGTTCTGCGCTAACTGCGGGACAGAAGCGCCAGACCGCACGGAAGCCCACGCCCTCCAAACACAAACCACAACGCACAAGTTTCAGTGCAACGGATGCGGCGCATCGATGAGTTATAGCGCCGAGGACCAGGCGCTGGCATGCCCTTTCTGCGGGTCAGTTCATCTTGAAGAGCAGCCGGACGCCAAAACCTTGGTCGCCAACTCGGTTGTGCCGATGACCGTTACGCAGCATGACGCCATCAATGCCATGCGTAGCTGGCTGGGAAAAGGAATGTGGCGACCAGGTGATCTTTCCGAAAAGGCGATGTTGGTCACCACTCGTTCTGTCTACGTTCCTTATTGGGTTTTTGAAGCTGAAACGCACACTTATTGGACGGCCGATACAAACCGCACACCCGCTTTCGCGCGTGGCGATTGGTGCCCCATGGCTGGAGAACACACCGGACGACATTCGGGCTTGCTGGTGGGCGCCAGTGGCGCGTTGACTCCCGCGGAAACCGCAGAGATCTGCCCGTTTGACTTGTCCGCAGGCAAGCCTCCAGAAGAAGTTGACTTACAGTTCGCTACGGTGGAGGAATTTGGCTTGCAGCGCAAGTATGCCCGTCCGCTCGCCCGCGCTGGCATTGAAGCTCGCGAACGGAATCATTGTGATGCGCTCTACGTCCCAGGTCGTAGCCGCAATGTGAACGTCAACGTCCGCATCGAAGGGATGACAAGCGAGCCAGTTCTCCTGCCAATCTGGATCATGGCCTATCGCTATAAGAACCGCGTCTTCCGGCTGCTGGTCAACGGGCAAACGGGCAAAGTCACCGGCTCTGCCCCCACTTCCGTTTGGAAGGTTCTCGCCGCCGTGGGCGCAGGCATTGCGGTTGTCTTGTTGGTGCTCTCGTTGGCTGCGCTGTTCCTCAGCCGCTGACACTGGCTTCTTCAAATAAGGCCGTTCCTTTGCGTTGCTTGCACGTCCATTTGCTTCCGGAACTGGTCCAGCCCCAGGATCTTGTCGGCTGGAGTGTTGTGGTGATCGACGTGCTCCGAGCGTCGACCACAATCTGCCATGCATTGGATTCTGGCGCTGTTGGGATCGTGCCTTGCCGTACCATCGATGCTGCCCGTCACGAAGCGCTCGAAAGAAAGGGCCAAGATGTCCTCCTCGGTGGCGAGCGAAAAGGCGTTCGCATTGATGGCTTTGACCTGGGAAATTCTCCCGCTGACTACACGCCCGAGAGCATACACGGTAAGACAATCATCTTTACAACAACCAATGGAACCATCGCCATCGACCGGGCGAAGCACGCTGCTGACATCGTGATCGGCGCATTCAACAATGTCACCGCAGTCGCTGACGACTTGGCCAACTCGAAAAAGGTTGCGCTGCTCTGTGCCGGGACAGAGGGAAAGATAAGCGGCGAAGATGTCGCAGCAGCAGGCGCAATCACTGCGCACTTACTCCGCAAGTCTGAAAAGACCAGTCAGCGAACCGCGAGACTACAAAACTCTGTGCAGCTTAACGACGAAGCGCGAATCGCCAGAGCTTGGTACGGCAAGGTGACTTCGATCTTGAGCATCTTGCGGGAAAGCCGCGGAGGACAGCGGCTCCGCCAGCTTGGCTACGATCAAGATATCGAAATCGCGGCGCAGATGGATTCACTTGATATCGTGCCGCGGCTCGATCACGCCACGCAGTTCATTACACTCTGCTCAAGACCCGAGTAAGCTGGCAGAATGTTCTCAGGCTGCCTGCCGTTGTGAATTTGACTCTCGGGAGGCGTTTTCCGGTGCTGGAACCGATTCAAGCAACTCGCCGGACGATGTGTGAAATTGTACGCAACCTGTCTCAGCGATCATCGTTGCCATCAGTCGTGCCGTACGAAATGAACGTCCGTAGTAAGCGCCATCTCGGATGAGGATCGTTTCCCGCATCTCCTCGCATTCTTCTTGCTTGGCGCCATGCCGCCGAAATCCGGTGATCACGATTTGGAGGAGCGCGCCGGCGTCGTACTGCTGAGTCATGGTGGAGATCAATGCTAGCGTCGGGATGGGATCGGTTCCTGATAGTATCGGGACGCTAGCCTTGGATTCTTGGAACCCTGGGACACCAGCGCCAGATCCTCTCCAGCTTGCTCAGGCTGCACGACAATGCTGGCGATGCTTCTGTGACGTCTGGTTGCTGGCCGAAGTTTCACCCAGCAAATACAATGAATTTCTGTGAGGTAAAACTCGCCACCGACACTCTCGCCGATTCCTCCGGATTCACACGTGCCCAAGAAGCGTCAGGAATCTCGTCAGCGCGTCTTCCGCTCGCCACCGCCGGCGAGTCACGGAAAGATCCTGCGTTTGAGCGCGGCGTTACTCTTGGTGTTGTTCCTTATGTACCGAGCACGGGACCCGGCGGTTTGGGCCTGGATGTTTCCGCCGGGACAAGTCGGAGCACCTCAAGCTATCGACGACGGCACCGATGGGTCTCCAGCTCAAAATCTCTCGCGCCCGCTGCCAGCAGATCTGTACGCAGATGTCACCGACAACACGATGTTCCGGGCGGGGGACCGTCAGGCCTTCTTCACCACGCTCGATTGGCTCAAATCAACACCCAGCCAGGAAATTAACACGGCGTCCACCGGGCGGGTTACATACGCCCAACTGTTGCAGCAGCCTGAGCACTATCGCGGGCAACTTGTCACTGTCTCCGGGACGCTCAGACAGGTCTCGACGCGGCGACGGCGGGCCGTCCCGATGGACTCTGCTCCCGAGCTCGCCTCGCAGGTAGAACAATTCGGCGCGGGAATCGAGCGGTGGCACGAGTTCTTCCTGCAGCCGGATGACCATAGATCCGAACCGATCTTGATCTATGGACTTGAGCTGCCCAAGGGGTTTCCCGAAGCAGGACGAATGCGGCAGCCAGCTCGGGTGACGGGGGTTTTCTTTAAACGATTGGTTTACGGGGCGGCTAAAGAGCCGGCCTTGGCTCCGCTGTTGTTGGCAAAGGAATTGGAATTAACTGGGCCGACTCAGCAGGGCGCAGCGGAAAGCTCCATTATCGAATTGATCGTCATGAGCTGTGTTGTGGCGTTTCTGGCGACCACAATCTTTATGTTCTTTTTCCGCAGGCTGACCCGCCGGAATCGCTCCGCAGAGCAATCGGCGGAAGCCATTCTTGCTCGGCTTGAGAGCCGTCGAGGCCAGTCGCGTGACGCTTAGAACTGCTCTCATCACGTGGTTCTTCACGACCGGTTTCATTCCTGGCGTTTCCGGAGCTCACGTCCAGCAATCTTTGCCACCGGAGGTTGCCGCCGCAACTCAAAGGGAACGGTCCACGCCGAAAGACGAAGAACAACCTGATGCTTCGTTTCGCGATGTGCTCGCCGCTCGTGGAGTGGATGCTAGCCAGCTCTCCCACATGTTCGACGACCGGCCGTTCTCGGTGGATGAGCAAGAAACGTTGGAGCGAACGTTGGCCGCGTTGGTGAATTTACCGCCGTCGCTGATCGACCTTTACGCGATGCCAGAAACGAGCTTACCCAATTTCATGACTTCGCCAGATGAGCATCGCGGCGAGCTCATTCAACTTGCCGGGCGTGTCAAAGCATGTCGAGCAATCGCGGTAGCGCCGGAACTGCGGGAACGCCTTGGCTTTTCGGTCATCTTCCGCTGCGCTGTGGAAGTCGCCATGGGTGAGTCACACTTTACGTGCGATGTGTTTTCCCCAATCGCTCCGGCCAACTGGGTCAAGCCTGCGGATAATCTCGATGAACAAGGGCGATCGCCGTTGTTGGATGAGTCTGTTGCGTTCAAAGCGGTATTTCTCAAGCGCGCCAGCGTTGCCGACGCGCCGGCAAGGCCGGTGCTCGCAACACGGCGGCTGACATGGTTTCCGGACACTTTGCTGGGTAGGTCAGGTTTCGATGTCGCTACCTTTGAGGAGGTCGTCCCTGACGGCGCCATCACACCGTCAGACGCGGGCGCTTTCCATGGTTTGTTGGCAGTCTTGCGTGGCGTGGGTCGGCAAGACCTTGAACAAGCGGCGCGTGAAACACTCTCCACACGGGAACTTGGAGACCTTTCCTTGCACGAAGCGTCCCGTCACCTGGTTGTGGAATTTATGGCCAGGCCCGTAGATTGGTGTGGAGAGATTGTCAGTTTGCAGGGTATCGCTAGAAGAGCACTGAAGATCCACGTGCAGGATGAAGAACTCATTGAGGCACTCGGCGTGCGAGAGTACTACGAGATTGAGGTCTTTGTCGACGGTCCTTTCCGGCTCCCTGGATTTGACGATGCTGTTGGTCGTTACCCAGTCACCGTTTGCACAACGTCTCTACCACCTGAACTCATCGAAGGCGAACTGCTCTCCGTACCAGTGAGATTGACTGGCGTGTACCTCAAGAACTGGCGCTACCGATCTACGATGTACGCACAGCAAGATGCCGGGTCACAAAGAGCGCCGCTGATTGTGGGCGGGGTGCTGGAGAAAATCCCGGACGAGTTGGGTCAGGGAGCCTTCCTATGGGGAGAGCGGGAAACAATCATCGCCGCATCCGTAGCGTCCGTGCTGATTATCGCCGCGTTTTTCTGCTGGCGATGGCGTAGAAATGACAAGATTTCCGCCAAGCGCAGGGCAAGCGTCCTGCAAAGAAGCCGGGGTGACCGGATCTGAGGGGCAATCCAAAGATCTGCTGCCGTCACGTGTACAGCGGCACCGGTTACTTCTTCTTGCGAGCCCTGGATTTGGCCGCGGCTTTTACCTTAGCGGCGCGATTATCCGTGTCTGTCGGCAATCGGAACGGTCTGTTGCGGATAGCCCGGGTCACCGCGCCGCTCCGGAGACATTGTGTGCAGATCCGTACGCGTTTGTTGGTGCCGTTGGCGGTCGTGATACGCACCCGCTGCAGGTTCGGCTTGAAAGTTCGCCGGCTAATGCCGGTGATCTTGGTGCCGACGCCGCCGAGGTATTTCGCCTTACCGCGCGTGGTCACATTGTTGCCCATCTCGGGGCTTTTTCCACAAATTTCGCACGAAAACGACATCGCACCGGTTCCCTAACCGCTGGGACAGAATTACCAGAATCAAACAATATAGGAAATCCGCTGCTTTTCCACAACCGCCACGGCTGCTTGCTTTGGTGCTGGACCGCACTGAGCCTTTTGACAACCTGCTAGCTCCCGTCTACACTGACGAGGTTGTAGCGGAAATGGTGAAGGGCCGGCGATATGAAACATGATTGGGAGTTTTCTCGATGAAGAAAACCGACATGAAGGCGTACAAAGAGAAGCTCATCTTGCTGCGGGCTCGGCTCCGTGGCGATCTCAGCCAAATGGCTGACGCGGCGCTCTCCGGAAAAAACTCCATGGACGGTGGTTCATCCGGCATGCCCATTCATATGGCCGACATCGGCAGCGACAACTACGAGCAGGAATTCACGCTTAGCTTGATCGATACCGAAGGCGATACGCTGGGAGCGATCGAAAACGCCCTTGAAAAGATTGAAGATGGCACCTACGGGAAATGCGATGAGTGCGAGGGGGTAATCCCCAAGACACGGCTCAACGCAATTCCTTATGCTCCGTATTGCATCAAGTGTGCGGAAAAACTCGAGCGTTAGCCCCCGCCTCGATCCCGCCCGCAGCCATATTGTTCAGTGACGCGCCCGGCTCTCACGCGGAGTTGGGTGCTTCTGTTTGGAGACAGTCAAGGATCGCTTGATGTGCGACTGGTTTCCTATCATCGATCAACATAGATAGTTCACTCAACCCAAGGCTCCCTGACAATGGCGGACGACGTTCATCTCACCTGGCATGAGCACACAGTCGCGCGTGAAGAGCGTGAGACCCTCAACGGACATTCCGGCGCGGTTGTCTGGTTCACCGGACTGTCCGCCTGTGGCAAAAGTACGGTGGCCAACGTCCTGGATCACAAATTGCACGCGATGGGCATTCGCAGTTTTGTGCTAGATGGCGACAACGTCCGCCAGGGGCTGAACTCCCCCCCGGGGATGCTCAAGGAACGTCATGGCGAGGAATTTGCCGGCCGCTTTGGACTGGGTTTTTCCGCCCAAGACCGCGAGGAGAACATCCGTCGAATCGGCGCCGTCGCGCGGCTGTTTGCCGAGTCCGGCATTGTCGCTCTGACCGCGTTCATCAGCCCTTATCGGCTGGACCGTGACCGCGTGCGAGAATCGATGCAAGATGGTGATTTCTTTGAAGTCTTCGTCGATGCTCCTTTGGAAGTGTGCGAAGCCCGCGACCCCAAAGGTCTATACAAGAAAGCCCGGGCTGGTGAGATCAAGGGTTTCACTGGCATTGATGACCCGTACGAAGCGCCGGAAAAGGCCGAATTAACGCTGGATTCCAGCCGGAAAACGCCCGAAGAACTAGCTGACGAAGTGATCGCGTATTTGCGTAGTGTGGGCAAATTGCCGTCGTGAGCGCGCGTCATGCGATGCCTTCAAGACCAACTAGCGGTCGGAGGCCCTAAGGGTTTGTCGTTGGCGAATGGACATCCGCTGCCATCCAACGATGTACACACGTTCTCTCGCATTATGCGCTCTTTGTGCGTCGCTCCTTTGAATGCGCCCATGAATTTGCCTTCAGGCAATGTTGGAGCGTGGCGCAAATCTCTATATTCATAGCTCGTCCCCTCCGTGTAGGTCTCCGCGTTTGCTGCATCCGGATTCTTGCCCGCCTGATCTCGGTCTCTAGCTCCTTCGCGCAATGTCCACAGCCACCACCGATCTCCAACAACTGGCCATCAACACCATCCGCACGCTTTCCATGGATGCCGTGCAACAGGCGAACTCGGGGCACCCGGGCACGCCGATGGCCCTGGCGCCCGCGGCGTACGTTCTGTGGAATGAGATTTTGCGATACGATCCAGCCCAACCGTTGTGGCCGGGACGCGACCGCTTCATCCTCTCCTGCGGGCACGCATCGATGTTGCTGTACGCCACGCTGCATCTAGCTGGCGTCAAGCAGTGCGATGGACAAGGAAACGTGACGAGCGAAGATGCCGTGACGTTAGACCAGATCAAGAACTTCCGGCAACTGGGAAGCCGCACGCCTGGGCATCCAGAATATCACGATACCACAGGTGTGGAGACAACAACCGGACCGCTGGGCCAAGGATTGGGAAACAGCGTTGGTATGGCCATGGCATCGCGCTGGCAAGCGGCCCACTTTGGCCAGGGCGATTTCCGCGAGTTGTTCGACTTCAACGTCTACGCGCTGTGCAGCGATGGCGACATCATGGAAGGCGTTGCCTGCGAAGCGGCTTCTCTGGCCGGGCACCTCAAGCTTTCCAATCTGTGTTGGATCTACGACGACAACAAGATCACCATCGAAGGATCCACGTCATTGGCGTTCAGCGAGGATGTGGAGAAGCGCTTCCGTGGACTGGGCTGGCATGTGGCCGATATCGATGACGCCAACGATCTGCAGGCGATTCGCGATGCAATCAGCAAATTTCACGCCTGCCAGGATGCTCCCACTTTGATCGTGCTGCGAAGCCACATTGGATTTGGCGCGCCCAACAAACAAGATACGGCCGCCGCGCACGGCTCCCCGCTGGGTGAAGACGAAATCCACGGCGCAAAGCAGAACTACGGTTGGGACCCGGACGCGCAATTCCACGTACCGGAAGACGTGCTGGCCGATTTCCGGACGGGAATTGGAGCTCGCGGAGCGGAATTGTATGCAGCTTGGCAGGAGGGTTTTGCAGCATATCGCAGTCAGCATCCACAACTGGCTACTGCTTGGGAAACCATGCAAACAGGCGAGCTCCCGTCCGGCTGGGACGGGCAACTGCCGGCGTTCGAAACCACCGTGAAAGGTCCCGCCACGCGCGCATCTTCCGGCAAAGTCCTCAACACTGTGTCAGACACCGTGCCGTGGTTGATCGGCGGATCAGCGGACTTGGCCGGCAGTAATAACACACTGATTGACGGCGAGACAGACTTTGATGCCGGCAACTATCTTGGCCGTAACTTGCACTTTGGCATTCGTGAACATGCCATGGGCGCTGCGCAAAACGGCATGGCGCTATGCAAACTTCGTCCGTATGGTGGAACGTTCTTGGTGTTCAGTGATTACATGCGGCCGTCCATTCGCCTGGCCTCGCTGATGAAGCAGCCGGCGCTGTACGTGTTTACCCACGACTCCATCGGCCTGGGCGAAGACGGTCCAACGCATCAGCCGGTTGAACATCTTGCCGCTTTGCGGGCGATCCCCAACCTACATGTCGTCCGCCCGGCAGACGCGAATGAAGTGGCCGCTGCCTATCGAAAGATTATGCCTCGTACAGATGGCCCCTCGGCGCTTATCCTCACCCGCCAAAGCGTGCCAACGTACGATCGCACAAAGTACGCCGCGGCGGAGAACGTAGCTAAGGGCGCCTACGTGCTGGCGGACGCTGAGAACCCCCGCGCAATTCTCATCGGAAGTGGCAGTGAGGTGGCTTTGTGCATGGAGGCATACGAGTCTTTGCAGGCGGAGGGAATTGGTGTCCGCGTGGTCAGCATGCCGTGTTGGGAGTGGTTCGCTGCGGAGCCGGAAACATATCGCAATCAAGTGTTGCCACCCTCAGTAACGCATCGCGTAGGCGTTGAGGCGGCAACGGGCTTGGGTTGGGAACGATTTCTTGGGTCGAACGGTACCTTCATCGGCATGTCTGAGTTCGGTATCTCGGCTCCGTTCCAGCAGGCGTACAAACACTTCGGTATTACTGTCGAACGGATTGTCGCCGCGGTCAAAGAGCGGAACTGATGGTTCGACCAATCGCTCGCCCAGCGCCATGACTTGGTCTGCCCGACCTGTCATTTGACCGCCGGGATGAGATTCTGGAGGATGTTGCGGACGAGGCGACCATGAATTCCGTCCGGCAACGAGATGTTCTCCATGTGGACATGGACGCGTTCTACGCGTCCGTGGAGGAGCGCGACCGTCCAGAGTTGCAGGGCAAGCCGGTGATCGTTGCTGGCGGGGCGGATCAGCGCGGTGTGGTTTCGGCCGCCAATTATGTCGCCCGCAAGTTTGGTGTACACAGCGCCATGCCCACCGCTACAGCCCTCAGACTGTGTCCGCACGCAGTGCGTATCTCGCCAAGGCACGACCACTACGCCGGCGTCAGTCGCAAGATTCGCGAAATCTTCTTGCGCTTTACGCCGCTGATCGAACCGCTTGCTCTGGATGAAGCCTTTCTGGATGTGACCGGAAGCCGGCGAATCTTTGGCGACGCAGAGAAGATTGGCCGGCAAATCAAACAGACCATTCGCGATGAGACACAGTTGGTGGCATCCGTTGGCGTGGCGCCCAACAAGTTCCTGGCCAAGGTCGCCAGCGACGTGAGAAAGCCAGACGGGTTCGTCGTCGTCGCTCGCGGAGAAGAACAAGCGTTCCTTGGCCCCTTGCCGGTCAGTCGGTTGTGGGGGATGGGCCCTGCCGGGCAAAAGGTGATGGAACGGCACGGCATTCACACCATCGCTCAGCTGCGTGATTATCCAGAGGCGGCTTTGGCAGCGATCCTAGGCCCGCGGGAAGCAGCGCACCTGAGGGCGCTTTCCCTCGGCGTGGATCACCGCGCTGTGACGCCGGACGCGGAGGCAAAATCCATTTCGCACGAAACGACATTCGCAGTCGATATCGCTGATCGAGACGTCCTCCGCAATTGGCTGTTGGAACTAACGATTCAAGTCGCCCGACGGCTGCGCCGGTATGACCTTCGCGGTCGCACGGTTGGATTGAAAGTTCGCTTCGCTGACTTCCGTACGATTACTCGCAGCCATTCTCTTGCCCAGCCAACCAACACAACGCAAGAAATCTGGCTAGCCGCGGCGGAAATTCTATCCACCCGCGTGCCGACCGACCGAGGCGCTGTGCGGTTGATCGGCATCGGCGTCAGTCACTTCGACAATGCATCCGTTCGCCAGACCATGCTGTTTGAAGAACACACTCACGAGAAGGAAACGCGACTTGACGCCACGGTGGATGAAATCGCGGATCGCTTTGGAAATCGCTCCATCAAGCGCGGAGCGACGTTGAGAAAACGGGAAGGCAAGTGACCGGCCAGAGCACCTGTCCCGCTGCTGCTCCGCTCGCCCGAACGAACGCTTTCAAGTCATCCTCCAAAGGATGTCACGCGCCCTACTCTCAGGCGTACGGCCGAAATTGACATTGGTCAAGTTTGCAGGTGTTTTTGGCCGACATGCGCGCTGCCGAGCGCCATAGGAGGTTGATGGTAGCCATGCTACTGAACGTAACGTCAAGGTTGTCGGTGATGTTTGCGGTCCCGTTGCTGGTTAATTGCTGGGCATGAAGCGTTTGCGCCACTCCCCTGGAGGCGGGAAAAATTTGACCAATGTCAATTTCGGCCGTACGCCTCAGAGCAGGGCGCGCGAGAAACGCCGCAGCAACTCAATCACGCTCAAGATGCAGACGCGTGTGGGCAGGCGGAATCGAGATCCAACACCGCATTTGAAAATCGGCTATGCTGTGATGCCCTTGGTCAATGCCATAAAGGCGGTCTCCAGGTTGATCTCGTCTTCCTGGAAGAGTGTAAGTTGAAATCCTGCCTGAACTAGTTCATTGGCGAGGCGGCTGAAGGACTCGGCTTCGGGCGTGAGTGTTACCAGCAGGTAATCTGGCTTGAGTTCGACGCTCTCAACATCGCCGTTAGATTCGAGGAACTTCGCTCCTTCATCCGGTTTGTCGACACCGATGCGCAATACCGTTTGACTGCGAACCTGCTTCATCACGTCGTCAACATCAGCGTTAACGAGTAGTTCGCCGCGTTCAATAATGCCGATCTTGTTACAGATATCCGCAAGCTCAGGAAGAATGTGACTGGAGACCATGATGGTCTTTCCCATGCCGCGAAGTTCCTTGAGCAGCCCGCGAATCTCGATCCGGGCGCGCGGGTCCAAGCCACTCGCTGGTTCATCCAACAGTAACACCTGCGGTTCGTGCAGCAACACCCGGGCGAGGCCAAGCCGTTGCGTCATGCCGCGGGAAAGGCTGGTCACAAGCGCCTCACGCTTATAGCCCAGATCGACGAGGTCTAGCACTTCATCACACTTTTTACGGCGCGCAGGGCCTGTGATGCGATAAGCGGCCGCGAAGAATTCCAGGTACTCAATGACCTTCATGTCATCGTAGACGCCAAAGAAATCTGGCATGTAACCGATGACGCGACGGATTTCCTTAGGCTTGGTGTAGATTGAGTGCCCACAAACGTAAGCCTCACCCCAGGTCGGCTGCAACAGAGTCGCCAGCATCCGCATCGTGGTGGTCTTGCCAGAACCATTGGGGCCGATGAAGCCAAACACGTCCCCTTGCTGCAAGTTCAACTCCAGCTTCTTGACAGCAAAGAGATTGCCGTACTGTTTGGTTAAGTCATGCGCTTCAATCACAATGGTTGTCTCTCAATGAGGCCAAATGATCAGTGAATTGAGGTTGGAGATGAAAGAGTAAAACATGTCGCGCATCAATGCGAAAAATCAACAGCTTCATTCTTTGGGTACATCAAAAACAAATCGAAGACATTTCCAAGCCTTCTCCTGCGGATCAATGGCAGACTCTGCCTGAACCTGCATGACGGGTTCCGGCTGCTCCACGAAACCAATCAACACACCTCGGTTCAACTCGATCATTGGCGTCAGGTCCATAAATGCCTGATAGTGATGGTTGAGGCTGGTATAGTCTTTGCCGCCCGCGGCGTCATAGAGCGACATCATCCGGGCGATTTCGCCGATATCTCGGCTTAGCACTTCATAGGCTTTATGTTCTGAGTGAAACTGCTTGGTTTCTTCGTCATATTTCATTTCGCGATCATTGAGTTCGTCCCGTAGTTCTCTGCGTTTCTTCGCGTGAGAAGATAAGCGTATTGATCGGCCAGCTTCCAAACTTCCCACTGGATAGGCCCATCGCCCGAAAGCGATCAGGCAGTTCGTCAGGTCTTTTTTACTGGTGTTGCGGATTTCGCCGGAAAGAATGTCGCCGCTGACAAGCGTAACGTTGAATTCAAGCGGAGGGCTTTCATTTTGGTCCAACCAACGCGAAGTGAAACTACGCGACGACCAAACGGGAATGGGCGTGGAGCTTAGCTGCGAGTATCCACGCTCATAATTGTAGGCCGCGTGACGACCGAGAACGAGCGTGTCATCGGTCGCCATGCCCCCCAGGGCGGCACCAGGCAGTCCCATCCAGGATGTGGTCGTCAACTTTGCCGCTGGTAATGGATCTCGTCCTGCGGAAGCGCCTTCCAGCTGGCGCCGGCTGATGTCATACGTTTCCATTGACGGACTGAAGACACTTGCCCAGCACGTACCGCGAACTGTGCCGGACTGCATATCGTAATCTTCCACAATGAGTTGATTGACATGGAGGTTGTTGCCTTTGCTGCGATGGGCAAACCAAAACGCGGCGCCGCTTACGAGCACCACCCACAGCGGAAAAGTGATCCAGGTGAACTCCATTCGCGACTGCCCCTTGGATCGCAGCACACGCTTGATCAAGAAATAATCAAGAGGCCCAATTAACACGATATAGCCGGCGATTGCCAAAGCGATCGCCCAAAACGGCACGATGGAAACATCCGGAAACAGGTCGAGCCCACTTCGCAACTGCGCAGCCATATCGGTCATGCCGGAGTGGCTCAATTGTCCACCGTTTTCATCTGTTTGGACCGGCACATCGCTCGCCAACATACCTAGGGCAACTTTGATGAACCTGCCGCGGGCACCCCAGTTTGAAAACGGGCGGAGATGCCAGTCCAGTGGGACAAAGGTCACTCGCCCAAACCCGTATGGTTTTTCAAGGACGATGGGAGTTCCGTTGGGAAATCTGGAATGCACGACCGCACCGGGATCAGGCGAAATTGAAGGAACCTGAAAGGAGATTCCAGCATCAAACCGATCCGTTGCGTCCGCCAGCCGTTGCAACTCATTCGTCTGTGTGACCTGCGACATCCCATCGAACGTTCCCGGGACAAATCGCAGCAATGGGTGTGGTTGGCCGGAAGGTTCAAAAAATGAGGTGCTCTGCGCTGACTCCGCGCCTACTGCCAGTACAAGGCGACCCCCTGACTTAACCCATCCTTCCAAGGCTTCCAGACGTGCATTACCTCGAAGTTGGCCACGTAGTGAGATGTCATCAACAGATACGAATAGAACATCGACAGACTCGTATCCAAACCACTGCGTGGGAAGCAGTTCCAAGTCTTCGATGCGCGCGACTTCAATCGATTCATCTTCTTCCGTACTAATTGACCCGGCCGCTTCTTGCGTTCGCAAATCGGCACCCAATTCAACCCACAATTTCTGTGTGCTGAGCATGGCGACCATATCAGTCGTGCGTTCAACGAGAACCTGACCGCTTTCAGATTCGCGAAAGCGGATTGTCAGGGTTCCGCCCTGTGATCCTGGCCGGACGAGCAGTTGCTGCCGTACCGTTGTGCCGGTGGGAATGGTCAGCACTCCGCTAGTGACAATTGATGGAAAACCATCTCCATCGATGGATTCCAATTCGAGTGCGCCGGTAACAGAAGAAGATGACTTGCCACGCAATGTCACGTTGACGGGAGACCACATGCCCACTTTGCAGCGCCCCGCTTCGCCACCATTGCCGAACCCGATTGAAACCTGCTCGATGGTCACGCCAGAGGTTGAAGAAGTATCGCTGCTGGCGCCTGCCTGTTGAGCTTCAGCCGTCCGATGGAAACACACCGCCACGCTGCTCACACCAAGGATGAGCAGGACGAGTTTCGCACTCCAACACAAACGCGACTGGCAATGAGCAGGTCTCAATTCGTTCTTCCTAGGCAGCAAACTCGCGGCAGCACAGTTGGTCAATTGGCGCGTATCGGCTTAGGGCTTCTCGGCATCATCACACTGGCAAACAAACTGGTCGCAACCGGGGCAACCATCACCGTACTTCCTTCTCACTGCGGCGGTGAGATCCACGCCTGCCACGTTGGCGATTGTGGTCAGCCAAGCGATGACATCGGCAAATTCCTCGGCTTGATCCTCGGCAGTCCCGGACCGCAGGGCGGCAGCTAACTCGCCAATCTCCTCGGTGAGCCACATAAACGTTCCATCGATGCCTCGTGCAATATCTTTTTCAAGATACATCACACGAATGAGCTGTTGGAATTCACCCAGCGTCACCGGACGTGGCTCACCTTGCCGATTCCCCTGACCCGGATCGTCGGAACTTTTGCCTCCATCCGTTTTCTCTGATTTCGGTCCGTTACCGCAGGCTGCCATTGCTACGCTGTAGAAATTGGAATTGTTCTGCCGAGCGGGTGATCGCTCGTGCGGACCATGTCGATCATACGGCGTTTTTCACACACCCAGAAGAGCCACGGCGATGGAATCACCAAGCGCCGGACCAACAGCGGGCGGGCTACGCAATGCCGACGCGTTACCGAGGAGACGGTCAAGTAGTGCTTGCGCGTCCCTATTGTCGGGAAAATCTCGCAGCATCTGTCGAAGAACACTGCGGGCGGATTCTTCCTGACCTGACTCAATCAGTACCTTCGCCAACTCCAAGGGCCAGCGTTCGATATCCGGCTGCAACAGTTGCAGTGTGCGATACTCGTCCGTTGCCGTGCGAGCGTCGTCCAACTTGCGAGAAGCGTTTGCTAAAATTTCGTGCAGGTCAACATCGTTGACGTCAATCCAGATCCCCTCGCGCGCCCAGCGAGCGGCCGCCGAATAGTCCTCCTGCGACGCCGCGATGACTGCCAACTTCTTGCGATAGTTGAACTGATCTGCGTCTGCGTTTGCCAGAATTTCAAGCTGAGGCGCCAGCTTTTCATCATCACCGGAGCGCAAATAGATGGCCGCCAGATATTCGGTCCATTGCCGCGCATTAGGTTGAGCCCGCTTGGCAGTGAGAACAAGTTCTTCAGCCTCAGCAAAATCGCCCTGTGCACACTTGAGTGCCGAAAGCAATTGAATCCCTGGGGCAAACGGTTCTTGGGGATTGATGGCCGCGTCCAATAAAGCCATCGCTTGGTCCTGCTCGCCGGTGACCAGCTGAAGCCGAGCGAGCACGTACGCTGCCTGTTGATGCTTGTCTTGAATATCGGCCGCTGCTTTCGCGAATTTGCGTGCGTTCGTGTATTCCTCACGGAGCAAATATGCTTCTGCCAGATCAGCCAGCGCGTCCGGATCATTGGGATTAGCTCTCGCCGCGCGATCGATCTCGGCAAGGCTCCGCTGTTTTCTCGCGAGGCCTAAGCCCGGCGGCAATGATGCCACCAACTCGCTCAAGTAATCGCGATAGCGATTCTCGAACTCAGCTTGCGGAACACCAAAACACACTTCAATCGCTTGCTGGGTCGTCAAGTTGTCAGCGTAGGCACGCAGCATCTTGGCGGGCCCTTCTTGGGAAAACTCTTCCCGCATGAACTGCACGTACAGCTCCGCCTGGCAATAGGCCAAGTGCCACTCCGATTGTGACGCAGGCCGGATGAAGCCAAAGTTGATGTCATCGAGATTGAAGACATCACCCGTTGGAACACGGCTGGCCAGCAGTCGATCCCAGAGTTCGGGTCGGGGATAGCCCTCGGCTTCTACCGCCAATCCCTCAGTAAACCAATGCGGAACATTGAAGTTTGTTTGCTGCAAATTGATGACGTGCACAAACTCGTGGCGGACGACACGGGCCCAATTGAACTTCGTGTTCATTGCATCCGGAGATGTTATCGCCACCATCTGACCGGCACAGCCGCCCACTGTGCCGATGTAGGGCAGCCCGACCATCCTGGAGCTAAACCAGCCGTGCCCGCTTGTACTCTTGGAACGATTGAAAACCTCAAACAGCGACCGCTCCGGTGGATGAAAGGCGAAGTCTTCGCAAAGCTCCGGGTAGATTTCTTCCATAAAGGAGGAAAGATACTTAGCGAAAACGGAATCGTGCTCCGGGTCAAACTTCAAGGTGAAGTGGTCCGTCTCCAAAGTCGCGTATGAATCGAGAACATCTAACACCTCCAGAACATTCTGGACGCGGATGTTGAAGGGGTCTTCCTCGAACGCAGCCTCAAGCTCGGCGCGAGCTTGTTCTTCTTGACCCAAACGCATGTGCATCATTCCCAACGCCGCCTTGGGCCCAACAAGTTGCGGCATTACGGACGATGCTTTGCGGAACGCTTCACCGGCTTGTGGCCAACGCCGAAAATCGGCGAGTGTCTGTGCCAAGACGAAATAGAATTCACCAGCGGCCGGGTTCGCAGCCGTAACTTTGTCGATAATACCTTCGTGCTTCGCTCGAGCGAGCTCTACGTCGATCCCACGGCTGACGGAATAGATCGCGGCCATGCGACCCAAAGTAGCTTCTGCATTCGGGTTGAGACGCTGGGCTACTTCGAGCGAGTCGATTGCTTCTTGGACGTGGAAATTCGCCAATTGGATATCAGCCATGAGCCGATGACCTTCAACCAATTCCGGGTTGATTTCCAAAGCGCGCTTGAGTGCGGGAAGCGCCGTTTCAAAATCGAATGTCTTGATCGCCAAAGAAGCTTTCGCCGCGAGTGCCTCTGGCGCATTGGGGTTGATCTGCAAAGCGACTGCCAGCGCCTTTTGGGCCTCGGCCGTGTTGAACTTCTCCGCGAACATTTCCGCTCGCGCTAGATGAGCCGGCCAGTAGTCGGCGTCCAATGCGACAGCGTCAGGATAGAGAGTATTGACCAGAAAACCGAACTGATCGTGCAGTCGATTCCATCGGGCGAAGTTGGCCGCCGCCCGGCCGATTAGGTGCAAGTCCTCAGGCGATCGAATCTGCTCCCGGTGAGCGTTGTAGTAAGTGACAAACCACTTATATGCTGAATTTGCCTTGTCCAAATCACCCGCCGTGCGCATTAGTTCTGCGTCAATCCAACGCGCGAGTAGGCAGTTGGAGTCAATTTCTAGTGCGTTGACGAGATAATCTTGGGCTTGATCATAGTCTCCAGCAGAGAACGAAAGTTCGGCCAGTGCAGCCCAGACGCGCGCATCCACTTTATCCGCACTTGCGAAGTTGCTTAACACTTGGACGGCATTCGCTCGCCGCCCCTGCTCGGAAGAACACGCGGCCAGCCCTAGTACAGATTCCACAGGATGCAGCCGTGCAAGTTCCTGATAGCGTTCCGTCGCCTCGGCGTAGCGTCCGCGCAACCGGAGCGACCGGGCTTCGGCCAGGCGATCCTGCGATCGCACACTCGCATCTCCACCATCGCCCGCAACGGCGACAAAGGTGGCGATCACGAGAGCAAAGCGAATCAATACAGTTAGCACGGAGATTACGGCTGACGATTGCTGATCGGCTGTCGGAGTTGTCGCCTTTGACCTCATCGTGATCTCCTCAAGTCCCCATCAGCGTGAGGATCCGAGCTCCACGTCCGTTTCACTGCCATCAATTCGCATACAGTATCGCCTGCGTCAAAATCCGGCAATCAAACTGCCAACCAGCTCGGCACCGGAGTAAGGACATCGCACGGAGATTTTCCGCGATCGATCAAAATGCGAATAACCACGGAAACCGCAACTTCGACAGAATCCCTGAAGAATGCCGAGATTTCTCAAACCGCTTTGTTTGACTGCTTAGGGACGTGACCTAGGTTTCCTTTACAGGGATGGAGTGAAGTGAGGACCCTTACGTCTAAGCCATCACAAGAGGGTGGCTCTCGACTCCAGCGCCGGCAAGTGAAGCGGAAGTCCGCCAGGTCACAACCGTCCACACGTCCGCGCGCTGTTCTGGCTCCACTCTAACCCGTCGTTATTGACCTGTTGGCGTGTGCGCGCTGACGAGACTTTCGCTCTTAGCAATGAGGACATCGATGAAGAATCTGGCCGCCAAAGTTCGTCGTTTTTTGGTTTCCGAAGATGGCCCAACGGCTGTCGAGTACGCGGTGATGTTGGCCTTGATTATCGTCGTCTGCTTGGCCGCGATTAGCGCCATCGGCGACAACGCCAGCACCACGTTCAACAACGTGTCGCAGTCGCTCTCCAGCGGCAGCTAAGCGCTGTTCTTGTGCAGATGTCGTCGCCAGGAATACACATCCCTTTCGAGCCCCCCGGCTCACCCCGGGGTCTCGACGGGGCTTTCCGTTAGAAGCCGATCTTGCCACGCAGAATCGCCAGCCAAGAACACCACCAAACAAACCACATTGCAGACCTCTTCAGACGTCATTGATGAGGAGTGAGCAAAGCAGCGGACAACAAGATGTTGGCCACTAACCGTTGCCGAACAAAAGGAACCTGAGAGTCATGTTCAGCCTGGAACAAATTCAAACCGCATTGATTGACAATTGGCCCATTTGGGTTGTGACCGTCGTTCTGGTCGTTGCCGCCGTGATTGATGGCTGGAAGCTGAAGGTCCCCAACTGGGTGACATTCCCCTTCATCATCAGCGGCTGGATCTACATGGGAGTGGCTGACGGCTGGAGCGGCTTTGGCTACAGCTTGCTGGGGACCACTGTTGGATTGGGCCTGCTGCTGCCGCTGTATGCGATCGGCGGAATGGGCGCTGGAGACGTCAAGTTGCTGGCCGGCGTCGGCGCTTGGGTGGGTTCGATGATCACACTGTGGGCGTTTTGCCTGTCGGCAGTCTTTGGTGGCATCATCGCCTTGGCGATGATCGTCTACCGCAAGAGCTGGAACAAACACAAAAACAACATGCTGATGATTCTCAACGAGGTCGCCACGGTTCGTGATCCCAACGCGTTGGCTGCTATCGCCGCAGAACGGAAGAGTTCCATGCTGCTTCTTCCCTACGGGATTCCGATTGCCATTGGCACAATTGTCTACTTTGCCTGGACGGGAATGCTCCTATGATCGCCAACCTCATCCACCGTCGCCGCGTTGACCGTTGTCCACAAGGAAGAGATTTCGGACTGGAGAAAATGTATCGATCATGCCGAAAAAATCGACAGGGTGCTGCTGTTGTTGAGTTTGCCGTGGTGGCACCCGTCTTCTTCCTGTTGATCTTTGGAATGATTGAGTATGGCCGCATGGTCATGGTTCAACAGGTGATAACCAACGCATCGCGTGAGGGGGCGCGAGTGGGCATCTTGGACGGATCGAGTGCTAGCGATGTCAGCACGACCGCCAACGGTTACTTGACCAGTAGTTCAATCAGCGGCGCAACCATAACGGTTGATCCGGCTGATCCAGCTACGGCTGGTGTAGGCGACCCGGTAACTGTGACGATTAGCGTACCGTTCAATCAAGTTAGCTGGCTGCCTGCGCCAATGTTCTTAGGTGGGCAAACTCTGAGCGCAACAACGGTCATGAGGAGAGAAACAACTCAATGAGCCGCGCCGCTTTGGCGGCACATACAGATTCGTGCCGGGATGCACGAAGACGGAGGCATGGATCGCCCTGACCTGTTCAAAAAGCAGACCCAGTCCCAAAACGGAATCCCCGAGGTGTGGGAAGGCCGTACCAGGGCGAGACGTGCAAAAGGGAAAAATACCATGCGTCCAAAGTCGTTAATTCTGTTGTCTCTGGCCCTCGGCTGTGGCCTGGTGGCCTCCTTAGGCATCAATCAAGTCATGTCAAAGGGCACCGAAGCCGCGGCGCCCAGTGGCGAGACGGTTGACGTCTACGTCGCCAAGATGGACATTCCGCAAAATGATCTCATCGACGTGGCGTCAATGCTCAAACTTGAGCCCTGGCCCAAGGACAAGGTTCCGCCCGGAGCTCTCACCAAGCTCGCCGACGTCAAGGAGCGCCGTGCCCGCCAGCCCATCGTGGCGGAAGACATCATTCTCGAAAAGAAGCTGCTCCCCAAGGGCGAAGCCGGCAGCCGTGCTTCGGATCAGGTTCTGCCAGGCTACCGGCTCATCGGCATCAAGGTCGATGCAGTCGCCACAAGCGGCAACCTGATCAAACCTGGCGATCGGGTGGACCTCATGGTGCACTTGCCGAAGAACCCCAGCAACGGCATTCCGGAAACGGTCACCAAGACCTTCCTTCAGGACGTCAAGGTGTTTGCGGTCAACAGCACAACAACTGATGCCGACCAAGAAGGTTCAATCTCCGCCAAGACCGTGACGCTGGAAGTCACACCGACAGAAGCGGAAGCCGTTACGTTTTGCCAGAGTGTTGGCAAGATCATGCTCACGGCCCGTCGCCCACAGGATGAGAAGAGCGAAACGGCGAGTGGATATGGCATCAAGGATCTGCTCTCCGATGGAACAGACGATAGCGACCGCGCTGATGAGAACAGCGTGTTTGCCAGCTTGTTTGGTCGCAAGGAAGATACCGACAACTCCCAATCCGGAGGGATTTTCGGTTCGATTGGAACGGCAACCCCAAACGCCGATCAACAAGTGGCTGTCATCCCACAAGGTGATAACCACCAGATCAAGATCTTGCGTGGTTTTGACGACGCGGAAGTCATTCAGATCAATCAGAACGGCGAGCCGGTTCGACCAGGCGCAGAACCGACGCAGTTTAATCAGAACAACGGCCAAAGCCTCTCATTTCCGGCGTTTGGAACACCGGGAAGCTTTGACGGCAATGCCACCGATGACGCCTCGGGTTCCTCTGACGACATGGACTCGTTTGTTGATGACGAGGGTAGTATTGAGGACGCGAATTAGTGTCCGTTTGGCTGCCGCCCCACGACGATGAAACATCCGACAACCCTGATCCGCCGGAAAGGTTCGCGCCTTTTCGGCGGCATCCGTTTCCCCCAAAACGGTAGAAGCACGTAAGATCGCCGGCCAAGACCCCCAAAAATAGGCCTGCGGTGAGAGTACAACCCGATCGAAGGCCCCAAGGAAGGAAGTGCAAGGATGTGCCAGCAATGCCTCTCCCCGTCCCTTGTGACGCGCTGGATTCTCTGTTCCGCGGCCGTGCTGGCCGTGCTTCCGCTTGCAGCTCGCGGACAAGATCTCCAGATGTCCTCGTCCATCAACTTTGAAGTGAAGGACGAGACACAACGGCTGGAAATGATCGTCAACACCAGCCGAATCCTGACACTCGACGACAAGATCCCACAGGCTCAGGTCAATAATCCTGAAGTTGTGGACATCAAGGCGCTCTCGGCCAACCAGATTCAAGTGGTCGCCAAGAAGCCGGGCGTCACTCAGGTCAACATCTGGGACGAGAATGACCAAGTTCACGCTATTGACGTCATTGTCTTTGGCGACGCGCGCGAATTGGAAGTTCACCTCAAGACGATCTTCCCCGATTCCAGCCTGCGGGTTTATCCCCTCCCCAACAGCGTACTGCTGACCGGGTTTGTGGATGATCCTAACATGGTCCCCAAGATCATCGAGATCGCTCAAGATTTTCATCCCAAGGTCATCAACAACATCACCGTGGGCGGCGTTCAGCAGGTTCTGCTGAAGGTCAAGGTGATGGAAGTCTCGCGGACCAAACTGCGAGCAATGGGCTTTGACTTTGCTTCGATCAGCAATGGTGATTTCGCGACATCGACAATCAGCGGTCTGATTAGTGCTTTCAGCGGAAACACCGTGACCGCCGCGGCCGGAAGTACGTTCCAATTCGGAATCATGGATGGCAACAGCTCGTTCTTTGGAGTCCTGGAAGCTCTACGGCAGGACAACCTGATGAAAGTGCTGGCCGAGCCGAACTTGGTGACTGTCAGCGGTCGACCAGCGTTTTTCAACGCTGGCGGCGAATTCCCGATCTTGGTGCCCCAAAGTTTGGGAACGGTTTCCATCGAATACAAGAAGTTCGGAACGCAGGTTGACTTTGTGCCCATCGTGCTTGCCAACAGCGCGATTCGACTCGAAGTTCGGCCGCGCATCAGCGAAATCGACAACACGAGAAGCGTGACCACCAACGGAAATACAATTCCCGGCTTGAACGTTCGCGAAGTCGACACCGGAGTGGAGATGAAAGCCGGTCAGGTGTTAGCCATCGCTGGACTGGTTTCTACACGTGTTGAATCGGAAACACGTGGCGTACCCTTCATTCGAGATATTCCCTACGTCGGTGCCCCGTTCCGTTCAGTCAGGAACCTCGAGAATGAAGTCGAGTTGTTGATTTTGGTCAAGCCGGAACTGGTTGCCGGATTGGATATGCACGAATTACCGCCTGGCGGTCCAGGGATGAACACGACCAACCCGAACGATCACGAGTTGTTCTTCAAGGCTTACAACGAAATTCCGCGTTGCTGCCCTGATGGTCGTTGCTCAGATTGCCAACATCGCGCGTCAGGGCTCTACCCGCCTGTCGGCAACGGATCTGTCGTTCCCGAAGTTCTGCCACCGGCATCAGGTGGTGGTGTGTTGCCTCCAACAACAGACGATGGTTCCGTCTCGATCCCCTTGCAAACCACGCAACGGCAAGAGTCAATTCTCCGCCCGGCGTCAACGCAAAATCCAGTGAGCATTCCGCAACAGCCGCCAAAACGGCAGCCACTAACTGGCGGAAACCCCGGATTCCTCGGTCGTACCGGATATGACACTCGCAACAAATAGCCGATTGAACTAAGGAACGCTCGGTAAAACGGCGAGCAATCATTGTCAAATCACGAGACGGCCGCGCGAAGCATTTCTCCTTCGCGCGGCTCTCTCACTACAAGGAATTAAGCTAACCTTTCCAAGATGAACTGAGTGTGGTTAACAATCTGTGAGTCATCAGCCGGCTGTGTGAATCCCAGGGGATTTCCAATCGCTGCACGAGGGTGCCGCGATTGCGAGCTGTGCGAGATGACTCTCATATTGGCATGGGTTGAGACGTCACGATGGCGTTTTCAGCGGATTGTTAAGACTACGTGTGTTGTCGGTGAGCGAAAGTGACCAATGGAAAATGTGCTTCGACTAGCGATCGTCGACCCAGGCGACAGCACGAGAGAGTCGCTCAAGGCGATGCTGTTGGGGCTTGAGTCCATTTGGCTCGAAGCCGAATGTTCGCGCTATGAATTCTTTCCCGATGTCGTTGAGCAAACGAATCCGGACATCGCACTCATCTCGCTCGACAGCGACCCCGACAAGGCGCTCGATCTGGTCGCCAAGTTGAGGACCAGCGCTCCGCAATGCAGCGTGTTTGTTGCCAGCGCGTCAACCGATGGCAGTTTGATCCTCCGCGCCATGCGTGCGGGAGCCAAAGAGTTCTTGACCCAACCGTTGCGTTTGGATGACCTTGTCGAAGCTCTCGACCGTTTGTCCGAACAAAGGTCTGGACACTCCGGCAGCCGAGGTAGCGCCGTGATTGCGGTTGCAGGCGTGACGGGTGGTGTCGGATCGACAAGTATTGCCGTCAATCTGGCATGCGCTCTGGCCCGAGATCCACAAAAGACCGTAGCGCTAGTCGATCTTGACCTCTGCCTGGGAGACGCCGATGTCTTCCTGGACACGATCCCAGATTACACAATCGTCGATGTTGCAGAGAACGTTTCGCGACTTGACTTCAGTTTGCTCAAGCGCTCGTTGACCAAACATTCTTCCGGGTTGTATCTGCTGCCGCGCCCGCTCCAGATGCAAGACGTTCCACTCGTAAACGCTGATGGCGTTCAACGCGTGATCGGATTGTTGAAGGCGACGTTCTCGCATCTCGTCATTGACCTCTCCAAAGGCTATTCCCAGCTGGACATGACGGCTATTTCACTGGCTAGTCACGTCCTGCTTGTTTCGCAATTGGATTTACCATGCCTGCGGAACGTCGTTCGATTGCTGGCATCGTTTAATGACTACGACGGCTTGTGTGACAAAGTGAAAATCGTCATTAACCGCATGGGGTTTGGCAATAGCCAGATCAGTTTGAAGAAGGCGCAGGAAACGATCGGCCGCGAGATTTTCTGGCAGATCAGCAATGACTATCGCACGATGATCGATGTCCGGAATAATGGAATTCCACTGACCGAGCACGCCCCCAAGGCGGCAATTACGCAAGAAATTAATGGTCTGGCTGACGCGCTCAGCGGCAGCGAGGGAACGACCGCCGACCCGAACGAGCAGCTAACTAAATCATCCTTGGGAAAACTGCTCGGGTTCTTGGGCAAGGATAAAAGCGGGAAGTAGTTTCCTCGCACACCTACACGTCATGTAGAGCAGCCGTTGACTATCAATTGGCGGTGTGACCCAATGGATCAGGTTGCGATCTTCTCACATGAATTGTGAGCCATGTGAGATTCACTCTCGCACTCAGCTTGGTTGAGAAAACACTACGATGGCGTTGCGCTAGGCTGCTGGACCAATAAAGCGGATTGGCCGTATCGCGCCGCTTGGCGCACTTCTGCGGCCGGCCGAACAGCCCGTAGCGATCGCCTGGCCCGCATCTCGCTGGGTGGCTTGTCGCCACTGAGCAGGTGAGTTGAATTTCTCTCAGGCGGTCCGACGACGGCAGAGATTGTGAGCTATGTTTTTTTGCGCCACCGTGCTAGCCGCACGTGTTGCTCAAATCCAACGCTTTCGTTGCTCACGGCGCGAAGATCACAGCTTCGCCCAGAACATAGCCAGGAACTCAGCCAATGAACCGTCCAACATTGCCAGGACAAGCTCCTTTGCCTGGTCGCGCGCCGGCCGAAAAGACCAAAGAAATGGAGTTCGAGGAACTCAAGCGCAAGATTCACGGCAAGCTCGTGGATAAGCTCGACTTGTCGCGCATCGGCGAGCTGGAGGGCGATACGCTCCGGCGAGAGATCCGGCTTGTCGTCGAACATTTGTGCGACACGGAAGAGACGCTGCTCAATCGCGCCGAACGTGAACGGCTCATTGAAGAAGTTCTCGATGAAACTTTCGGCTTGGGACCGCTCGAGTTGTTGCTGAAAGACGCCAAGATTAGCGACATTCTCATCAATGGACCCAAGCAAATTTTTGTCGAGCGTGGCGGCAAGTTGGAAAAAACGCCCGTCAAGTTCCGAGATGACAAGCACTTGCTGCAGATTATTGATCGAATGGTCTCGCGCGTCGGTCGGCGCGTTGATGAAGTTTCGCCGATGGTGGATGCCCGGCTTGCGGATGGCTCTCGTGTCAATGCCATCATTCCGCCGCTGGCTCTGGATGGAGCCGCCGTTTCGATTCGTCGCTTTGGCGCCAATCCGCTCAAGCTGGAAGATTTGCTGAACTACAAAGCCTTCACCCCGGAGATGGTGATGCTGCTTGAGGGGGCGATCAAAGCCCGACTCAATGTCATCATTTCCGGTGGTACCGGATCTGGAAAGACGACGCTGCTCAACACGCTTTCCAGCTTTATCTCCAATGGAGACCGTATTGTCACGATTGAAGATGCCGCGGAACTCCAACTCCAGCAGGAGCACGTCGTCCGGTTGGAGACACGGCCGCCCAACATTGAAGGTAAGGGCGCTATCACAGCGACGGACCTCGTCCGCAATGCCCTGCGTATGCGGCCGGAACGAATCATCATCGGCGAATGCCGTGGTCCGGAAACGCTGGATATGTTGCAAGCCATGAACACAGGTCATGAAGGATCGATGACCACGCTGCATGCGAATACACCGCGCGATGCCCTGGCCCGTATCGAAACGATGATCATGATGACCGGCGTTGAGCTTCCGCTCAAAGCCATGCGACAGCAGATCGCCAGTGGTGTTGACCTGATTATCCAGGCCAACCGGCTGCAGGGAGGTCCGCGTAAGGTCACAAACATCACCGAGGTCATCGGGATGGAGCAAGACACCATCGTGATGCAGGACATCTACTTCTTCAACCAAGTCGGCGTTGATGAAAACGGTCGCGCGTTCGGCCGATTTGAATCAACCGGAATCCGGCCAACCTTCATGGATCGACTGGAGTCAGCCGGTGTTCGGCTTCCCGCCAGCGCATTCCGGCAGCGCGTGATGCTGGAAGACTGACGCTTGGCCAGTCATGACTGATGGTTTGAAACGCAGAAACAGAATCCACTGTTCCTTGACGGAAAGCTAATTCGATGACTTCGCTGTTTATCCTTCTGGCCGTCTTCGTTGGCGTGGCTGCCCTGGTGGGCGGACTCGCAGTGCTGATGCGTGATCGCTCCAGCAACAAGATGGAAGACCGGTTGGAGTTGCTCACTGGCCAAAAGCAGGCTCCAACGGCGAAGGACGAAAGCATTATTCGCCAGGGCGCTTTAACCGCAGAAGATGCCAAGAAGTTTGCGGACAGGTTTGTTTCAAAATTCAACTTGGGTCTGCTCTTTGAGCAGGCGGACGTCGCTCTGACGCCTACTCTGTTTCTGGGCATCACAGCTGGACTCGCCGCAGGCGGCGCGCTGCTCGCGTGGGTGTTCACGAATTCGACTGTAACTGTGGTCATCGCCTTGGTGGGCATGGGGTTCATGCCTTTGGGCTATGTAGCCTTCAAACGCAAACGACGTTTGAAGAAATTTGCCGGACAATTGCCTGATGCTTTGGAACTCATCGCTCGAGCTCTGCGAGCCGGACACAGTTTGGGCGCCGGGATGAACATGGTCGGCAGTGAAATGCCAGCTCCGATCGGACCGGAGTTTCACCAAGCTTTTGAGGAACAAAACCTGGGCGTGCCCTTGGAAGATTCCCTGACAAACCTGACCGAGCGCGTCCCAAACTTGGACCTGAAGTTCTTTGCCACCGCGGTGATTTTGCAGCGGCAAACCGGCGGTGACTTGGCGGAGATCCTCGACAAAATCGGCAATCTCATTCGCGAACGCTTCAAGATTTGGGGGCAGGTCCAAGCCCTGACCGGCGAAGGTCGACTCTCAGGCTTGGTACTGTTGGGTTTGCCGCCGTTCCTGTTTTTGGCCGTGTATTACATCAACCCGACGTATTGCATGGTTCTGTTTGAAGACCCAATGGGAAAACAGATGTTGGCCTTTGCCGTGTTCCTGCAGATCGTAGGCGCATTGGTGATTCGCAAAATCGTCAACATCAAAGTGTAACCACAGCAAGCCGCGTCCAGCGGACCGCTCCTCAAGTTCCGTTCAGTAGGCTCACTCATGTTTTTGCCAGTTGCTGACATCTCGCTGAGTTCATTCCTGCCATTGGCCATTTTTGGTGCGGTCGCCGCAGCTGGCTGGTGGATCATGGAATACTTGGCCAACGGAAAATCTCGTGCCGTGGAGCGGTTGGACGAGCTGACCAATCCGCAAGCGCGGAAAAAACGAGAAGAAGCAGCGCTTAAGAAGAACGACGCCATGAGCCGCGTGCTCGAGAAGGCGTCCATCGCCAGTAAGCCGCTGCAACCGAAGAACGAATTTGAAGCCAGCAAACTCAAAGCCAAATTGGCCAGCGCCGGGTTTCGCGGTGAGTCTGCCGGGAGCGTCTTCCTGGGCATTAAGTTCCTGCTCCTGGTCGTCGGTTTTGTTGCCAGCGGCGGCACAATGCTGTTCATTGAAGGCATCAACCAAACGACACTCATGGTCACCATCAGCGTGACAGGGATCTGCTTTTACCTACCCACCGTTGTTCTCGCCCTGTTGGCCAGAAGCCGCAAACAGGCGATCTTTTTCGGCCTGCCGGATGCTTTGGACTTGCTTGTCGTCTGCGTGGAGGCTGGTCTTGGCTTGGACCAAGCCATGCGGAAAGTGGCAGACGAAATGAAGCTCACAAACAAGGTGATCGCCGAAGAATTTAGTCTTTCCAATGTGCAGTTGCAGATGGGGCGCAGCAGAAACGAAGTTCTGCATGAACTGGGAGCACGGACAGGCGTTGACGATCTTCGCTCGTTAGCCGCGATCCTGATTCAGGCCGACAAGTTCGGCTCCAGCGTCGCGCAAGCTCTGCGTGTTCAAAGTGATTCGATGCGAACGCGCCGCCGTCAAATTGCTGAAGAAAAGGCTGCGAAAACCGCGGTGAAGCTGATCTTCCCGCTGGTGATGTTCATCTTCCCCGGCATCTTCGTTGTGCTGGTTGGACCAGCGGCGATCACGATCATCCGCGATATGTTCCCCAAGATGGGCGGATAGTTGCTCTTGCTTGTCGCAACATCTCTCGATCACTGTAAACGCGGCGGGTGGAGTTCCATCCGCCGCGTTTACAGTCTCGCCGTCCTATCTGGCAGCATCTAGCGATCTCCGGTCGCTTCCGATATACCTTGGATTGTGCTGCACGCGCACCTTGCTTGATGATTTGCCTTCGTAATTTCGACGGGAATGTCGCGCATTTTGATACTCGGCGGACGGCTGATCGACCCGGATCAGGGGATCGATCGTGTTGGCAGTTTGCTGGTCAGTGACGGTCACATTGCCGCGTATGATATCCCCGCCGATCATGCAGATGCCGAAGGCGCCGTTGTCATCGACGCAGCTGACCGTATCGTTGCGCCCGGTTTGATTGACATTGGACCAGAACTGCGCGAACCCGGCGGCGAAGAAGACGAGACGATTGAATCCGGTACTGCTGCGGCCATCGCTGGCGGTTACACAGCCATCGCGTGCACTCCCAACACCGACCCTCCAATCGACACGCAAGGGAGCGTCGAGTTTGTGCTGCATCAGGCGGCACGGGCGAACCGCTGCCGTGTGCATCCCATCGCGTGCGTCAGCAAAAACCGAGCAGGCGAGGAACTCGCCGAAATTGGACAATTGACCGAAGCTGGCGCCGTCGCTTTTAGCGATGTTGACGCACCAATCCACAACGCGGAATTGCTGCGGCGTGCGTTTCAGTACTGTTCGATGTTTGATCGGCCAGTGCTCAACCGGCCGGAAGTGATCGAACTCACGCGCGGTGGCGTGATGCATGATGGCGATGTCTCGCTCATGTTGGGGCTCTCTTCGCTCCCTGCTGCGGCCGAAGATGTGATGATCAGCCGAGATTGCTCATTGGCAGAAACAACCGGGGGGCGGTTGCACCTCACCCAAGTCACAACCGCAGGCGGAACGGAAATCGTTCGTCGAGCCAAACATCGCGGCGTTCACGTCACGTGCGGCGTATCCCCTCCCCATTTCACGCTCACGGACGAAATGCTGAGATCGTTCGATTCTCGATATAAGCTGAACCCGCCACTGAGAAGCGAAATGGACCGTCAGGCGGTTATTGAAGCGCTGGCGGACGGGACAATTGACGTCATCTGCAGCAGCCACGCTCCGTACGCTGCCGAGAAGAAACTCCAGGAGTTGGATCAAGCTCCCTTTGGCGCGGTGGGCCTGGAAACAACGCTTTCACTTGTCGTGACGGAGCTTGTTGCTGCGGGACTCCTGACTTGGACGGAAGCTATCAAGAAACTCTCCACCAACCCTGCGTGCATCTTGGGCGTGCCGGGTGGAACTTTGCGAGTGGGCGCGGCTGCCGATGTGACCATCATTGATCCCAGCGCGGACTGGAGAGTCACAGAACATGAATTGACGAGCCTCAGCCGAAATACACCATTTGCTGGTCGTGACGTGCAAGGCCGAGCTTGCTGTGTCATTGTCAATGGTGAGATCAAGCGAACGTCCACCGGCACGTTCTCGCAGGCGTAAGGCGTTGCTCGGCCACTCCTGTTACGAGGCTCACATTTCAATCGACGAATCGCGCGACGATTTGGGAATTCAATCCCTGGGTTCACCCGCCTGGCGGACTGTTGACGAAATCTCGAACTCGCTGTTTCAGCCCAAGTCAGCGGCGCAGCATTGGGTTATAATTTGTTAGGCAATCAGTTATTTGCTGGTCCCCCTTTCAATTGCCGTGCAGCGAATCTCTAAGCTGAGTCACACTCACTTTCAAATAGCGTTTCTGCACGCCGCCACCCAACGGGCGAAATTATTGAATGAGTAGCGAATCGCATGAAAACAACGACCCGGTGGACCCAAATTCCGGCGGCGCAAATGCTGACGACGCTGGTAGTCACCCGACTCACGAAACTGAGCAACCACCTCAAGGCGAACCCAGAAGGCCGTTGACGGGCTCTGACAACTCCACCTCTCCCGGCGAGCCCCATCAAGATGGGTCCACGCCCGGCGGACTACCACAGCCAGGACTTGGCCGAGGAACTCCGCTGCGAAGTCGGCGTCCCACCACGCTGACCATCTTCATCCTCCTGCTGCTGTTGATCTCGGTCTTGCTGCTTGCCATGTCTCAAGGATTGGGGGCGCGCAAGATTGCGTTCTCTCCCGATTTTATAGCGGAGGTTGAGAAGAAGAACATCAAACAGCTTGAGGTTCGCAAAGCGACTGGCGAGGTCATTGGTGAACTTCGCGAAGCGCCCGCTGATGATCCCGACGCTGGTACTCGCTTCACAACGACGCTTCCCGCAGACGAACTCCTTGATCCCAACTTTCTACAGAAGCTCAAGGACTCTGGAACAGAGGACGCTCCCGCAATCGTCACTTTTGAATCGGAGAGTGACAACGCGGTCCTTCTCATTTTGATCTACCTCTTGCCAGCGGCGCTGTTGATTGGCGTGATGGTCTTCCTCTATCGACGTGCCCAATCTCAGATGGGCGGCGGTGGAATCTTGGGCGGCTTTGGCAAAAGCCCTGCCAGGCGGTATGAAGCCAACAAGTCCAGCGTCTCCTTCAACGATGTCGCTGGGTTGGACAACGTCAAGAAAGACCTGCAAGAGATCGTCGAGTTCCTCAAGAACCCGGAGAAATTCCAGCGGCTCGGCGGACGGATTCCCAAGGGAACATTGCTTGTCGGTCCGCCGGGAACCGGTAAGACGCTGTTGGCGCGGGCAGTCGCCGGCGAAGCAGGAGTACCCTTCTTCTCCATCAACGGGTCTGAATTCATTCAGATGTTTGTCGGCGTAGGCGCAAGTCGTGTGCGCGATTTGTTCAAAACGGCCAAGGATCATTCGCCGTGCATCTTGTTCATTGACGAGATTGACGCGGTCGGACGAGTCCGCGGCGCTGGATTAGGTGGCGGGCACGACGAGCGCGAACAAACGCTCAACCAAATCCTCAGCGAGATGGACGGTTTTGAGGGGCACGATTCCGTGATTGTGCTCGCCGCGTCCAATCGGCCGGATGTCCTGGACCCTGCGTTGCTGAGACCCGGGCGATTTGACCGGCATATCACCGTGGATCGACCGCGCCTGAAAGGTCGCATCGGCTTATTTGAAGTCCATACTCGTGATGTCCCTGTCGCTGATGATGTTGATTTTGACCGGCTTGCGCGGGGCACAATCGGCATGACCGGGGCCGATATCCGCAATCTCGTCAACGAAGCTGCGTTGTGGGCAGCCCGCGTCGGGCGGGAAAAGGTCTCGATGGATGACTTTGAAGCTGCGCGCGACAAAGTGCTGATGGGACCGAAGCGAGACGAAGTACTATCCGAGGCCGAAAAGGAACTGACTGCATATCACGAAGCCGGTCACGCGCTCCTTGCTTGGTTGTTACCCGGTGTTGACAGATTGCACAAAGTAGCCATTGTGCCGCGTGGTCGAGCCCTAGGAGTGACGCAGATCTTGCCGGAAGAAGACCGGCTCAACGTCTCTGAAAAAGAACTGCACTCTCGTCTATCGTTCATTATGGGTGGCCGCGCCGCGGAGAAACTCATCTATGATGAACTTTCCGCCGGTGCCGAAGATGATCTCAAGAAAGCGACTCAACTTGCCCGGCGAATGGTGACCACTTGGGGAATGAGCGAACGGCTCGGTCCGGTCAACTATCAGACGAGCGACGATCATCCGTTCCTAGGCAAGGAAATCCATGAGCATCGGCAATTCAGTGAACAGACGGCCAACATCGTCGATGAGGAAGTCTCGCGGATTCTGAATGGCGCATTTGACTGCGCACTGGATGTGTTGACCACCAACCGTGACAAGCTCGAAGCGCTGGCTCGCGCCTTGGAAGACGTTGAAGAGCTGGAGGAAGATGAGATCGCCAAACTCATCGGTCCTTCACGATACAACTCTTCGAGGAACGGATCGGCAGACAATGGCGAGCCAGTGGAAGAACGGCAGACGACACAGGAATCGTCTTCAGCGGGAGATGCGCAAGAACCATCGTAGGTTTCTCCCGTTGTTGACACGGATCAATCCAATGTTCCGCTGTTCATGAACCTGACTTTCCAGAACGTCACGAAATTCTACGGCCCGGTCATCGGCGTCAACGACATCAGCTGCCAAATCGGGCCTGGCGTTACGGCCCTGTTTGGCGCCAACGGGGCGGGCAAGTCGACGATGATCAAACTGGCCAGTGGGCAACTCCGGCCCAGCCAGGGGAACGTCAACATTGGCGAGAAGTCATCGTGGAGCACAGCAGCCAAGCGAGATTTTGGCTATAGCCCGGACATCAATTCTTTCTATGAAGAGATGACAGGGCGAGAGTTTGTCACCACGATGTCTCGCTTATACGGCTATGCGAGTTCAGAAGCAAAACGACGAACGGAATTGGCCCTGCTACGTGTTGGTATGGCTGACCGTGCGGCAAGACGCATTGCCGGCTATAGTCACGGAATGCGGCAGAGAATCAAGCTCGCCCAAGCTTTGACGCATGACCCACAAATTCTGCTATTGGACGAGCCGCTCACAGGCGTTGACCCAGGCGGTCGAGCGGATTTCCACCAGCTGCTGGCACAACTTGCCGATGATGGCAAGACAATCCTGTTCTCCACGCACATGTTGGCCGAAGTCGAAGATATTTGCGATTCCGTGCTGATGATCTCGCGGGGGCGGCTATTGGCATCAGGATCATTGTCGCAGATTCGTAGCTTGCTGGCAGACCAACCATTGACGGTTGAGATCGCCGCGGTGGATGCCAGGCACGTTGCATCACTGTTGTTGCAAATGCCCGAGGTCCGATCCGTGGAAATCGATCAAGAGACTGTAACGGTCCGCACGACGAATGCTTCGACGTTTTTCCCCGCGATCAATGAACTTGTCGTTGAGCAGCAGTTAGATATCAGCCGCATGCAGACTGTTGATGAAGGGGCCGACGCCGTCTTTTCCTACCTCGAGGCCGGCGCGTAATTTGACAGCTAGCTTGAACAGGAGACCGAGAATTAATTGCCGAGAGTAGGAATTTACGCGGCAATTGTATATCGTGGCGTTCAGTGAGTTATCAAGAATGAGATTGTGGCTATTTGAAGGTTCGATCCATGGGGCTAATGACTTGAATTCGTCGCTCTCGTGTATTTGATCGAAGCTCGGACCTAGTTCGATTCGGAAGCTAACCTACTGCATGACCGGTTTCGCATGTCTTTGTTGCGTGCCTGGATAACGTTGATTTGGCTGACGGTCCGTCGTCTGATCTGGTCGGCAAATACGCTGATGGTTGTTTTGCCGTTGGCTGCTTGCGGTGTGTTCCTCTTTGTCTGGCGTCACAACATGGAGCCGCAAGAGTATGCGGACTATGCGCGGATCTTCGCACAATTCAGCAATGTTTTCGTAATCACCATCTTTTCTTTGTTCGTGATTCCGGTTTGCGCATTAGCTTACGCCACAACATCTATTGGAGGTGATCGCGAGGAGCGGACGTTGCTGTTCTTGTTAATTCGCCCCATCCCCCGGGCGATGGTCTTGGCGGCAAAGTTCCTGGGCACACTTCCGATCGTGGTCTCCCTTATCGGTGGGAGTTTCTACGGATTTTGCCAGATCATGCCTGCTCCCGTTGCGGATGAAGCGTTGCGCTTATATCTGCCCAGCGTGGTTCTAATGTCGATCGCCTATGTGAGCGTGTTTCACTTGTTCGCTGTTCTTTTTCGGCATTCAACAATCATCGCGCTGGTGTACTCGCTCTCCATGGAGACAATTCTCGGCGCAATGCCGGGCATCATCAAACGCCTGGCCGTTAACTTCTATGGCCGGTCCATGATGTATGACCTTGCCCGCGATTTTGGCGTCCAAGAACCGCTCTTCTTTCAGGCGATCGATACAGTATCAGCACAAACCATGTTGGCCGTTTTCACGATTGGAAGTATGAGCTTGGCAACAATCGTCTTTGTTCGCAAAGAATATCGCGATCTCTCCTGAAACAGCAATTCGACAGTAACCCTCATGCTGATCAAGCAGAGCACTCGTCCAAAACAAACTCCGGGGCAATCGATAGGAATTCGTAAGACTAATCTCATCGCAACGTTTCTCGCGGCTGAAGGACTAACGCATGAATCGACTCAAGAAACTGGAACTCCGGGGTTGGAAATCATTCCGCAGTGTTGGCTTGGACCTTGGTCGCCTGAACGTGCTGGTGGGCCGAAGTGGATCGGGAAAATCCAACCTTGTCTCGCTGTTCAAGATGTTCAATGAGCTGATCGGCGAGCGGATGCAAGCGTACATCGCCGGTCATGGCGGGAGTGAAGCCTTGCTCTACAACGGCTCGCGTGAGACACCGATGCTTGACGCCAGTTTCCACTTTGAGACTGAAACAGGCGAAAGCCGGTACTGCGTCCGACTGGTCCATGCGGCCGTTGACTCACTGCTGTTCACAGAGGAAAAGCTCGAATTCCACCGTTTGGGATTTGATCATCCGCAAAGTGACGTGCTCGGCGCCGGTCATCGCGAAACCAAGCTCAACCGTGAAGCAAATCGAGGGAATGATACAGCTCGTGTTATTCGGGGGCTCGTTGGTTCCTGCCGCGTCTTCAATTTCTCGGATACATCCAGTTCGGCGCGCATCCGCAACCGCTGCTATGCGCAGAATGACCGTTTCTTGATGCCTGACGCCGGTAACCTGGCCGCGATGCTCGCGCGGTACCAACAGCAGTCCCCAGAATGCTATGACAACATCGTCGAGACTGTTCGCCAGATCCTGCCGGGATTCGACACATTCCTACTTGAGCCCAAGCCAGGACAAGAAAACTACATTCGCTTAAATTGGAAAGAGACGGGGAATTCACACATCTTTGGCGCTCAACAATTCCCGGACGGGACTCTCCGCGCGATTGCAATCGCCACACTGTTATTGCAGCCACAAGAGAACCTCCCCACTGTCATTATTCTTGATGAACCGGAAGCTGGGCTTGATCCGTTGGCGATCAGTGTGGTGGCTCCGTTGATTGAAAGAACGGCCGACCGTTGCCAATTGATCGTCGCCACCCAATCTTCAGCGTTTCTGGACTACTTCGAAGCCGACGATATTACCATCGTCGAACGAATCGACCAGGAGACAAAGCTCCGCCGGCTCTCCGCTGAAGAGCTGGAACCTTGGCTCGATGAGTACGACATGAACGAGCAATGGGAAGAGAAGCCAGTCGGCGAAGCGAGTTAGCTTGACTTGAGTGCGAGGTTATTCCGGCCGTGAATTGCCCTGGTCGCAGAGCCGGGATCCCGAGAGTGGGGCAAGCGGATACGCGTATCGCACAGCAAAAACGATGAAAGCAAAGCCTTGACGCACCGCCCACCGATATGTAACCTATTAGTTACATATGACACCTGAATCGATGGACGGCCTGTTTCAAGCGCTCGCGCATTCCGCGCGGCGGAAGATGCTGGACATCATTGGCAAAATGCCTGGCTGCAATGTCAACGATGTGGCCAAGTACTTCTCAATGAGTCGCATCGCCGTAATGAAACACTTGAACATCTTGGAAAAGGCCAAGTTGTTGATCTCGCAGAAATCAGGGCGTTCTCGGGAACTGTATTTTAACGCTGTCCCAATTCAGATGATCTATGACCGCTGGACGACGGACTACAGCCAGTTTTGGGCGAGCAAACTGACGGACCTCAAGTTCCAAACCGAAACCAAAAAGAAGCAAAAGAAGTGACCATGAGCAGTTCCGACGCTTCCTCGCAACCGGCCCATGCAGCCAGACAGGTCTACCGCGTCACCATCAACGCTCCCATTCAACAGGTTTGGGATGCGTTGACCAAACAGGGCGAGCCGCTACCGTTCTTTTTTGGGTCAGTCATGCCACCACGGGTTTGCGTCCGGGAGCGCCGATTCGCATGCGTACGCCCAACGGAAAGTACACAGGTGTCGTTGGCGAGGTGTTGGACTTTGATCCGCCGCATCGCTTCTCGCACACATTCCAATTCACGCATCTTGACGATCCACCCAGCACCGTGATCTACGAACTCCGCGAAATTCCTGAAGGAACGGAGTTTACGCTGACAACAGAAAACGTTCCCCAGGGCACCAAGAGCGAGAAGAGCATGGCGCAGGGAGGGCCGTTCATCACCAAGACACTCAAATCATTGGTTGAGACGGGCAAGCCGCACTTCGGCGCACGGATGATTCTGATCCTGATCAAGTTCACAGGCTTTATGTCGCCCAAGCGTTGCCGAAGTGAGAATTGGCCGCTGACGAGATGATCAAGGCAGCGTCAACAATCACCGCTCATTTAAATAGCTTGCTAGCCCTCAGCAGTTCTGACTCCGAGGAGCTGCAAAGCGCAGCAGAAAGGGGACCAGCCGCCGGACATTGCCCGACGACCGTCCCCCAAATTCTTCAGCCGCGCTTTCCATATGCTGCGAGAAACACGGCGATAGCAACTAATTGTTCTGCTGCCGGTCGCGTCGGTTGATCAAGAACGTACCGTTGTCGGCGACGCGGAACATAGCGTCGTACAAACCTCCGGCCCCGCAATCGCCACAGGAACGCTTCCCACCCGGATACCAGACAAAGCCGATCCCGATGTTCCAGGCTTCCTGTTGGTAGTTGGGCAGTTGGCTTTCATCAGGAATCAGATAATTGAAGTTGGCGTTAAACGCCAAACGATTCGAGAACGGCACCATCAGTTCACTGCCGAAGATGCCGTCACTGCGGCTGGTGAATCCGCCCCAGATCCGGTAGTTGCCGCCGTTGCAGAGTTCGCGACGATAGAAGAACGCGTACTGATCGATGGGCGACCAAACTGTGTCGATGTTGTTGACCTGAATGAAGGCTTCATCCGAGTCGCCTGAGACGGCCGTCCAGACGCCAAATTCACCACCGCGTGCCAGCAGCATGCTCAACTCAGCGCGGACTTGGTTGATGTCGAAGTCCGCGTAGTAATCGTCGTTGAGAATATCGACCACAGCTCCACCGCGCAACCAGCCTCCACGGCTGAAGAGCCCTGCGGTGAGGAATGTTTGGTCCCGATTGCCATCCACCCCGCTAATGCTGTTGCCGTCCAGGTTTGTTTGTGTCGTGCGAAAACCCACTTGGCCACCAATGCAATGCGCAGGAAAGAGAGCCGAAGCAAAGTTGACGCCCTGGTTGAATCCGAAATTGGAATTCATTCCAACATCGACTGGCCCACGAAAGCCCTGCACGCCACTGAAGACCGAGAGTTTGTCCCACCAGCGGAAGTAGCCGCATGTGGTTCCACAGCCATAGCTATCACAGCCGGTTCCGCAACCATACTCACCACACCCGCAGTCATCGTAGTAACCTTCGCCATAGCCAAGGTGCGGACCTTCTGACCAGTGCCCCTCCGGACTGGAAAGCGCATGCCCTGGCCCAATAACTTCACCTGCCAACGGTTGGCCAGCAGTCACGTCCAAATCGGCCGGAGCCGGCGGAGCACCGGCATCCTGCTGAAAGGAAACTGCTTGCCGTCGGCTGGGAGTGATCTCGAACAGATCACCAGGCCGGAACTCCCGCTTGGTATGCGTTGAGCGGTCACGCGATGCCCTTCGCCCTCGGACACGGCCAGAATTCGATTGAGCTTCGGCCGCTGTCGCCAGCAGGCAGGAGAGCAACCCGACGGCTGCCAGCACCCATGCTCCGTGTTTGCGTTGCATCGTAAACCTCGTTTTGTTCACAATTTCGGGCTGATCGGGGGGAGAGTGAGGGGCGGTCCTGGCCAAAATCTTGCAGCCAACAGTCCGGACCCCCAGAGGCTTCTCGCCTGAACTATCGGGGTTTTCTGACCGGAACTTTCATCGAATTCCATAAACTCCTAATAATCAGCAATCTTGCAATAAGCTATGAATTACCCCTAATCTCCTCATTCATCCAGAAAACTCGTGGTGCTCACGGGATTTCATTGCTCACATTCGCAGGAAATGCGATGTAGCGATCTACGTCAGAAACCTTCAGTCAGGCCCAAGATCCCTCTCCCGCTGGCGAATCAATCCCAGGTGTCGCCGGTTCACACCGCTCTGACTTTCCTGAATCGCAGAGCGAGCCCAGCCGGTATATCCGGGCAGGACAAAGACAGCAGAACGTGATCACTTGCTCGCAAGTAGTGGAGCTTCAGTCATGGCCGTCACCTTGATGAGCCGGATCGACCCGAATTGGGCTTGGGAGCCCTATCGCCCGAAACGGGAATCGCCTTGGAATCTCCAACGAGTTGCCCATCTCTACCGCCGAGCTGCCTTTGGCGGTCGTTGGCAAGAGATTGAAACCGCCTTGAAAGCTGGACCAGAAAAAACACTGGCCAGGCTCCTCAACCGGGAACCTGACCAAGCGGAAGCCACGTCTGCGTTCTACGCGGATTCTGAGACGCAAGTTACCGCCTTGCTGGCCACCGGCAATGTGGAGAACCTTCCCGCCTGGTGGCTAAATCTGATGGCCCGCACCCCACATCCGCTGCTCGAGCGCGTCGCGCTGGTGTGGCACGGGCACTTTGCTACCAGTGCTGCCAAGGTGGAAGATGCGGAGCTCATGCTGGCACAAAACGCGCTCATTCGGCGCCAGGCCCTGGCCGAGTTCCAACCCTTAGTGCTGGGTATGGCTCGTGATCCCGCCATGTTGCTATGGCTAGACTCTGCCACCAACAAAAAAGCTCACCCCAACGAGAACTTTGCTCGCGAGGTGATGGAGCTCTTCTGCTTAGGGTTAGGGAACTACACAGAAAATGATATCAAGGAATCCGCCCGCGCGTTCACTGGCTGGGAAGTTCGCCATCGGGAATTCCAATTCAATTCCTATCAACATGATGAGGGCAGCAAAACCGTTCTCGGCCAGACAGGCAACTGGAACGGTGAAGACATCATTCGCATCCTGTTGGAACAGCCTGCCGCAGCGCAATTTCTGGTGGGCAAGTTCTATCGCGCGTTCATCAGCGAGACGGACGATCCCAGCCCCGAACTCATCGAAGCCCTGGCAGCTGGATACCGAAAACATAACTACAATACTGGGTGGCTCGTCGAACGAATTTTGAGCAGTAACCTTTTCTTCTCCGAACATGCGCTCGGACAGCGAGTCAAATCGCCAGTGGAGATGGCAATTGGCGTGATGCGCGGTTTGAATTTCAGCGTGAATGCCTTTGCACTGGCTGATGACCTCCGTGCTCAAGGCCAGGCCGTCTTCTATCCACCCAACGTCAAAGGTTGGGACGGCGGTCGTGAATGGATCAACTCCGCGGCGCTGCTATCTCGCATGAACTTGATCTGGGCAATGGTTTCCGGAGTTGACAACCGATTCAAGTCACCACCGGACCTGGCGGAAATCGCCGCCGAGAACGGTTTCACGACGCCGGCCGAACAGGTGATCTGGCTGACAAATTTGTTGCTGGGAGGACCGTTGCCCGCAGATGTTCAACTTCGGTTGACTGCTTTGGCAGCGGAAAACGACAACGGTTCTCAACGCCTTGCCCGCGTGGTGCAAGCGATTGCCGCGCGACCCGAATTTCATGTTGCTTGACGCAACCAGATCCCACAAGCTCTCAGTCAAACCTCGTGGTGCTGACATGACAACGCCATTTTCACGACGCCGTTTTCTGCAGACGAGCGTGGGAACATCCTCGCTGGTCGCGTTGGGCTTGGACGTGCCAGGATTCCTGGCCCGCACCGCTCAGGCAGCCAGTCTCCGCCGCAACGGAAATCGATCCAAGCCAGACAACGTGTTGGTTGTCATTCAACTCTCCGGTGGTAATGACGGACTGAACACGGTGATCCCTTACGCAGACCCACTGTACGCCAAGAATCGCATCCTGTTGAGAATCCCGGAACAACAAATCATCAAAATTGATGATCACATTGGCTTTCATCCCAGCCTCTCCAGCTTCGGCGAATTGCTGGAACAAGATCAATTGGCAGTCGTGCAAGGCGTCGGCTATCCGAACCCGGATCGTTCGCACTTCCGCAGCATGGACATCTGGCATTCGGCAGCGCCCAAGGATCTTTCGCCACGAACAGGTTGGCTGGGCCGCGCGCTGGACAGCAAAGCCGCCAAGACAACACGCGATGCAGCTGCACTGCATTTGGGAGCCAACGAATTGCCGCTGGCGTTGGTGGCGCGAGAGACAGCCGTGCCCTCGATCGATTCGCTGGATGCGTTCCGTCTCCGCACTTCCGGCGGCGCGTTGACCACAGATACCCTTCGCGAGCTTTCGCAACTGCCCACGCAAAGAGAATCAGCGCTGGCGCAATTCATTCAACGCAGCACACTCTCGGCGATTGATTCCAGCCAACGAGTGCAGGAATCGCTGAGCGAGAAGAGTGGCCCAACTACATACCCTGGGTATGGGCTGGCTCGCAAACTGCAACTGGTGGCGCAACTCATCGACGCTGGCATGGAGACAGGCATCTACTACGTTGAGTTGGCCGGATTCGACACACACTCCAGCCAGGTGGACACGCACGCAGCGCTGTTGCGTGAATTGGGAGATTCCACGACCGCGTTCCTGAAAGATCTCCAAGCCCGCGGGCAACAAGATCGCGTGCTGGTGATGAGCTTCAGCGAGTTTGGCCGTCGCGTGCGGGAAAATTCTTCGGCCGGAACGGACCATGGCACCGCCGCACCCATGTTTCTTGCTGGGGCTCCAGTTCAGTCCGGCGCCATCGGAGCCCACCCCAGCTTGATTGATCTTCAAGCAGGCGATCTCAAGTTCCACACAGATTTCCGCAGCGTTTATGCCGGCGTCCTGGATGGTTGGCTCGGCTGTGACAGCTCCAGCATCCTGGATGGAAAATTTCAGCCTACGCCAGTCCTACGTGTCTGACGTGTTGAATCAAACTGCTACGTGCGAAGTGCGGCGGGCTTCTTCTTGCCGCGTTGGCAATGTGCGTGTCCTCAAATGACGGACGCCATCGGACTCATGCATCCTTGCCGCCTTTGTAGATCTTGCGGCCAATGTTTGCCTGATACAACGTCCAGGTGGAATCAACGTTGGGATCGTCTTTGATCAGCTTTTCAAACGAATGCAGTTTGGCGTCCAGGTTATCGAGATACGTCAGCGCCACAGCTTCCAGCGTCATCGGTAGTTTAGGGCTGCCAAACTCGTAGTCCCCGTGGTGGCTGATGATCAGATGCTTGAGCCGCATAGCTAATTCACCGGGGAATGGCTCTCCAGATAACTCTTCCGACTGAGCGAGCTTCTCCTCTAACATCCGCACGCCAATCATGACGTGACCCAGCATCTGCCCTTCGTCCGTGTAAGCAAAGCCGCGCTCATATTCCAATTCCTCAAGCTTCCCCAGATCATGCAGGAAGCAACCTAACAACAACTGGTCGATGTCCAACATCGGATAGCAAGGGCTGATTCGCTTGGCCACGTCCATCATGTTGATCACGTGTTCCAGCAGCCCACCGTGATATGCGTGATGGTTCTTGATGCCAGCAGGCGCCAAGCGGAGCTTTCGCATGAACTCTTCGTCCATGACAAAACACTCTGCCAGGTTGGCCAGATGCGGATTGGTCAGGCTGCGAAAATGCTCGCGGAGCTTGACGATCAACTGATCGACGTCCGCGTTGTCCAACGGATAGAAATCGGCCGTGTCAACTTCACTCTCGTTGGCTTTGGAAATCCGCGTAGCAATCATCTGCAGCGAGCCTTGGTAGAGCTGCGTTGTCCCTGCCACGCGGACGAAATCACCGTTCTCAAACTTGCGATAGATCTTCTCGTCAGCATTCCACAACAAGGCGGACAGCCCGCCGGTCCGGTCGGAAAGCTCCACGCTCATGTACAAATCTCCGTTGCGGTTGGGCCGCAACTGCTTGTTATTGGCACGAAAGATCGAATCGACCGACTCCTGATCGGCCAGATCGCTGACGTAACGTCGGGGCATGACGGGCTTTCTGCATTCGAACTATGCTGCCATCCTGCACGATTGCAGGCGGCGAAACCCCCATCTTAGAGGGTTAAGGCGTTGGTCAGAAGTGGGAGGAATCCACGAATGAGAAGCCCCTGGGCTGAGGCGGGTTTTCGCGACGGTCTGCACTTTGGAAACAACACTTCCTGAATTCCAGCGTCCTTTGCTCCCCTTCTCCGTCTCTACTGACAGTGCGGAGGAGACGGGACGCTGGTCCACTCCTTCAAGGTGAATATGAGAATCTCAAAAGGAGCGGCCAATGTCACAAAACTCAGCGGTTGCCTTTGCCGGTATGGCGCGGATTCATGTCGGGCTGGGTGTCTCGGATATCGATGCGGCTGTCCGGTTCTATGAATGCCTGTTGCAGTCGTCGCCCGTCAAACGGCGTCCCGGCTATGCGAAGTTTGAACCGGAAAGTCCCTCGGTCAACCTCAGCCTGTACGAGGCGGCGGACGCTGCGAAACGCGCCAGCACGCATTACGGAGTGCAGGTCAAATCGACCGACGCGGTCCGTGAGGCTGCCACGCGGCTGAAGTCCGCCGGCGTCCCGATCCGTGAGGAGTTCCAGTCCGCCTGCTGTTGTGCTGTCCAAGATAAGATTTGGGTGACCGATCCAGACGGACATCGCTGGGAAGTGTTTGTGGTCACGGGAGCTGAAGCTCCCAACCTTTCCCCTCAACCGGTAAACTGCTGCGCGGATGCCACGTCCGATTGCTGCTAGCGCTCTGAACAACTGACCAAGCAGGGTAACGTGTCGCAAAGTGCATTCTCCACGCAACGAGTCTGGGAGCAGTTGGGCAACCGGCTGCGGCAGTTCTTTCGCGCGCGGGTGGCAAGCGAGACGGCCGCGGACGATCTGGTCCAAGAGGCCTTGCTACGAGGCCTTGCTACGAATTCACCAACATCTGGGCGAACTCCGGGATGAGGACCGGCTGGCTGCTTGGGTATTCCGCATCGCCCGGAACGTGATCACAGATCACTATCGCGCTAACGGCAAGACGGTAACGCATCTCGCTTCAGACGAAGAGCTGGGGGCGACCACGGAAGGCATCTCCGGCCCGAACTTCAACGCCAGGATTGCTTCCTGGTTGCCGGCAGCGATCGAGCAATTGCCGGAAGCTCAGCGCGAAGCTGTGCAGCTGTTTGAACTGCAAGGCATTCCGCAGCAAGAGATTGCCCGGCGGCTGGGACTTACGTTGACGGCCGTGAAATCTCGCGTTCGCCGCGGCCGGGCTGCACTGGCGAAGGTCATCAACGAATGCTGTAAGTTTGAGCTCGACCGTCGCGGCAATATCCTGGACTACCAGCAACGGCAACAAAACTGCTGCGAGTGCTCCGGTTGAAAGCCCCGCTCCTTTTCAGCCACAGTCAGGCTACAAAAGAGCGTCACCATACATCGTCATCGCCGCCAGATACGGCCACTCGTTGGACGCCTACGCATCGTAGAACTTTCCGCCAGATGATGCGAGCTGTAGCAACATTTCAGTAGGCCGCATTCGTTCGCCTAGCCCTTCATACGGCTTCAGCCGCTCGACGATGCTCTCCGCTCCACAGGCATCCGCCCAAAAGAAAAGACCACCTAGAAACGGCGGAAAGCCAATTCCGAAGATCAGGCCCAAATCAACATCGCGCGGATCACGGACAATGCCTTCCTCAAGAATTCGCGTGGCCTCCAACAGCATCGGTAGAAACAATCGATCTTCGATCTGCTGCGGCGTGAAGTCTTGTCTGTCACGCATGACTGGCTGCAACAGGTCGTCCAAGCTGGCGTCAGGCTCGCCCTTTTTCCTGGGATCCGTGTACTTGAAGAAGCCAACTCTGGACTTCTGGCCAAGCCGCTTGGCGTTGACCATGGTTTCCATGATTGCGGAGACACCGCACCGATCCGGGAACGCATTCACCAGTGTCATCCCGGCAAAGTAAGCTGTGTCTAAGCCAACAACATCGTACAACGTAATCGGACCCATCGGCATGCCAAAGCTCTTGGCCGCCTTCTCGATCGCCTTGATGCTAGCGCCATCCTGCATCAACTCCAAAGCTTCGTTCATGTACGGCAACAGGCAACGGTTGACCAGAAAGCCCGGTCCGTCATTGACCACCACCGGTGATTTGCCAATCGACTTTGCGTACGCCACCGCAGTGGCAATCGTCTGATCAGAGGTTTGCGGTCCGCGAATGACCTCAACCAACTTCATCTTGCGGACGGGATTAAAGAAGTGAATCCCGCAGAACCGCTCCGGGTGCTTAAGTCCGGCGGCAAGGTTCTTCAACGGAATAGTTGACGTGTTGGTCGCCAGGATCTTTTTCGCAGGCAAATCGGCTTCAAAGCTGGCGTAAAGCTTCTTTTTGACGTCCTCGTTCTCGACGATCGCCTCGAGCACGATGTCGGCTTCGCACATCTCAGCGAGAGATTCCGTGGCGTTGACTTTGGCAGCCAGCTCAATCGATTTCTTCGCGTTCGGTCCGCCAATCACTCGATCATAGGAAGCTTCCTCTAGCAAGTTGGCGACGCCGCGCTGCAAGGACTCGGAATTGGCATCTGAGATGGCGACGTTGATCCCCCGCTTGACTGAAGCCGCGGCAATCGCTGACCCCATCAACCCTGCCCCAAAGACAGAGAGCGACGAAACCTTGCCCGGCTCGATCGATCGATCCGCAACACCGCGATCTTTCTTATTGCGGTCCGTCAGGAAGAACACGTTCAGCAGCGAGCGGTTGACCGGCGTGCCAAAGATATCGGCGAAAGCTTCCGCTTCCAACTTGCATGCGGCGTCAACGTCTCCCGCCGCAGATTCCAGCATCAATTCCAGCGCGGCGATCGGCGCGGGATAGTTCCCTTTCGTTTGTTGCTGGATGTAAGCGTTGGCCGTTGCTCCCAGGAAGTACAGCTCCGTTTCGGTCATACTGATGGGCAAGGCCCAAGCGTCTCTGTCCTGCAAGTATTGTCCGCTTGTCTGTTCGGCCCGAATCAAACGAATGGCAGCGGCATCAAGATCATCGGAAGCGGCCGTGTCACTGGTGAGCCCCATCTGTTCGGCTGACGCGGCGTTGACGTTTTCGCCCCCCGTGATCATTTCCACGGCGTTGGATAAACCCACGATCCGTGGCAAGCGTGCTGTTCCACCCCAGCCGGGAAACATGCCCAGCTTTACTTCCGGCAACCCAAAAGCAGCCTTGGGGTTGGTGGACATGATTCGCCGATCGCACCACACGGCCAACTCCGCACCACCGCCAAGCGCCACGCCGTCGATCGCGGCGACCGAGACGTAGTTGCTGGAGCCAAGACGCCGGAACAGACTTTGCCCGCGCGTGGAGACATCGATCACCCACTGTCGATTCACACCGTCGACTCCGCCTTGCTCGATCGCAGCAACAAACTCGCGAACATCGGCTCCAGCGATAAACATCCCCGGCTTACCAGAGCGAACAACAACACCGGCCAAGTTCGCCATGCCGTCCAGCTCATCCAGGATCTTTTCCAGCTCATCCAACACAGACGCGGAGAGCACATTGGCGCCTTTGCCCGGCATATCGAGCGTGATTGCGCCAATATCATCTGCCAACATAGAAAGGGCGAGCGTGGGATCAGCCATGACAGGTTTTATCGCCGAGGGTGCGGAAGATGGAGAGAATCACAAGGTGTGCCGCATGAGACACATCTCTTAGGTAGAGAAAGCTTATCAACTCAACCGCTGCCAGATGAGCGACCCAAGCGAATTCCAAGCTAAGCGCGCCTCCAATTTGCCCCCTATTCAGCAAGATTCCAAGAAGTGCCCGACGAGAAGAATCGTCGTAAGTCCTTGCTGGGCAAGAGTACCGGAGGTGGGACTCGAACCCACACGACCTTGCGGCCACTGGATTTTGGATCCAGCGCGTTGTCCAAAATGTTTTTGGTGCCCCCTATTTGAGGCAGTGTCCTAATTTGATGACACTGCCACTTGGGGAACCCGGTTTCTTGTTGGGCAACTCCACCACAACCAGAAAGGAAGGCGACCATGAAGCTCGCAAGAAGACTCGGCAAGAAAGGGAGCACTAGCTCCATGCTTTGATTTTTTGAGGGGTCGCTGCGGATTTTCCGCGTCTTTCATTGCACCGAGTTTTTCCTTTCTTTTTACCGGAGAACAAAATGGGCGACCGGGCGAACGTCGACTGCCTCCAATCAAGGAGTGGTCGTTTGACGAGTACGCTGGCCTTGACGGAAACGTGCTTGGAGTGACGCCAATGGGGAGTACCACCCCCAAGGTCTCCGCACCCGGTGGCGGGAAAGCTCCGTGGGAAGCGGTGAGCGTCATACGGCGTTCCTTGGCGCTCACCTATCGGTTGACAATCGTGGCGGCCGCAAAAAGCAAACCCCAGATTATAAACGCGACGCCCAACACCATGCATACGATGCCTGTCACCATTGCCGGGGTGCCCGTAAGGTTCTTCGTACGTGCTAGCGGCAGTCCATTCCGCGTAAACGCTTTCGCGCCTAGGAGGATAGTTGCGATTCCGAGGACGAATTCAAGGACAATCCCAATCATTGTCTATGCCCTTTTTTTGAAGTTCTTGAAACCATGAACTTTTCATCTAGCACCGCAGGGTGGAATAGAATAGTGGGGCGATCGCAAGAGTTGCAGCCGGGCCAGATCGCATTGCTAGGCGCCTGTTTTTCGCCGCGGTTCTTCGATTGAGTAGCGCAGCTCGTCCCGGGACTCGTCGAGAGTTTCGTAGTGACCCTTGGCGATGTATTCTTCAGCAACTTGTGTCAAGCTCTCTTCCGTTAAGACGTGCGCTGACAAACTGGGGATGTCTTCCAGTCCATAGAGCACGAAAGCGTACGGCGTTTGGTCCGCGTGCAGATCGCGGCAGTATTGCCACACGTTCGCCAAGTCTTCGCGAAAGGCCTTGCGGAGCTTTCAGCGATCAAGTTTGGGAGATCGTGACTTGGCCATCACCTGCCCCCTGTGGATGCAGAAGTCCTGTTACTTCAACGCGCGACCGATTTCCTCCGTCGCCCGTGCAGAGCCCGGTGCCCTGCTGAAACTGATGAGTGTGCAGCGTTCACGCCTTCGAGGCAACAGAAAACGACCTTGCACCGAAACTTCTAGGCTAACTGCCAGATCAGATGCAGCGTGGCGTCGATCAACTTAAACAAGTCTCGCCGCCAGGGACTCGTCCCCTTTGTTGCACTCGAGAGTTGAGTGCCGGAGAATCCTCAAAAACACGCGCCCGAAAGCAAGGCGCCCTCTGCAATCACCGCCAGCGGATGACCAGAGCCAGTAGCCGCCAGAAACTGCCTCGGCACGTACCTTCACGGTCGTCGCGATGCGTTATAAGTGTACACCAAATCTCTCCAGCGACTTCGGTTGAGTTCAGCGGACGACCTGTACTTGCCTCCGCTTAAACACTCGTCATTTGATCGGCCGCTTTGTCCTCAACCCGCGGTTGCGTGAAATACAGTGGAGTCGGCGACTGACGATTCGGCAAGAGCCCGCTTGCCATCGCGATGCCAAGCCATGTCTTCAGCACGCGAATCGCGCTTGTGAGTCTCGCTTCCACCCGTATTGAAATGCTCGACCATAGCCCGCAAAGAAGTCGCTTGCGAATCAAGTTGTTCCCCACTAGCCGCTATCTCCTCACTATTGGCAGCTGTTTGCTCAGCGACACTCGCAACTTGCTGAATTGCTGACTTCACTTCATCGGCATTTTGTGTCTGTAGCGATGTTGCCTCGGCGATGGAAGAAACATTTTCCGCCGTGTCATTTACACTCGTGATAATTTGTTCCAAAGACTCGCTCGTTTCCTGACTCATTCTTGCGCCTTCATCGACGCGCTTTGTTGATTCAGTAATCAGCTTCGCGATTTCCCCCGCTGCGTCATTGGAACGCTCAGCGAGTTTCCGAACTTCATCCGCAACGACCGCAAATCCCAATCCATGCTCACCGGCACGAGCGGCCTCAATTGCAGCATTGAGCGCCAAGAGATTGGTTTGCCCTGCGATTTCAGAAATAACTTGGATGATCTCGACAATTTGCGTTGAAGAACTCTTAATGAGTTCCATCGCGGCAACTGATTGTTGAACGGCGTTATCTCCCTTTTGCGCGGCTTTCATCGCTTGGTTCGCCAACGTATTTGTCTCATTTGCGCTTTTGTTGACCTTGTTGAGGCTACGTGTCAACTCTTCAATCGCAGCACTCATCTGCTCAACAGAAGCACTCTGCGTTTGAGATCCTTGTGCAAGAGTTTGAGAGTTCTCCGCAATTGTCGAAGCTCCCTCTGAGAACTGGACCGCACTTTCACCTATGTCGCCTATCAATTTGCGTAGATCCCGCAGCATACAATCAATCCCAGCTGCCAACTCGTCGACAGGTTCGTCTCCTTGAATTGTGACGGTCTTGCTCAAGTCGCCTCTAGCAGCAGCGGCGACGACTTCCAAAAGTCCATCGACTTTCTGTCGCAACTGATCGGTTCGGTGCTTTTGCTCCGTTGCGAGGTGACGTTCTTGCTCCTCACTCTCTTTCTTAACGTCGAAGAATTTTTGCAAACCGTGCCCAAGTTGGCCGATGGCGTCTGACCCAGAAACGTCCAACGGCTCGGAGTAGTCACCAACTTCGACACGTTTTAATGCTTTGAGCATGCTGTCGACTTTATTCTGTAAACTGGCTGCCTGCCGTCGATCTTCATCGGCACGCTCACGGTCACGAAGGGCCTCTGCCTCTCGGCGATCATTCTCTTCTTTCGCCAACTGACTCTGGCGTTCGCGCTCAGCTGCTTCACGATTCCGTTGCGCCTCAATGTCTTGTTGTTGACGTTCTCGTTCAGCATCTTCTCGTTTCCGCTGAGCTTCTGCTTCTTGTTTCTGCGCCTGCGCTTGAGCCGCCTGCAGTTCTTTCTCTCGCTCCGATGCGTTTCGTACTTCAATGAGCGTTTGTTCCGAGGCTGCGACAGATTTATTGAGTGCTTCGGCGAGCTTCCCAAGTTCGTCCCGCCGACCTGTGTCCGATCTTTGGGACAGATCGCCAGCTGCCACTTTCTCGGCAAACTCAACCATTCCCGTAATTGGGCGGGTAACACTACGTGAGATTGCCCACGCGATTGCGAACCCCATCAGGATGCTTATGCCAGTTGACAGACCGACGATCAAGTAAATCGAAGAGCTAGCGCTGCTGAGCGATTCGGCATCTTGCTTGAGCAGATTGCGTTGGTTCGACAGAAGCGTCTCGATGAGACGTTTCGCTTTGGCACCACGAGGGGCAGCTTCTTCAGATAACAACTTGTTCGCTACATTCCAGTCTTTTGACGCTCGAATCTTAAACATCTCCTCAGGGAGAGGTGCGAAATCTGTCCGAGCCATGACGTACTCAGAAAAGAACTCGGCTTGCCTCGCGTCGAAAAGGGACTGCATTGCCAATAGACTATCGAATCTTGCCGTATTAACTTCCCAGCGGCTGCGGAATGAATCTGCCCAAACTTCGTCGCCAGTCAGTAAGTAGGCGCGAATGGCTGCCAAACCAACCGCCAGCGAACCGCGCGAGTCTGCAAGAACTCCCAATAGCTCTTTGCGGGATGCTCCAGATGAAAGTGTTTTCTCGGTGTCAATCATGCCAGTAACTGAATCAAGCATGCGCTGGGCAGTTGGCGCTGCATCCTCAAGGAGGATCTTCATCGCAGGCAAATTCTCGCCGGTTTGGCAAATTGCTTCCACACTGCCTTGGGCTTCTTTGAATTCACTGACGACAGTTTTCAATTCGTCCATCACCTGGCGATCTTCGTCGTTTTGCGAAGCTGAAATCAGGGTGTCAAGGCGAGCCAAGCTTTCCTCGATCTGTTGCCACTCGAGTGCTCGGCTCGCCTTGAACCGCTCGTTGCCTAGAATGATGTATCCACGGAGGCTTGCTAAAGAGCCGTTTATTCCGCCGAGGACTTCTGCAGCCGCTTGAGTCGCTGGCTGGCGTTCATCAAGTACTTGTGATTGCACTTGCGTGACGCCATTGAGTTGACAGAGCATGATGATGGCGGCGACAACCATCAATAGAATCACTACGCCAAATCCAACACCAAGTCGTTTTCCAATCGACAAATTCATGGGTCACCTGTTTGACGTTAGAAATATAAGAGTGAATCTATTTGACGCCAGAAACGCTAGCGTGCGATTTTGGCATGTCAAATCAAAGCAAGTACTCAGGTGCAACAAGAGTACAATCGCAACATGAGCACAATCGCAACATGAGCACAATCGCTACAGCCATCTTCTTCGTTGCGGTTGGACCTACCCATTCACCCTCTTGATCGGCCTTGGGCATCCGTGGTGGTGCGTTCTTGACTTCAATGAACGCGTCCACAATGTCGCCCTACAACTCGCGCGTGTTGATGAACCAGCCAACGAGAAATGTCAGGCGGTTGCGCTCCTCGTCCTGGTAATAACGACGATCCGAGCGGCGGATGATGCCCAACAGGAGCGGATCACCCTTCGCTCGCTGTTCTGGCAAGACGTGTAATTCGTCGAAGAAGTCGCCCCGCGGCCTTATTCCACACGCGCGCACTGGACTAACTATCCAGTGATCTATCGCAACCTATTCATGTTGTTGCGAGTACCGGAGGTGGGACTCGAACCCACACGACCTTGCGGCCACTGGATTTTGAAACTGCTTCTAGCGTTGCCCACATTTCGCGGAATAATCGCCGTATCACGAAGGTCATTCACCGCGCAGCCGTCAATACGTTCGGTCCTGCATCGCAACAAGAAGTGACACACGGTGGAACAGCGATGAACAAGATTCGACAATCATGCCAATTTTGTCTTAGCTATTCTAATTGGGGTGGCAGCTTGTGCTCAGTATTTCATGATTATTTCTATTATCAGCTATATGGATAGCAGGTCCTCAAAGCCACCCGAGATTGGCGACCATTTTCTTTCGTTCTTGTTGACAAGCACAATCTGCTACATGGTCATTGTACATGGTGGATACACGATATACCGACGCTTCGGTTGGCGATTTTTTCATAGAGAGTGCGATTTTTCTGGCCAGTGGCAGTACTCGATTACGCTCAACGAGATTCCTGCAGAACACACAGAACGCGAAAACTCGGAGTGGTACCGTGAACGGCGCGCGGAGAATGAATGGTCGGGCTCATTTCGGATTCTGCAGACCGCTGATCGCTTGTCCGTCGTCGTCCCGAGGGATGGCCCAGAATTCGCATCCGAAAGATCATCGGTAACAACTTCGTTTCGATGCATCGATATGGACGACGATGGAAATCGGATTGTATTGATGTTCGAGCAACGTGTCGGTCAGCGCCAATACGCTGGCATAGATGACATGTCGATAACTGCCCGTGACAAGCAAGGGCGCCCCAACAAGATGCAAGGTCCGTATCCGCTTTGGGAAGTGGGTGAAAGCTTGATGCTGATGAAAGGTTACATTCACTACAGGAAACTCATGCCTGCGACCAGAAACCAAATTGACTCAGGGGTCGATAGCCAAAGCACTAATCCAAACCTTGCTTGAGCATGTTATATGCATGGAAAGCTAGCGATACACGGCTTACGACTATGATTGGCGTGTTGGCTCGTCGCTTTTTGAAGAAGAACTCCACGTGGCAGGGTAAAGACCATTGGGTTTCCCCCTTAGCAAAATGGAGACTTTATCGTTTGGCCGCAAGAACCTACTGAACGCCTACGCGACAACTTCAGAACTACAAGACAACCTTGCGTCCATGTTGGAGGATATGCGAGATGGACGATGTATGCTGAATTGGAAAGCGCAAAGCAGCCCCACTCCTGTAACCAATTCAGAAAAACAGGGGGCAAATCGGGGGCAGATGTTGCCAAAACAAGCACAATGTACCTACAATCCTAAAACAACGGTTCGCGAGCCTAACTATTGCGTACCAGACGACTTTCAACGCAAGCTCAACGCACTTGCAAGGCGTACCCAACGCCTTCTCTCAGGATTCAAAACCCAGTTTTCGTGGAGAACACTGTCATTTCCCCGGCGAACTCGCTCCTGGAATTACTGTAATCGGGGTTTTGAAACTACCTCTAGGCTCGGCTAACCTGTCGTGCCGCTAACCGGCATTTCTCGGCACTCAATCGCACCTAATGTGGTCTCGCGGCCATCTGTCGGCGCCGTTCCTGGGCCGAAACAGTGGCTGAAGTTATCATGCAACAATCATACGCTGCTAGCGGGACTCAGGTCCAACAGCCGCGCAGCGGTCAGGAGCTGACTGCTGCACGCCCGCAGAGTGGCTTGTACAATCGTATCGAATGGAATGCCCAGTTTGGCTGGGCGCTCGGGGCTCCACGGCGACGCAGCACTGCAGTGGAACAACTTCGGTCGACGCCCACAATTCCGTTGTATGCCCGCAAATCACGCTGACCCTCAGTTCGTCACATCCAGACGAACAGGTTTCGATGAACGATCGTCAGTTGTCAATCTTCGAGCAGCTAGACCGTCTGTGCAGGGGCTTCAAGCAGTCATGGGACAAGGGCGAAGCGCCGGCCATTGAGGACTACCTGTCGCGCATCGAAGCGGAAGCCCGTGAAACACTGCTTCGCAATCTGTTGCCCACCGACATCCGATTTCTGCGGAAGTTGGGCGAGGCGCCGTCGTCCGAGCAGTACATCCAGAGGTTTCCTGATTACGCAAGAGCTATCCGAAGCGTATTCTTGGAGTCAGTTGCCGAGTCGATGGCTCAATCCACATCGCACTCGCTCGCCTCTCTCAGAGACACTTCGGAAGTTCCGCCGACAGTTAGCT
>JALCBR010000169.1 GCA_028066245.1 Pirellulales bacterium | reverse complement strand
AAACATCACCGGCAACCTTGACGTTACGTTCAGTAGCCTGTTAACCGTCAACCTCTTATGGCGCTCGGCAGCGTGCCTGTCGGCCCGAAACACCCTAAAATTTGACCAATGTCAATTTCGCCCGTACGCGTGAAAGCAGGGGCGCGTGGCTTCCTTCGGGGATGACTTGAAAGCGTCCGTTCGGGTGCGCGGAACGGCTATCGGACAGATGCTCTAGACGTCGATTGCGTTGGGGTCAGCTCGGCCTGATCGTTCAAGCGGAAAGGAATGCCTGAAGGATATCTGGCCCCCGCTCGGTGAGGAAACTCTCGGGATGAAATTGGAGTCCCCACAGCGGCAGGTCGCGGTGACGGATGCCCATGATCTCGCGGCTGGCGTTTTTGGGATGCTCAGCCCAGGCAGAGACTTCGAACTCGTTAGAAAGCGTCTGGGGATCAATGATCAAACTATGATACCGTGTCGCCACGAATGGGTTTTCCAAGCCTGTGAACAGGCCATGTCCGTCGTGATGGATGCGATCTGTTTTGCCATGCATCAGATGATCTGCGCGAACGATCTTTGAGCCGTAAGCTTGTCCGATCGATTGATGTCCCAGGCACACGCCCAACAGCGGCACCTTGCCGGCAAACTCTCGAACACAATCAACAGAGATACCGGCTTCGGCCGGCGTACACGGTCCGGGGGAGATGATAATCCGTTCCGGTTTCAGCTGCTGAATCTCGTCCACCGTCATTTGGTCATTGCGGACAACGCGCAGATCAACACTGGCGTCAATCTCGCCCAAACGCTGGACCAAGTTGTAGGTGAAGCTGTCGTAGTTATCGATGATCAAAATCACGGAACAAACAACGTCACGGAGAACAGGTATGCGAATCCGCACAGTCGACCAACTCATCATTGACTGCTGCTCAGCGAGATGCAACCGGGCACTTCTCAGATGTACTAGGCGAGGCCACTTTGCATTGCTATCTGCCTTGGGCAGTTTGCGGTAAATTGAACTGAGCAGTCACAACTCAATCTTCACTTCTCGGTAATCGCTCGCGGGGGGGACTTGGTCAATGCAGATCAATACGATTGTTTTTCCGACGGATTTCTCGACTTGCAGTGACGCTGGCCTGGACTACGCGGCTGCGCTCGCTCGAGACACCGGAGCAACGCTTTTGATTGTCCACGTGGAAGAACATCCGGTTGCCTATGGCGTGGGCGAAATGTACTACGGAGCCTTGGAGCCAGATCGTAAGAGTTTGCAGGCTATGCTGGAGAAGGTTGTTCCGACTAATCCGAGCGTGAAGTTTGAACATCATTTGCTCAGTGGCGAACCGGCGGATGCCATCACCAGTTTTGCCCGAGAGCGAAACGCCAACTTGATCGTCATGAGCACGCACGGCCGGACGGGCGTCATGCGTTTGTTAATGGGCAGCATTGCCGAGTCCGTTATTCGCGGCGCCGAATGTCCTGTCTTGACGCTTCGCGAACCACAGGCGACGCCAGCGAAACAAAGCGGAGACTAGGTGCGTGTCATCCATACTTGCCGTCAAACCAGTCGCGGTAGCGTGTCGGCACGTGCGCATCAGAGTTGCTGCCGCTTCATCAGGAAACGATCGCTTCTGAGCCACGCTTGATTCGAGTGAGCAAAGAACATGAACATACACAAAGGCGCAAGAGGAGACATGGAAGATCGGCTCCGCAATTTGCTCGTTGGCGATGTGATGGCCCGGAAGATTGTGACCGTCCGCGAGGATCAACTCCTGGCCGAGGTCGCGGAGGATCTCTTTGAAAAAGGCATCACCGGTGCCCCGGTTGTTGACGCCAACGGAGTTTGCGTGGGAATGATCACATCAGTGGATTTCATGCGCCGGCAGGGTGTTGAGGAAACGGGCGCGCCTTGGACGCCGCCCGTCAATGAAGCCGTGGGGCATCTGATGACCCGCGGAGCGAAGACCATCTCTGTTGACGCTCCTCTTCTGCTTGCTGCTCGTATGATGTGCGATTCTCATGTGCACCGCTTGCCAGTCATTGCGGCGGATGGGCAGTTGGTGGGCATCTTGACGTCGTTGGACATTGTCGCGGCACTGGTGAACGCGGAAGACGAAACCAAAGCCTGAGGGGTTGCCACCGCTGACAAGGGCGAGAAGTCATCGCCAGTCGATTGTCGCGATAAGTTCGCTCACATTGATTGCAAGAAGTTTCACCGAGAGTCATGGTCATCGTTGTGATGTACCGGTGACCAGGCGTAGTTCCGCAGTCACGGCAAAATGGTCTGAGAGTTCGTCTGGCAGTGTTTGGTGGCTGACAAACGCCAAATCTCGCGAGATGAGAATCCAGTCGATCCGCTTTCTCGTCAGAGCGAATGTGGCCATCTGCGTCGAATCTTGCTCATAGGCTTGCAAATCGAGTGCCTCGGCAAGTTCGCTCAACGCCGAGCGCCGCGCCATGAAATCACAATTGAAGTCACCCATCACAATCAGTGGCCGTCCACGTGGGTCCAATTCCGCGATCATTCTGCGAACCTGACGGCGGCGATTGGCGGAAAGCGAAAAGTCCAGATGAACGCTGACGACATCAACTTGCAGATCAGGTTTTCCCGGCCAGGCAATTCTCGTTGTCAGAAATCCTTTGGGCATTAATGGTGGCATGGGATCAAACGTGAAACTCTCCGCCAGTAGGATTTCTGCTTGTGAGAGCATCGCAGTTCCGTAGCTCATGCGCCAGGCACGTACGTGCTCCGCCCGCGCGAAAGAATCGAATGAAGCTTTTTCTGCCAGATAGCTGACGTGGTCGAAACCGCCGCTCCACAGAGATGGTCCATCGGCCTCTTGCAGGGCGACAATGATTGGTTTCTCGCGCTCCAGCATTGCCGCAATGCGGCGCAAATTCTGACGAATGGCCTCCTTCGATTGCATGGCCTGATGAAAGCCGTTGGCTCGACCATGGGCGAGATTCAGCGTGAGCACCTTCAATGTGGATGTCTCACGTTGCGTGCCGAAATCAGATGCTTGTCGAGATCGCGTCACGGAGTTCTTGCGCACATGCGGAGAAACTGTTTGTTGGGAAACGCCGGCAGCGAAAGCCGTGAACAGGAGGGCGACAATCGCAAACAGACAGATGCTTCTTAGCACGACCAGAAACAGACGGTGCGCGATTCGCTCTCGCCAACCCGGATTCCGTTGTCGCCGTGGCAGGAAGAACACCAGCAGCAGTGCCAAGCATGCGGGTACTATCCAAATCTGATAGTCAACGGCCAGCCACCACATGGCAATCGTTGGCAACAAGCAGCCCAGAACGATAGCCAGCCGTGGGCCGAGCGCCAAAGTGGACCAACGCCTGAAGATTGCCTGAAGCGCGCCTGCGAGTTTTGCACGGGGTTGTTCCACAACGAGATCGTCGCGTTACCATGCCGCAATTTCCTGGCCGGACCGTCGACACTAACGACCATCGCGGTCGTCGGCGGGCTTGGTTTTTTCGCCGCTGTGCTGCAGATGTTGGTCTAGGAAATCGAAAGCGGCCTTGAGCGCGTCTTGGTTCATCGCTGCGGCAAGATGTCCGGCTCCTTCCACAACGTGAACCGCATTCTTCACACCCGCCTTGTCGAGTTGTTTGGCCATCGCCTGAGGGCTGCTCAAGCTCACTAATTCATCGTTTTCGCCGTGGAAGAAGAACATCGGGCAGCACTTTTTGGTGACAAACGCGGCTGGCGAAGCGGCCTTATAGTTCTCACCTTTCTCG